>NZ_CP015849.1:3153125-3478750 GCF_001654495.1 Streptomyces sp. SAT1
GCCGTGCTCCCCGGACAGCGAGCCGCCGTGCGCGGCCACCAGGTCGGCCAGCTCCTCCGAGAACAGCCGGAACCGCCCGACGCCCGCCTCGCTCAGCAGGTCGAAGTCGATGCGGACGTGGATGCAGCCGTCGCCGAAGTGCCCGTACGGAGTGCCGCGCAGGTCGTGGGCCTTGAGCAGGGAGCGGAAGTCCCGCAGATAGGGGCCCAGCCGGGCGGGCGGCACCGCGCAGTCCTCCCAGCCGGGCCATGCCTCGGTGCCGTCCGGCATCCGGGTCGCCGTACCGGCCGCGTCCTCGCGGATGCGCCACAGGGCGCGCTGCGCGCGCGGGTCGGTGACGACCAGGGTGTCCACTGCGTCGGCCGCGCCGGTGACCGCCTCGGCACGCGCGCGGGCCTCCGCCTCCGTGTCGCCGCCCGTCTCCACGAACAGCCAGGCGCCGCCCCGGGGCAGCCCGGACGCCGAGGCGGGCACCAGGTCGCGGGACATGCCCTCCACCGTGAGCGGCCGGTGGGGCAGCAGCGCGGGGGCCGCCTCGGCGGCGGCGCCCTCGTCCGCGTACCCGAGCACGGCAAGCGCCCGTGCGGCCGGAGCGCGGACCAGGGACACCACCGCCTCGGTCAGCACGCCCAGGGTGCCTTCCGAGCCGCAGAAGGACCGCGCCACGTCGGCGCCGCGCTCGGGCAGCAGGGCGTCCAGCGCGTACCCGGAGATGCGGCGGGGGAGGTCGGGGAAGCCGGTGCGCAGCCGGGCCAACTCGCCCTCGGCCAGCGCGCGCAGCCCTTCCGGCGCCCCGGCCCACTCCTTGCCGAGGCGCAGCCGCTCGCCGCGCGCGGTGAGCACGGACAGCTCGCGCACGCTGTCGGCGGTCGTGCCCCAGGCCACCGAGTGGGAGCCGCACGAGTTGTTGGCGATCATGCCGCCGAGCGTGCAGCGGCTGTGCGTGGACGGGTCGGGTCCGAAGCGGAGCCCGTGCGGGGCGGCGGCCTCCTGGAGCCGGTCGAGCACCAGTCCCGGCTGGACGACGGCGGTCCGGGCCCCGGGGTCGAGCTCCAGCACCCGGTTCATGTGCGGGGTGAAGTCCAGCACCACCCCGGTGCCGGTCGCCTGGCCCGCGATCGACGTGCCGCCGCCGCGCGGGACCACCGGCACGCCGTGCTCCCGGCACACGGCGAGCGCCGCCGCCACGTCGTCGGCGTCCCGCGGTGCCACCACGCCCAGCGGGACCCGGCGGTAGTTGGAAGCGTCCATGGTGACCAGCGCCCGGGAGGTGACGTCGAAACCGACCTCGCCCCGGACGGCGCGCCGCAGGTCCGCCTCAAGAGCCGAGCCGGCCTGAGGCGCCGATCGGGCCGAGCGATCCGTCTGATCCGTCATGGGTCCAGAATGCATCCGGCCACGGATCGTCACCCGAAGTTGTCCACAGCGCCCCCATTCTCGTCGTACGAAATGACGAGCACACCATTAGCCCGTCTCGTCTCATCGGACGGACACGGTTACGTCCCGTTTCGCCCAGCGACTACCCTCCGATCCGTGGCCGACATCGAGATCCCCGCTGACATCAAGCCCGCCGACGGACGCTTCGGCGCGGGCCCCTCCAAGGTGCGCACCGAGGCGCTGGACGCCCTCGCCGCCACCGGTACGTCCCTCATGGGCACCTCCCACCGTCAGGCTCCCGTCAAGAACCTGGTCGGCAAGGTGCGCGAGGGCATCAGCGCACTGTTCCAGCTCCCCGAGGGCTACGAGGTGGTCCTCGGCAACGGCGGCTCGACCGCCTTCTGGGACATCGCGACCCACGGTCTGATCGAGAACAAGTCGCAGCACCTCACCTTCGGCGAGTTCAGCTCGAAGTTCGCCAAGGCAGCCAAGCTCGCGCCGTGGCTGGCCGAGCCCACCGTCGTCTCCGCCGACCCGGGCACCCACCCCGAGGCGCGGGCCGAGGCCGGCACCGACGTCTACGCCCTCACCCACAACGAGACCTCGACCGGTGTCGCCATGCCCATCCGGCGCGTGGCCGGTGCCGACGACGGCGCGCTCGTGCTGGTCGACGCCACCTCCGGCGCGGGCGGTCTGCCGGTCGACGTCTCCGAGACCGACGTCTACTACTTCGCCCCGCAGAAGTCCTTCGCCTCCGACGGCGGCCTGTGGATCGGCGTGTTCTCCCCCGCCGCGATCGAGCGCGCCGAGCGCGTCCACGCCTCCGGCCGCCACATCCCGGAGTTCTTCTCGCTGCCCACGGCGATCGACAACTCCCGCAAGAACCAGACGTACAACACCCCGGCGCTGGCCACGCTCTTCCTGCTCAACGAGCAGCTTGAGTGGATGAACGGCCAGGGCGGCCTGGACTTCACCACCGCCCGCACCAAGGACTCCTCGACCCGTCTGTACACCTGGGCGGAGGAGTCCAAGTACGCCACCCCGTTCGTCGCCGACCCGGCCAAGCGGTCCCAGGTCATCGGCACGATCGACTTCGCCGACGAGATCGACGCCGCCGCCGTCGCCAAGGTTCTGCGCGCCAACGGCGTCGTCGACACCGAGCCCTACCGCAAGCTCGGCCGCAACCAGCTCCGCATCGCGATGTTCCCGGCGATCGACCCGGCGGACGTCGAGGCGCTGACGAAGTGCGTCGACTACGTGATCGAGAAGCTGTGACCGTCCGTTCACGACGGTGACCCGTGTGACGGAGGGCGCCCCCGGAGTACGTCTCCGGGGGCGCCCTTCGCCGTGCATACGCGCGCGTGCGTGCGTGTCGCCTACGCGAACTGCTGGAGGAACGCCTGCCAGCCGTCGCGGGAGACGATGAGGAGGGGGCCGTGCTGCTGCTTGCTGTCGCGGACGGCACGGCCGTGGTCGGCGGTGGGGGCCACCTCTACGCAGTCGCCCTGCTGACCGGAGTACGACGACTTTCGAAAGGTGCCTACGACCTCGGCCACGTCACTCTTCTTTCAGGTTCCTCAGTACGTCCCGGATGAGCCTCGCGCTCGCGTCCGGTGCCAATGCCGCCGATCGTAGTAGGTCGTACGCGTTGCCGTAAGCCGCCAAGTCCTCGGGCGCTTCGAGGACGGATGTGCCACGGAGGTTCTCGATCGTCACTGCTTCCACGGCCGGTTCCGAGTCGAAACTGAAGGAGGAGAAGGCAGGAACCGCGGCCACCAGGACTCCCGCGCTGAACGGCAGCACCTGCACGGTGACGTTCTTCCTCTTCGCGACCGCGAGAATCGCGGACAGTTGCTCCTGGTGAGTCCCGATGCTCACAACGGGGTGCGCAACCGCCGCTTCCCAGAAGATGGCGGTGTACGAAGCGCCGCCCTCTCCGATCTTGGCTTGACGCGCCTCGCGCACTTTCACCAACTGATCCAGGATCTCTGGATCAACGTAGTCAGGCCCCGCCGAGATGACCTCTTCCGCGTAGGCCGGCGTCTGCAACAGGCCGGGCACCAGCACCGGCTGCCACTGACGGATGTACGTCGCATCGTCCTCCAACGCGATGTGATCGACGTAGTCCGGCCGCAGGTGTTCCGCGTGCTCCAGCCACCAGCCCCGGTTCTTGGAGTGCTTCGCCAAGTCCTCCAGCTTGCCCCGCACTTCCGGATCCAGGACGCCGTACGCGTCCAGCAGAAGCCGCACCTCGATGACTCGTGGAGTGGCGTGTCCGCTCTCCATACGGCTGATCCGGGCCTGGCTCGACGCGATGATCTCCGCTGCCTGCGGCTGGTCGAGTCTGGCGGCCAGTCGGTACTGCCTGAGTGCGGTACCCAACCGCCTGCTGCGTACCGTCGGCCGTCCACCTGCGGGCATGGGGCCTCCCCTCTCTCCCCGCCACCATGGCACATCGGACCTCAACTCCACGCAGGCATAACACGATCGAGTGACACCGCTGCATGTATTTCGTCGTTTCGATTGCCTCGGTTCTGAATCCCGCCGTAGCTTCCGGACATGCCCTCCACGGAAACCTTCCGCATCCCCAAGCACCGAAGGCACGTCCCCGCCGCACGCCAACGCACCGCCAAGGCGCTCGCGGACTGGGGCATCACCGGTGAACCCGCCGATTCCGTCGCCTTGTTGACGAGCGAGCTCGTCACCAACGCCGTGCTCCACTGCCGGGTCACCTACGCCCAGGTCAGGGTCACCCTCACCCTGAACGGGCCGGACCTGCTGCTGGAGGTCTCCGATCCCGACCGGGACAGACTGCCCAGGCTCCACGACGCCGCCCCGGACGAGGAGGGCGGGCGCGGGCTGGCCCTCGTGGCGGCGCTGGCCGACGCGTGGGGGTGCCGACAGGACCCGTACACGAAGAGCGTGTGGGCCCGGTTCACGCTCGTGGATGCCCGGCGGGCCGGCGTCAGGGGCTGATGCTCCGGCGAATGCGGGCGATCACCTGCTGGGCTTCGGCCCCGAAGACAGCCGACTCCGCGAGCGCATCCCAGGCTCGCCGGTAGAGAGCGATCGTTTCCGCATCGTCGAGCCAGAGTTCGGCGTGCCAGTCCTCGACCGTGACCAGCCGGTCGTCCAGAATCCAGAACCCGTTCCCGGCCGGAACGCGCAAGGGCGCGTCCAGGGGCACAACCCCCAGGTGGACGGTGTCCATACCCACGACGCCGAGAAGCCGGTCCAGTTGAGCGGCCAGGACCTCCGGCGCACAGACACGGGACCGAAGCGCGGCTTCCCACATCAGCAGGTTCAACCGCTTGCCCGGCTGGTACAGCCACTCCTGCCGCTTCATTCGGGCTCGTACCGCGTTCTCCGTGTCCTGCGGAGAACGGCGGAGCCCTGCATGCGATGTGAAGAGGCTTCTGGCGTAATCAGCGGTCTGAAGGAGGCCGTTGACGACGTGGTCGTCCCACACATGGAGCGTTCGCGACTCGCCGACGAGGGTGTTCCACGTCTCCTGCACCGGAGCATGGCCTGCCGCGAGCAGCCGCCGCCAGGACCGGATGTGACTCTCGAAGCCCTTCAGCCGAGCTCGCAGCTCATCGAAGACGGCCGGCCGGCCCACCGCCTCGGCCCAAGCCTGGAGGTCGCCGACCGTGGGCGTCTGCCGACCGCTCTCCAGCTTGCTGACCTTCGACTGGGGCCACCCCAGCCGTCGGGCCAGCTCCGTACCGGTGAGCCGGCCATCAGGGTGCTCGACGCGTAACTCCCGCAGCCTCCGGCCCAGTTCCTCGCGCGCCCTCTGATAGTCCGTGCTCACCGGTGCCCGCTCTTGCCCCTACGTGTCGCTGCGCATCTCCGCCATGAACTGCTTCCACGGTACGGCGTGGTGCCAAGCAGCATCCCGGATCATGCAGCAGCGCACCACCTCCGCGGGCTCCGTGATCAGATCCACGTGCGTGAGCTGGTCGTCGTCATCGAAGCACAGAAGTGCGATGAGTCGGCTGTCGAACAGCCAGAAGTCCTCGGCGGGCAGCCGGAGTCGATCGGCGTCAGCTCGCCACATGTTCCGGATGTCCTCGCCGGACTCGATGTTCCACCGAGCGTGCCCCAGCAGGTAGCGCTGGCCGGTGGTGGGCGACTCGTCCACCACCCGTACCCGTTCGATGCGCTTACCCTCCGCGCTCTGGGCTTGGATCGTCCTGCGGAAGGCATTGACCGGCGTGTCCTCGGTCCAGTCCTCCGAGACGTGCCCGACCTCCATGAACTGCTTCCAGGCGTCTCCGGCCTCGTCGCTCGCGTACCGCCGCCGTGTCTCCAAGCGCCACGCGGTGTGCTCGAACTTGCCGAACAGTTCGCCGAACTCGTCCAGATCGATGGTCCGCACCTGCCGCGTCCGCTCCTTCGGCGTCCAGTCCACCAGCAGGTCGCGCGGCACCACCACGGCGACCTCCCCCTCGGAAAGGTGCTGAAGCTGTGCGATGTCCCCCGGGTCGGCGAGCGGAGGCCCGTGCACGATCACCTCGCCGCTGTCCAAGTCTTCGTGCACGGAGGGGCACCCGCCACCGTTGCTCCCCGTCCCGTTGAACCGTAACCTGCGCGCCATCCGGCCCCACTCCTCAAGCCTCGACGATGTTGGCGCGCTCAGCATGGCCGTGCCTCTGCGTGAATGTCCATGCATCCAGAGTCACCGCATGAGAATAATGGAGAATATTCGCGCCCGAGTCGAGCCCTTCCCGCCTAGCTTCGTCACACAGTGAAGTCAGGCCGCCACATGGCGACACGGGAAGGACAGAACCCATGCTCAACGCAGACGACGACCTCTACGCCCTCGACCTCACCGATGCCTCCTTCGTCAAAGCCTGCGGAGGCCCCTGCACCGAGGGGTGTGTGACCCTCGCCCGCATCGGTACGGACGCCTGGGCCCTCGGGGACAGCAAGCGGCCGGACGCCGAGCCGCTGCGGTTCACCTCGGAGGAGCTGAGCGCGGCCGGGATCGATCCGACCCGGTTCGGGCTGCCTCTCTGAGCCCGGTGCACCACCACGGCTATCTGTGGTCCGGTCCGAAGGAGCGTTTCGACCAGGACGCGCTGCGGCGCCCGCCGCACCCGGAGCCGCCGCCGCCCGGCAGCCGGCCGGAGCTGGTCCAGCGGTACCGGGAGGTCGCCGCCGCGTTCCCGGCCTCGGAGCTGCCGCCGCTGGAGACGGCGTACTGGCTGGTCAAGCCGCGTACGGCGGTGCGGGGGACGTGGCAGGAGCCGGAAGGGGCGGTGGACTGGCTCGGTGGGCAACTGGGCGCGTACGCGGCCCGGTTCGCGGCCGGGGCGGCTCGCGAACCGGGCCGCCTGGCCGCCCTCGTCAGCGCCGCGGCCGAGCGGCTGAGGGCGGGCGGTGACGTGGCCCTCGGGTTCTATCTGGAGCGGCCCTCGTACCTCTCCCTCGCCGTGGTGACCTGCTCGCCGAACCGGCTGCGCCCCCGCCTGCCGTGTCCGCTCACGCCGCGAACCACGGAACCCGGCAGGCATGCGGAGCATCGCCCTCCGGGCACAGGGAGGTGAGGACCTGTTTGCGGATCGACCGCCAGGTGCGCAGGGAGCAGGCCAGGCGGACGTGGAGTTCGACGGGTTCGCGGGTGCCGGCCGGGCGGCCCGGGTGCTCGTAGAACCACTGTTCCGCGAGGAAGTCGTACATCTCGGCGGTCGTCAGGCCGGTCCCGCTGCCCGGCAGTTCGCGGCGCACCTCCTGGCCCAGGAGCCGGGCCCCGCGGGCCCGCGCGGCCTCCTGGACGAGGCCGGTGACCCAGGCCAGGCCCTGCTCGTCGGCGTAGAGGCCGAACCTCAGGGTGCGTGTCCTCATGTCCGCGGTCTCCTCCGCTCGCGTGCGGCGCGGCGTCGCGCCGCCCGGCCGGTGCTCAGGCGACGCCGTCCCGGACGATACCGCGGGCCACCCGGGCGCGTGCCGTGGCGAGTTCGGCGTCGATACGCTGCTGCCGGGCCTCGCCGAGGACCACGGCGGCCGCGGCGGGCGGGCCGGCCAGGAGGCAGGCCCGCCTGAGGTGGGTCGGCGGGTGGGTGGAGTCGACGCTGTGACCGCGCCGGGCGCCCACGCGCCGCTGACGCTCGTACTCGTGCTCGGGTACGGACGCCATGTGCGCGGCCAGCCGCGTCCAGAGGCCGTCCCCGTCCCGCGCGCCCGCCGCGTTCCCGCGGGCCGAACGCGTCCCGGCCAGCGCCGCGCTGTTGGACTCGCGGCGCAGGAACACGTCGATGGAGTCCAGCACCAGCATCCGGTCCATCAGACCCACGGCGGCCTCGGTGGAGGCGGTGCGGGCGGCCTCCCGGTCGGCCAGGTACTCGGCGCGCTGCGTCGCCCGCAGGGTGAGGTGGTCGAGCAGGGTCAGCGTGCCCTGCACGAGCAGCAGGGGCACCGCGTAGACGGCGTTGACGATCATCTCGACGAGGGACGGCCGCGCGGTCGGGAGGAAGTAGTAGCGCCAGGTGGCCAGTGAGCGCAGCGCGCTGCCCACCACCCTGCCGTGCCGGGTGTCGCCGTTGCCGTAGTGGCCCAGCTCATGGCCCAGGAGCGCGACCCGCTGCTGCGGGGTGAGCACCTCCCACAGCGGCAGGCCCAGGTCCAGGGCACGGCGTCCGCGCAGGCCGCGGGACATGACACCGGCGTTGATCTCCTTGCCGACGCTGATCGTGTCCACACCGCGGGTGCCGACGGCTTCGGCGACCTCGTCGACGAGCGCGTACAGCTCCGGCGCGTCGGCGCGGCGCAGTACGGTGCCGTCGCCGAGGGGCGGGGACAGGCGCGGGCGCAGCGCCACGGCCATCGCCAGCAGCACGGCCCCCAGCAGCATCAGGCCGCTCCCCCAGCCCCACACCAGGCACGCGACCCCGCCGAACAGCAGCGCCGCGGTCACGCCGTGCACGGCGAGGGCGATCACGTACGCGAGGACCGAGGCGCCGTCCCGCCGGGCACGCAGGTCGGCGCCGTCCCGGGTCACCTCGGCGTGCAGCCGCTCGCCGTGGCGCCGGGCGAGCGCGCGCCGGGCCTCCTCCAGCCGACCCGGTCCTGTAGGCCGCGTCCGTCTCCCCCGCCGCTCCGCCTCTTTCGCCTTCTCCTGCTTCTCCTGGTGCTCCCCCGGGTCGACGTTCCAGTCGCAGGAGGCGCACCAGACGGTGAACCGTTCGTCGACCGGGATCTGCGCCCCGCATTCCGGGCACGGCCGGATCGGTCCCCCCACAGCGGTGGACATGACGGTGCTGCTCTCCCCTCCTCGCGGCCCCTCCCCAAGGGCCGCCCGAACACGGCAGGGAGATCTGATCATGTCAACCCGCTCCGGTAAAGCGGGATGTCACGACCGGCGCCGGAACAGCCGCCCCAGCCCGAACACCGCGAGGGCGACGGCGAGCACCGCGACGGCACCCTTGGTGAGCTTGCCCGTGGTACCGCTGCCCGCCGCGTCCGAGGCGCCGGACTTCCCGTCCTTGGCCGACCCGGAGCCGTCCGCCCCTCCCCCGGGCGCGTCCTCCGCCTTCACGGGGCTCTCGGCACCCTCACTTCCGTAGAGGAGCTTGGTGCCGTCGGCGCTGTAGGTGACCGACTCGCCCTGCCGTTGCAGGGGCATGTCGAGGGAGCCGAGGCGTTTGATCTTCCCGCCGTTCCAGTCGTAGTAGATGCCGCCGAAGTAGCCGCGCACGGCGAGCCGGGTGCCGTCGGGGGAGAACGCGGCGTCGGTGGCCCACAGGTCGACGGGCGCGATCGGCTTGAAGACGTTGGTCCCGGAGGCGGACAGGTGGGCCGGGCCCTCGAAGAGGTGGCCGCCGTCCTCCTTCTTGTCGATGATGTAAACGCGTCCCGTCTTCGGGTGCACGATCAGCGACTCGGCGTTGCGGGCGCCGTCGGAGTACTTCACGACGTACTGCGTGGCCCGGACCGTCTGGTCCTTCAGCTCCTTCGGCTCGGGCAGCCGGTAGATCCACACATGGGGCCAGGTGCCGTCGAGGTTGTCGCCGATGTCGCCGACGTAGATCTCGTTGCCGGGGCCTATGGAGATCGCCTCGACGTCGCGGGGGCGGCCGATGCCCGCGAGGGTGACCTTGGCGACGGTCTTCCCGGTGCGGCTGTCCACGGCGTAGAGGTACGGACCGTCGTCGCTGTCGTTGTGGGTCCAGTAGATCCCGGGGTGCAGATGCGAGGCGGCGAGGCCGCTGGACTCCTTGATCCTCGGGTCCGTGATGGTGAACCCGCCGTCCCCGTCGGCGGCGAGGACGGGCGAGGCGGCGGCGGGCACGGCGAACGCGCCCAAGAGCAGGGCCCCGGCAAGCAGGGCGGACGGTCGGCGCATGCCCCAAGCCTGCCATCACCCGCGGGTGTTCAGGCGGGCCGGCCGTCCGGACGCCCCCGGGACACCCGTGGAGCAGCCCCGGAGCCCCCTCGGAGCACCCCAGGAACACCCCGGGCCGCCGCGCGCCGCGCCGATCGTCCATCATGAGCGGATGCTCAGGTTCATGCCCGTCGGTGACTCCATGACGATCGGGAGCGCGGGGGAGCACACCTGGCGCTACCGGCTGTGGCGGCATCTGCGCGCCACGTACGACGGCCCGTTCACCCTGGTCGGCCCGCGCGAGGCGCTGTACGACAAGGCGGCCGACGCACCCGTGTCGTACGCGTACGCCGACCCCGACCCCGCTTTCCCGCGCGCCCACCTGGCCGGGTGGGGCGAGGGCTGGACGCACATGGCGCCGGTGATCGGCGAGGCGGTGCGCGCCTGCCGGGCGGACGTGCTGCTCGTCTCCCTCGGCCTGATCGACCTGGGCTTCTACACCGACGCCGGGCAGACGGCGGAGAACGTGCGCGCCTTCGTCGCCGGGGCGCGCGCCGCCAACCCGCGCGTCCGGGCGGTGCTGCTCCCGGTCGCCCCGAACATCCGCGCCCGCGACGACGCGCCCTTCGCCGCCCAGGTCGCCCTGTTCAACGAACTCCTCGCCAAGGCCGCCGCCGACCTCGACGAATTGCGCTCCCCGCTGCTGCTCGCCACCTGGCCGGAGGGCCACGACATCGACCGCGACACCTACGACGGCACGCATCCCAACACCGGCGGCGAACACGTCATCGCGCGGGCGTTCGCGGACGCGATGCACCAGGGCTGGGGCATCGGACAGCCGTACGCGACGGGAACAGACTGACCGGAATGGCCGAATACCGACGTCTCTCCGTCGCTGTGCGTATCGTTGTACCGCGCGGTTGCCCTCTCCGCGAGGCAACCGGGGAGGAGCGCCACGATGACCGTCCTGGAAGACAGGATCGCGATGACCGACGCCAGTACCGAGCAGTTGGACGCGTGGTTCGAGCGTCTTGAGCGTATGCCCGTCCCCGAAGGATTCAGGGTCGAGATCGTCGGGGGCAGCGTCTTCATGACACCGCAGCGGGACACACACTGGCAGATCATCCGGCGATTCCTGTGGGCGATCGACGACAGGTTCGGAAGGGGAGCCATAGTGTTCTCCGACGTCCGCATCGACTTCCCCGGCCACCAGAACGGCTTCTGTCCGGACGTCGCCCTGCTCCGTGAGGGCGCGAAGAAGGACGCCAAGGGCCACTGGCGCCACCAGGACGTCGTCTTCGTCGCCGAGGTCATCTCCGAGGGCACGGCACCGAACGACTACGGCCCCAAGAAGTTCGCCTACGCGGAGGCCGAGGTCCCCGTCTACGTCATCGCCGACCCCTACCAGGGGCGCTGCTTCGTGCACACCGACCCCGAGGACGGCGACTACGGCAGCAGGACCGTGGTCGACTTCGGCACCGATGTCGACCTGACCGGCACGTCGGTGGGCCTCCTCGTGCCGACCGACGAGTTCCCCCGCGACACCCCGCGCGACTGAGGCGACTCGCTCTTGCCTGGAGCGCACTCCAAGTCGTTGGCTGGAGAGTCATGAAGTACACACAGCTCGGACGCACCGGACTCAAGGTCAGCAGGCTGGTCCTCGGCACGATGAACTTCGGTCCGCAGACCGACGAGGCGGACAGCCACGCGATCATGGACGCGGCGGTGGACGCCGGGATCAACTTCTTCGACACCGCCAATGTGTACGGCTGGGGCGAGAACAAGGGCCGTACCGAGTCGATCATCGGCAGCTGGTTCGCCCGGGGCGGCGACCGCCGGGACAAGGTCGTCCTCGCCACCAAGGTCTACGGCAACATGGGCGCCGACGGCGAGCCCTGGCCCAACCACGACAAGCTCTCCGCGCTGAACATCCGGCGGGCCGTCGACGCCTCCCTCAAGCGGCTGGGCACCGACCACATCGACCTGTACCAGTTCCACCACATCGACCGCGCCACCCCCTTCGAGGAGATCTGGCAGGCCGTCGACGTCCTGGTGCGCCAGGGCAAGATCCTCTACGTCGGCTCGTCCAACTTCCCCGGGTACAAGATCGCCCAGGCGAACGAGACCGCGGCCCGGCTCGGCTCGTACGGCCTGGTCAGCGAGCAGTGCCTGTACAACCTGGTCGAGCGGCGCGCCGAGATGGAGGTCATCCCGGCCGCCCGGGACTACGGGCTCGGGGTCATCCCCTGGTCGCCGCTGCACGGCGGGCTGCTGGGCGGGGTGCTCAAGAAGCAGGCGGAGGGCGGCCGACGCTCCGGCGGGCGCACCGTCGACTCCCTCGCCGATCCGGAGCTGCGCGGCAAGGTCCAGGCGTACGAGGACCTGCTCGACAAGCACGGCCTCGAACCGGGCGAGACCGCGCTCGCCTGGCTGCTCACCCGGCCGGGGGTGACCGGTCCGATCGTCGGTCCGCGCACCGCCGGGCAGCTCGCGTCCGCGCTGCGCGCCGTCGAGCTGGAGCTGAGCGAGGAGCTGCTGACCGAGCTGGACGCGATCTTCCCGGGGCCGGGGCCTTCGCCGGAGGCGTTCGCCTGGTGAGGCGGGCCGGGCCGGTCAGGCGGGCCGGGGGCACCTGAACGGGCGCGGGCGCGGTGGCCGTCGCCGCCGCGCCCGCGGTCACCGGCCGACCGCTGCCGCGATGGCGACGACGACCAACATCAGCACAAGCGCACCGGCCATGATCCGGTTCCGGGTTTTCGGGTCCACGCATGCGAGCCTAACCGGCGCCGCCCAGCGGCCAGCGGGCGACCGCGTCGTAGCGGGGCTGTTCGCCGGGCACCCCGGAGGCGGGCAGCAGGCTGCGTACGAGGACGATCTCGTCGACCGTCCAGGTGCGGCCGGTGAAGCCGGCCAGGGCGGCGACGTGCGGGCGGACGTCCGCCAGGGGCGGGCGGCCGCGGGCCAGGGTCAGATGGGCCCGGTAGGGGCGGTGCCCGTCCGCCGCCGTACCCGGTGCGCCCGCCCTGCGGCCCGCTGCCTGGGCCCGCCCGGCCAGCAGCCGCAGCGCGGGCAGATCGCCCTCCGCGCCGGTCCACAGCGCCTTCCCGTGCCCGAACCGGCCGCCGCCGCGCAGGGCGAGGGGGAAGGGGCGGGTGCGGTGCGCGGCCTTCGCGAGGCGGGTCCCCAGCTCGGGCACGGTCTCCTCGGCGACCTCGCCGTAGAAGGCGAGCGTGAGGTGCCAGCCGGCCCGCCCGGTCCAGCGCAGCCGGTCCGCGCCGGGCAGCGCGCGCAGCGCCGCCACCTCGTCCGCCAGGACGTCCAGGACGTCCGGCGGGGGCAGGACGGCGGCGAAGAGTCTCATGGGTTCAGTGTCCCCGCTACGGTGCGGGTCGTTGTACCGCTCGGCGGCAAGCGGCCCGGCGGGAGCCGGAGAAGCGGCGCCGGGGCCGTACCACGCAGACAGGATCGATCGAGATGGCCGACCAGAGCCGCGGACTCACCCTCGACACCCTGTTCGAGCGACTGGAACGCATGCGTGTCCCCGAGGGCGTGTGGCACCTGCACACCCTGCCGGAGGACGGCGGGTACCGGGGCGGACTCAGCCTCGGCTTCGGCGACGACATCGACCTGACCGGCACCCCCGTCGGTCTCGTCCTCAGGACCGACGAGTTCCCCCGGGACTGACCCGGGGGAACTCGTTCACGCCGCAGCCGCCAGTTCCTCCCGGCGTTCGCGCGGGACGAGGCCGACCCTGGGGTGGCCGCGGTGCCAGCCGACCGTGAGGCGCAGGCCGCCGAGGCGGGTGAGGACCAGGCCGATGGTGACGGCCGCGGTGAGCGAGATGAGACCGCCGAGGGCGAAGCCGACCCGGGCGCCGTAGGCGTCGGTGACCCAGCCGACCAGGGGCGCGCCCAGCGGGGTGCCGCCCACGAAGACCATCATGAACAGGGCCATCACCCGGCCGCGCATGGCCGGGTCGGTGGACATCTGGACGGCCGTGTTGGCGGTGACGTTGACCGTCAGGCCGAAGACGCCGATGGGCGCCATCAGCAGCGCGAACAGCCAGTACGACGGGGCCAGCGCGGCGACGATCTCCAGCACGCCGAAGAGCGCGGCGGCGCCGACCAGCACCCGCAGCCGGGCGGTGCCGCGCCGGGCGGCGAGCAGGGCGCCGACCAGGGAGCCGACCGCCATGACGGTGTTGAAGAGGCTGTAGGCGCCGGCTCCGGCGTGGAAGATGTCGTCGGCGTAGGCCGACAGCCACACCGGGAAGTTGAAGCCGAAGGTGCCGATGAAACCGACCAGCACGATCGGCCAGACCAGGTCGGGGCGGCCCGCGACATAGCGCAGGCCCTCGCGGAGCTGGCCCTTGCCGCGCGGGGTGCGCTGGACGGCGTGCAGCTCACGGGCGCGCATCAGCAGCAGGCCGCCGATGGGCGCGACGAAGGAGAGGCCGTTGGCGAGGAAGGCCCAGCCGGTACCGACCCCGGTGATCATGAGGCCCGCGACGGCGGGTCCGACCAGCCGGGCGGACTGGAAGTTGGCCGAGTTCAGGCTGACCGCGTTCTGGAGCTGCTCGGGGCCGACCATCTCGGACACGAAGGACTGACGGGCCGGGTTGTCGACGACGGTGGCCAGGCCGACGGCGAAGGCGGCGAGGTAGACGTGCCAGACCTGGACGTGGCCGCTGAGCGTGAGCGCGGCGAGCGCCAGGCCGGTGAGGGCCATCGCGGACTGGGTGACGAGCAGGGCCGGCCGCTTGGGCAGCCGGTCGACGAGGACGCCGCCGTAGAGGCCGAACAGGAGCATCGGCAGGAACTGGAGGGCCGTGGTGATGCCCACGGCGGCGGAGGAGCCGGTGAGGCTGAGGACCAGCCAGTCCTGGGCGATGCGCTGCATCCAGGTGCCGGTGTTGGAGACGACCTGGCCCAGGAAGAACAGCCGGTAGTTCCTGACCTTCAGCGAACTGAACATCGAGGACCTGCGGGGCGAGTCGTGGGCCGTCGGTGCGGGGGCGGAAGCTGCTCCGGATCCCGTACTCAAAGTGGGTTCGCCTCCTTGCGGCTGCTGACGTGCGTTACAGATGTGCGAGTTTCTCCAGCACGGGGGCGGCCTCGCGCAGCTTCGCCCACTCGTCCTCGTCGAGCCCGTCGACCAGGCGGGCCAGGAAGGCGTTCCGCTTGCGGCGGCTCTCCTCGAGCATGGTCTCGGCCTGCTCGGTGCGGGTGACGACCTTCTGGCGCCGGTCCTCGGGGTGCGGCTCCAGGCGGACCAGGCCCTTGGCCTCCAGCAGCGCGACGATGCGGGTCATCGACGGCGGCTGCACATGCTCCTTGCGGGCCAGTTCGCCCGGGGTGGCGCTGCCGCAGTTGGACAGGGTGCCCAGCACCGACATCTCGGTGGGGCTGAGCGACTCGTCGACCCGCTGGTGCTTGAGCCGACGGGACAACCGCATCACGGCGGAGCGCAGGGAGTTCACGGCGGCTGCGTCGTCGCCATGGGTAAGGTCCGGCATGTTCTTTAGCGTAACTCATTACTCTCGCTAAAGACCACCGCGGACGCGCACACAAACCGTGACTCCGGCCACTCCCGTCCGCTCACATCACTCATATGGGTGATACGGACGGGGAACACGACACCTCGTGCGGAACGGTGCCGCGACCCTCGTCTCCATGGGGACCAGCGTGCTCAGCCTGCGCGTGGACCGCGAGCTGCTCGACCGGCTCCGGTCCCATGCCGCGAAAAGAGGAATGAGCGTCCAGGACTATGTCGTCCAGACGCTCATCCGCAACGATTTCGACGAACGGTTCCGGTCCGCCGTCGAGGAGACGGACCGGTTCTACGGGGTCACCTGAGCGCCCCGGCCGCCGTCCCGCCCCCGCCCCCGCCCATCGGGGCTACCGGGCTCAGGTGAGTCCCAGGGCCGGCATCAGGTAGTAGAAGGCGAAGACCGCCGCGACCACGTACATCGCCACCGGCACCTCGCGGGAGCGCCCCGCGGCCAGGCGCAGCGCGACGAAGGTGATGAAGCCCATCCCGATGCCGTTGGTGATCGAGTAGGTGAACGGCATCATCAGCATCGTCACGAAGGCCGGGATCGCGATCGTGTGGTCGGCCCAGTCGATCTCCCGGATCGAGCCGGACAGGATCAGGAAGCCGACCGCGAGCAGCGCCGGGGTGGCCGCCTGGGACGGGACCATGGTGGCGATCGGGGTGAGGAAGAGCGCGACGGCGAAGAGCAGGCCGGTGACGACGTTGGCGAAGCCGGTCCGCGCGCCCTCGCCGACACCGGCCGTGGACTCCACGAAGCAGGTGGTGGCCGAGGCGGAGCTGGCACCGCCGGCGGCGACGGCGATGCCGTCGACGAAGAGCACCTTGTTCATGCCGGGCATCTGGCCCTGCGCGTCCGTCAGCTTGGCCTCGTCGCTGATGCCCATGATCGTGCCCATGGCGTCGAAGAAGCAGGACAGCAGCACGGTGAAGACGAACAGGATGCCGGTCAGCAGGCCGACCTTGTCGAAGCCGCCGAACAGGCTGACCTTGCCGAGCAGCCCGAAGTCCGGGGTGGAGACGGGGTTGCCCGGCCACTTGGGCGTGGTCAGGCCCCAGGACGGCACGTGCGCGACGGCGTTGATCACGACCGCGAGGACGGTCATGGCGACGATCGAGATGAGGATCGCGCCGGGCACCTTGCGCACGATCAGCGCGAGGGTGAGCAGCGCGCCCAGCACGAAGACCAGGACCGGCCAGCCGTTGAGGTGGCCGTCGGCGCCGAGCTGGAGCGGGACGGTGGTGTGGGCGGCGTCCGGCATACGGGAGACGAACCCGGAGTCCACCAGGCCGATCAGCATGATGAACAGGCCGATGCCGATGGAGATGCCCTTGCGCAGCCCGAGCGGCACCGCGTTCATCACGCGCTCGCGCAGCCCGGTGGCGACCAGCAGCATCACCACGAAGCCGGCGAGGACGACCATGCCCATCGCGTCCGGCCAGGACATGCGCGGGGCGAGCTGGAGCGCGACGACCGTGTTGACGCCGAGGCCGGCGGCCAGCGCGATCGGGACGTTGCCGATGACGCCCATGAGGAGCGTGGTGAAGGCCGCGGTCAGGGCGGTGGCGGTGACCAGCTGGCCGTTGTCGAGCTGGTGCCCGTACATGTCCTTCGCGCTGCCCAGGATGATCGGGTTCAGCACGATGATGTAGGCCATCGCGAAGAAGGTGGCGAAGCCGCCGCGGATCTCGCGGGGCAGGGAGCTGCCCCGCTCGGAGACCTTGAAGTAGCGGTCGAGGGCGCCGAAGGCGGGTGTTCCCGGCTTCTGGGGGGCGGGGACCTTGGCGGTGGCCGAGGTGGACATGCGGATGACCTCAGGGGTGCGGGAAGTACGTGAGTACCGGGCCGGGACGGGGACCAAACGTGAACGAGTCCGCCACTTCCGTCACCGGCAGGTTCCCCCCGGACTGCCCCGTTGGTGCTTTTCTACGACAAGAAGTGGCCAGACTCAGACTGTTTCAGTATGAACATATGAAGCCCGAAAAGGCCATCTCCGCGCGTAGACCCCGTGCCGGCCCCACCCCTGACCCTGCGCCGGGCCGCGCCCGACTCTCCTTCTGTCCGCCGCGC
Organism: Streptomyces sp. SAT1; assembly: GCF_001654495.1. Lineage (GTDB taxonomy): Bacteria > Actinomycetota > Actinomycetes > Streptomycetales > Streptomycetaceae > Streptomyces > Streptomyces andamanensis. The sequence goes on from NZ_CP015849.1 coordinate 3,170,450, forward strand.
ACCGGGCCGTAAGCTGGGCCCATGGCGAAGTGGACCCCCAAGCACGAGGCGCCGGAGCCCCTGGAGGGCCCCGTGGTCGCCACCATCACCGGCGGCACGATCGTGTGGTTCGTCCTCTTCCTGGTCCAGCTCCCCTTCTACGGCTGGTTCGACGACCACGGCCGCACCTGGTGGCTGTGGACCTGCCTGGCCGGCGGCGGCCTCGGCCTGATCGGCATCTGGTACGTGCGCAAGCGCGACGCGGCGATCAAGCGCGCGGCCCGGCGGCAGGACGCGGCCCCGGCGGGCCGCCCGGCCACGGCGGAGTAGCGGCCCCGGAGCGGCCAGAGCGGAGCGGCCAGGGCGAAGCGGTCAGGGCGGAGTGGCGTCGGCGGGGTCTTGGCCCCGGAGCGGCGACGGTCCGGCCGGGCATGGGTGCGGGGCACCAGTTCCCCCGGGCAGGGCCCCCACCGGCTACGACCCTCGCAGGACACGCGTCATCCCCTGGTCGGATCTTGCCCCCGCTCGACGAGTGAAGCCGCACATCGCCACGTACCGTCGAAAGCATGAGCCATACCGACGCGGGCGCGGAGCTCGACCCCGTACATCCCCTGCCCGTCCCGCCGGCGCGAGCGCCCGGACTGACCCATGCCGAGGTGGCCGAGCGCCTGGCCCGCGGCGAGGTCAACGACGTGCCGGTGCGCAGCAGCCGTTCCCTCGCCGAGATCGTCCGGGCGAACGTCTTCACGCGCTTCAACGCGATCATCGGCGTGCTCTGGCTGGTCACGCTGTTCGTCGCGCCGATCCAGGACAGCCTCTTCGGCTTCGTGATCATCGCCAACACCGGCATCGGGATCATCCAGGAGTGGCGGGCCAAGAAGACGCTGGACTCGCTCGCCGTGATCGGCGAGTCCCGGCCCACCGTCCGGCGCGACGGCGCCGCCACCGAGATCGCCACCTCGGAGATCGTCCTCGACGACGTGCTGGAGATCGGCCCCGGGGACAAGATCGTCGTGGACGGCACCTGTGTGGAGGCCGACGGTCTGGAGATCGACGAGTCGCTGCTCACCGGCGAGGCCGACCCGGTCGTCAAACACCCCGGCGACCAGGTCATGTCCGGCAGCTTCGTGGTCGCCGGGGGCGGCGCGTTCCGGGCGGTCAAGGTCGGACACAAGGCCTACGCGGCCCAGCTCGCCGAGGAGGCGTCCCGCTTCACCCTCGTCCACTCCGAGCTGCGCACGGGCATCTCCACCATCCTCAAGTACGTCACCTGGATGATGGTGCCCACCGCGCTCGGCCTGGTCGTCAGCCAGCTCGTGGCGAAGGACGACGACCTCAAGGACTCGGTCGCCCGCACCATCGGCGGGATCGTGCCGATGGTCCCGGAGGGGCTGGTCCTGCTCACCTCGGTGGCCTTCGCCATCGGCGTCATCCGGCTGGGCCGCAAGCAGTGCCTGGTGCAGGAGCTGCCCGCCATCGAGGGCCTGGCCCGCGTCGACACCGTCTGCCTGGACAAGACCGGCACCCTCACCGAGGGCGGCATGGACGTCACCGAGCTGCGCACGCTCAACGGCCAGCCCGAGCCGTACGTCCGCCAGGTGCTCGGCGCGCTCGGCGAGTCCGACCCGCGTCCCAACGCCTCCCTCCAGGCGATCATCGACGCCTGCCCGGACACCGAGGAGTGGCGCTGCGTGGAGTCGCTGCCCTTCTCCTCCGCCCGCAAGTACAGCGGCGCCAGCTTCAGCGAGAGCGACGGCGAGTCCAGTACGTGGCTGCTGGGCGCCCCGGACGTGCTGCTGCCCGAGGACTCGCCCGCGCTCGCCGAGACCGTCCGCCTCAACGAGCAGGGCCTGCGGGTGCTGCTGCTGGCCCGCGCTGGGCGCGAGCTGGACGATCCGGCGGTGGCCTCGGACGTCACCCCGGCCGCGCTGGTCGTGCTGGAGCAGCGGCTGCGCCCGGACGCGGCCGACACCCTGCGCTACTTCGCCGACCAGGACGTCCACGCCAAGGTCATCTCCGGTGACAACGCGGTGTCGGTGGGCGCGGTGGCCGCCAAGGTCGGGCTCACCGGCGCCGCCGTCGACGCGCGCCGGCTGCCCGCCGAACGCGACGACCTGGCCCGGGAGCTGGACGAGGCGACCGTGTTCGGCCGGGTCACCCCGCAGCAGAAGCGGGACATGGTGGGCGCCCTCCAGTCGCGCGGGCACACCGTCGCGATGACCGGCGACGGCGTCAACGACGTCCTCGCGCTCAAGGACGCCGACATCGGCGTCTCCATGGGCTCCGGTTCGGAGGCCACCCGCGCGGTCGCCCAGATCGTCCTGCTGAACAACAGCTTCTCGGTGCTGCCGTCCGTGGTCGCCGAGGGGCGGCGGGTCATCGGGAACATCACCCGGGTCGCGACGCTGTTCCTGGTCAAGACGGTCTACTCGGTGCTGCTCGCCGTGCTGGTGGTGTGCTCGCAGGTGGAGTACCCCTTCCTGCCCCGGCACCTGACCCTGCTGTCCACGCTCACCATCGGCGTCCCCGCCTTCTTCCTCGCCCTCGCCCCGAACACCGAGCGGGCCCGCCCGCACTTCGTCCGCCGGGTCATGCGCTACGCGGTGCCGGGCGGGGTGGTCGCCGCCGTCGCGACCTTCGTGACGTATCTGATCGCCCGCCACCACTACACCGGCCCGCAGGCCCTGGACGCGGAGACCAGCGCGGCCACCCTCACCCTCTTCCTGATCTCCATGTGGGTGCTGGCGATCATCGCCCGCCCCTACACCTGGTGGCGGGTGCTGCTGGTGGCCGCGATGGGGGCGGCCTTCCTCGTCGTGCTGGCCGTGCCCGCGCTCCAGCAGTTCTTCGCGCTGAAGCTGGTGGGGACGGCGATGCCCTGGACGGCGGTGGGCATCGCCGTGGCGGCGTCGGCCGTGCTGGAGTTCCTGTGGAAGTGGGTGGGGCGGCGCTTCCCGGTCTAGCCACGTGCCGTCAGGGGCGGGCCGGGGGCCGTGGAGCCTCAGTCGAACCAGCGGTCCCGGGCCAGCTCCTCCGTGCGGGTCGGGTCCTCCAGCAGGGCGGCGACCTCGAAGCGGCGGGGCCACTGGCCCGCCGCCCAGGCCAGCCCGGCGGCCACGCCCTCCAGGGTGGCGGCGTGCAGGACGCCGTCGTCGGTGAGGCGCCAGTCCAGCTCGGTGCCGTCCACGACCAGCTCCTCGTGCTCGACGTAGGCGGCGGGCGTGCGCGGGCCGAGCAGCACGCGTACCGGCTCCGGTACGCCGTGCTCGGTGCCCTCGGAGTCCACCGCGCCGGTGACCGACTCGCTCAGCCGCCGCACCTGGAGCAGCTCGGCCAGTTCGGCGGCGCGCGCGGGCCGTACCGGCAGCAGCGGGACGCCCGCGGTGAAGGGCAGCAGGTCCGGCGAGTCGCACACCACGGCCTCGGCCGCGTCCACCACCTCGACCCGGCCGTCCACGACGGCCCGCAGCTCGTCGGGCAGGGTGACCTGCTCCGGGTCCAGGTCGGCGAGCGCGCCGTACAGGGCGTGCAACTGGGCGGGGGCCACCGGGCGTTCGGGGTCGGCGAGCCGGTCGAGGAGTTCGGCGGCGCCGCCCGGCTCGTCCAGCAGGGCGGCCACGGAGGTGCGCACGCCCAGGGCGCGCAGCACCTGCTCGTCCTCGAAGCCGGTGGCGTCGGCCTCGTCGTACAGGCCGCGCAGCAGCGGGTCGGACCCGGCGGCGCGCAGACCGGCCGGGCGGCGCCCGCCGAGCACCGGGTGCCCGCGCAGCCACCACGCGGTGTAGGGGCGTACGACCTCGTGGGTGCCGTCCGGCAGCAGGATCCGCACCGGCTGGGTGAGCGCGTCGCGCAGCGGCGGCCGGGCGAGCAGGGCCAGCGCGCGCGGCCACTGGTCGTCGTCCACGAGGTCCAGGTCGCGCACGGCGACGAGTTCGGTGGCGACCGGCGGGACCGGGGTGTCCGGGAAGCGGTCGAGGACGTCCTCGCACCACACGTCGACCGCGTCGAGCAGCCCCGGGTCGTCGGGCTCGGGGAAGTCGGCCTCGCGCGGCTCCAGTTCGTCCGGGTCCAGGACGACGTCGGTGGCGCGGACGAGTGCGAAGTCCACGAGCACCCCGCAGGCGGCCAGCGGCTGTTCGCCCCAGCGGGCGGCCAGCTCGCCGTCCACGGAGGGCAGTTCGCCCTCGCGCATGACCTGGGCGAACGGGCCGCCGGGGAAGACCAGTTCACCGGCCGGGGCGAGTTCGCCGTCCTCGTCGGGCAGGGCGAGCGCGCCGAGCCAGGGTTCGTCGCCCGGCTCCAGGCCCGCGTCGCGGACCAGCGCGAGGACGGTGTCGGCGAGTTCCTCGGCGTCCGGGGTGTCCTCGTCCCAGGCGCCGCCGTCCTCGTCCAGGGAGGCGGCGACCGCGGCCCGCACCTGCGGGGTGGTGAGCACCGCGCGCGCGGTGGCGGGCAGCGCGCCCAGCTTCTCCAGGATCGGGTGGGCGGCGTCCGGGTGGGCCACCTTCAGACCGAGCCGGGCCAGCACCTCCGGGTCCGCGACGGCGACGGCGTCCCCGGTGGGCAGCAGCACCTGCCGGGGCCCGATCGTGGTGCGGCCGTCGGCCAGCGGCACGGGCAGCCCGGTGAGCCGGTCCGGGTCGACACCGGCCAGGCTGTCGTACAGCCGCCGCCACCAGCCGGGCTCCTTCTCCAGTCCGGCCAGCCGGTCCACGGCGTCGGTCAGCGGGACGCGGGCCACGCCCAGCGTGCGCAGCTCCACCCGCCGCTCCAGTCCGGCGGGCAGCAGGGTGGGCAGCACCTCGGCGAGGACCCGTACGGTCTCGGCGCCCGCGCCCTCCACCACCTCGGCGTCGCGCGGCCGCAGCGCGGCGGGCAGCTCGTCGGCGGTGTCGGCGCCATCCAGGTTGTCTGCGGTGTCGGCGGTGTCCGGTCCGTCGCGGTGGGCGGCGGCGGGCGGCAGGAAGGCGGTGCGCGGCAGCCGCTCCAGGATCGCCTGGCGCAGGGTGCCGTCCAGTTCGCCCTTGCCGAGCGGGCCGGGGACGAGTCCGATGAGCGCGTCGGACACCGGCCGCCAGTCGGCGAGGAGCCCGGCGTAGGCGTCGGCGGCGCGCTGCGCGAGGAAGTCGGTGAGCGGGCCGGGCGCGGTGTGCCGACGGGTGGTGTCCAGCGGGAACGAGGCGATGAGCAGGGCGGGGACGCCCAGGGGCTCGTCGCTGGGGGTGGGCGCGTGCACGACCGGGCTGGTGCGCGGGGCGCGCGGGGCGCCGTCCTCGTCCACGGGGACCGCCCAGGTCAGGGACCAGCGGGGGCGCAGCCGCTCCTCCACCGGCCGGTCGGCCAGGAGGTCGGCGGTGAGCGGGCCGTGCGCGCCGGCGGTGCGCCAGCGGGTGGTGCCCTCGCGGGTGTCCTCCACGACCGTGAGCGCGCCCTCGGTGCGGCGGCGCAGGGTGCGCGGGGCGTCGTCGCCGGTCTCGACGACGACCTCGGCCAGGCCCGGCAGGGCGAGCAGCAGGGCGTCGTCGACCGCGCGCAGCAGCCGCTCGGCGAGGTCGGCGGCGGCCGTGTCGCGCAGCGGCAGGATGACGGCCGTGTCGTACGGGCCGGGCGCGGTGCCCTCGGCGGCGAACGGGAGCCGCAGCAGCGGGACATGGCCGTCGCGGCGGCGGATCTCGTCGCCGAGGCCGGGGCTGTGCCGGGCGGTCTCCTCCGCCAGGTTCCGGGCCTCGGCCAGCGACCAGCGCACCCCGCCGTGCCGCCCGACGACGGCGGGCTCGTCGGTGACGGCGAGCACGGCGGCGAAGCCGACGCCGAAGCGGCCCACGGAGGCCACGCGGCCGTCCCCGGTGTCCCGCTTCGCCGAGGCGCGCAGCGTGGACAGCGACTCCACCCCGGTCGCGTCCAGCGGGGCACCGGTGTTGGCGGCGACGAGGACGCCGTCGCGCAGGGTGAGCCGCAGCCGGCCCGGTACTCCGGCGCGGGCGGCGGCGTCGGCGGCGTTCTGCGCCAGCTCGACCACGAGCCGGTCGCGGTAGCCGCCGAGGACCAGGTCCTCCTCGGCGTTGGCGTCCTCACGGAACCTGGCCGGGCTGGTCGCCCAGGCGTCCAGCACACCGCGGCGCAGGCGCGCGGTCCCGAACGGGTCTCCCCCGGCGGAGGGCTGCACCAACATGCTCACGTTCATTCTCCTCATGAGGGTGAGGAGAAGGTACCGCGCCGCCGGGAACGGGTGCGCGGGGTCCCGGGCCAGGGGCTGAAGCCCGGGTCCGGGGCCGGGGCCCGGGTCAGGCAGGCCCTACGAGTGCCCCAGTTCGGCGGTCTCGTCGTCGGTGACGGGCACCGAGCCCGAGTCGGGGGCGGGACGCAGCGGGAAGGGGTCCACGCGGGTCTCGTCGACGACCGGCGGGGCGGGCTGGGGCGGCTTCGGCATGACGGCCGCCTCGGAGTGGCCGCCGCAGCCGTACGCCAGGGAGACGACGCGGCCGTCCGCCGGGGAGAACTCGTTGGCGCAGATCCCGAAGGCCTGGCCCAGCGAGCCGCCGACGGGCACCAGGAAGGCGCAGCTCACACAGGACGCCGGGGCCGCCTGTGCCATGGGCGTCTGCGGGCCGTACGCCTCCTCCCAGCGGTCGGCGGCGGTGTGCAGGCCGTAGCGGGACAGGACGCGGGCGCGGCCCATGCCCAGTTCCTCGGCGACCGCGGCGACGGAACCGCGCGAGGGCGCGGTGGGCAGGTTCCGGGGCGGGCCGGCGGTGACGTCGGCGTCCTCGGCCTCCGCCAGCTCGGCCATCTCCTCGGAGACGGCCGAGTTCGGCGCGGGCTCGTCCTCGCCGGAGAAGCCGGGCTCCAGGCGCAGATCCTCGGCGTCGGTGGGCAGCAGGTCGCCGGGGCCCATGTCGCCGGGGCGCAGCCGCTCGCTCCAGGGCACCCACTCGGGGGCGAGCAGGGCGTCGGGGCCGGGCAGCAGGACGGCCTCGTCCAGGGTGACGATCTTCGCGCGGGAGGCGCGGGCCACGGTCACCGCCCAGCGCCAGCCCCGGTAGCCCGGTTCCTTGCACTCGAAGAAGTGGGTGACGACGCGGTCGCCCTCGGACACCAGGCCCGCGTGCTCGCCGACGACGCCGGGGGCCGCCGCCTCCTCGGCTGCGGCACGGGCGAGGTCGACCGCCTCGGCGCACAGGCGGTCGGGGGTGCGGCTTCGCGTGGTCGCTGCGCTCACAGGTATCGCTTCTCTCCTACGCCGTCTCTCGGGTGCGCCGGCCTGAAGGCGGCGGGGCGGACGGAGCGGACCCTGGACCGCGTCGACGTCCGCGCCCGATCGCGCTCGGGCGCACCTACGTCATCCATTCTGCGGTATGCACGTAAGGCGCGCGGCCGAGAACGTTCGCCACGGCGCGCTACGCACGCTACCTTCTCGTCGCCGCTGGGCCTACACCGACGGTGGCTTCACGCCCGCGCGGCGACCTCCGCGGGGGCGCGCGGGGCGCCGCGGGCGGCTGTGTCGCGGGGGCGGGGGGCGCGAATTCCCGGGGCGGGCGGGGGCGATTTCGGGGCGCGCGGGGCTTGTGGGGCGGCTTCTGCGGGGGGCTTCTGCGGGGGGCTTCTGCGGGGGGACGGCTTCCGGGGTGGCGGCTTCCGGGGGATTCTCCGGGACGGCTTCCGGGGCGAGCGGAACTTCTTTCGGGGCGAGCGGAACTTCTTTCGGCGGGCGGCCGGGGCGCGGGGCGGTCCGGCATGCGGCGGAGGAGGGGGGGCCGGTCCGGGCCGAGGTCCGGTGTCCGGGGCGCTGGGGGACCGGGAAGCCGGGCTAGCCGGGCTAGCCGGGCGAGCCGGGCGAGTCGACTCCCGGTGGGCGCCACGGGGCTGGGCGGATCCGTCCCGGCGGACGGACGTACTCGGAGCCGGGCCGGTCCCGCATCCGGCGGTGAGCCGGAGTCGGGCGACTCACCCCACCCGCCACGCGGCGCGCCGTCCCTCCGGCCCCTCCTCCCCCCGGGTCGCCCCCTCGGGTCGCGGGCCGTGCGCCGGGCCACCGGGTGTGACCGCCGCGTGCGGCCACCGGGTGCGGCCGTACGCGGCGGCCGGGGCAGCGGATGCGGGGGGGTACGGCCGCCGGGGCGCCAGATGCGGGGGCGTGGTCCGGCCGTCGGGCGGCGCGTGCGGGGCCGTCGGGGCGGTCCGGGACGGGTGTTCGGGGGGTGGTGGCGCTAGGGGCGGCCGTATCGGGGCACTATGACGGAGTGGCAGCCGCGAGGACGCCCCCGGAGACCGCCGGGCTCGAAGAGCCCGAAGAGGTGACGGCGGGCAGCAGCCGGGGCAGCGGTTCGGGCCGGTTCGGCGGTTCCGTCCGCGCGGTGGGCCGTGCCCTGCGGCTGCCGTTCACCGGCACCGCGCGCGGGATCCGCCGGGTCACGCACGCGCACGGCGCGGGCGAGTCCGGCCTCGGCAAGCTGATCGAGCTGCACGCGGTGAACGGCGCCGGTGACGTGATGATCACCGTGGCGCTCGCCTCCACCGTCTTCTTCTCGGTCCCCACCGACGAGGCCCGCGGCCGGGTCGCGCTGTACCTGGCCATCACCATGGCCCCCTTCACGGTGCTCGCCCCGGTGATCGGCCCGCTCCTGGACCGGCTGCCGCACGGGCGCCGGGCCGCGATGGCCGCCGCGATGCTGGCCCGCGCCCTGCTCGCGCTGATCATCGCGGGCGCAGCGGCGGGCGGCGGGCTCGAACTGTATCCGGCGGCGCTCGGCGTGCTGGTCGCCTCCAAGGCGTACGGCGTGGTCCGCAGCGCGGTGGTGCCACGGCTGCTGCCGCCGTCGTTCTCGCTGGTCAAGGCGAACTCGCGGGTCACGCTCGGCGGACTGCTCGCCACCGGGGTGGCCGCGCCCATCGGGGCCGGACTGCACCTCGTCGGGCCGGGCTGGCCGCTGTACGGCGCCTTCGTGATCTTCGTCGCGGGAACGTTCCTGTCCTTCTCGCTGCCCCGCAAGGTCGACTCCGCCAAGGGCGAGCACCGGGCGCTGCTCGCCGCCGACGCGCCGTCCCGCTCCCACGGGCCGCGCCGCAAGCCGCCCCGGCGCCCCGGGCTGCGCGGCGTCGGTACGGCCGTCACGCACGCCCTCGCCGCCAACGCGGCCCTGCGCTGCCTGTCCGGCTTCCTGATCTTCTTCCTCGCCTTCCTGCTGCGCGAGCACCCGCTGGCCGGGCAGAACGCGGCCGTCTCGCTCGGCATCGTGGGCGTGGCGGCGGGCGCGGGCAACGCGCTGGGCACGGCGGTCGGCGCGTGGCTGCGCTCGCGCGCCCCGGAGGTCATCGTGGTGACGGTCGTCGCGATCGTGCTCGGGGTGGCGGTGCTGGCGGCGGTGCTCTTCAGCGCGGTCCTGGTGGCGTGCCTGGCCGCGTTCGCCGGGTTCGGGCAGGCGCTGGGCAAGCTGTCGCTGGACGCGCTGATCCAGCGGGACGTGCCCGAGGCGGTGCGCACCTCGGCGTTCGCGCGCTCCGAGACGCTGCTCCAGATGGCCTGGGTGCTGGGCGGCGCGATCGGCATCGTGCTGCCCCTCAACGGCGTGCTGGGCCTGTCCGTGGGCGCCGCGATCGTCGCGTGCGGCTGGCTGCCCACGGCCCGGGGCCTGCTGGCCTCCGCCCGCCACGGCGGCGCGCCGGACCGCCCCGGGGCACCGGCCTGAGGGCCCGCGCCACGGCCGCCGCAGCCACAGAAGGGCAGGCCGGCGCGCGGTGCGCCGCGCCGCGGCACGGGAGCGGCCCGCGGGTGGTCGGGGCGTGCCCCGGGGGGCCGTTCGGGCGCACGCCGCACCCCCGCGTGGCCGGAGGGCTGGACGTGCCCGATAGCCTTCCGCCATGACCTCGCTGCAATCCGCCGTGCGACGCCGCCGCGCCGTCGCCGCCGCCGGCGCCGTTTCCGCCGGACTGCTCCTCCTGACGGCCTGCGACAAGCCGACGCCGATGGCCACGATCACCGTGGGCGACGACTCGGTGCACTCGGAGGCGACCTGCTACAACGACGGCAAGGCGATCAAGACCGCCGACCTGCCGAAGTGCCTGAAGTCGGACAAGTCGATCAAGGTCGACCCCGACGAGACCGTCCGCTTCGGCGTCGACCCGGACATCGCGGACAAGGGCTGGACCATCCTGATGAACGGTCAGCCGCTGACCGACTCCAGCAAGAAGTCGTACCGCACCATCCCGGGCAGCGTGTTCTTCAACGCCCAGTACGGCGCCAGCGGCAACTCGACCTGGATCGCCGTCAAGGAGGGCGACAAGGACGTGACCGGCGTGTGGTCCTTCAAGCTCGAGAAGGACTCCTGACACGTCCTCCGTACGCGTACTCGTCGCCACCGCGGTCCCGGCCGAACGGGACGCGGTGGCGCGGGCGTTCGCGTCCGCCGGGCCGCCGCGCGAGGTGCCGCTGCCCGGAGTGGCCGTGCACCGCGTCGGCGGTCCCGGCACCGGCCTCGACCTGATCGCGGCCGGCGTCGGCCCCGCCCTGGCCGCCGCGTCCACCGCCACCGCCCTCACCGCCGCCGCGCTCGACGGCACCCCGTACGGCCTGGTCGTCTCCGCCGGCATCGCGGGCGGCTTCGCCTCCGCCGCGACGGATCTTCCCGGCCCTCCCGGCCTTCCCCGCCTTCCCGGCGCGCCCGTCGGCTCGCTCGTCCTCGCCGACGAGATCACCGCCGCCGACCTGGGCGCCGAGACCGCCGACGGCTTCCTGCCGGTGACCGACCTCGGCTTCGGCACCGTCACCCACCGTCCCCCCGAATCACTCGTACGGGCCGCCGCGTCCGCGACCGGCGCGGCCACGGGCACGGTGCTGACCGTCTCGACCGTGACCGGCACCGCCGCCCGCGCCGCCGCCCTGCGCGCCCGCCACCCCCGTGCCCTCGCCGAGGCCATGGAGGGGTTCGGCGTCGCCGAGGCCGCCGCGGCGCACTCGGTCCCCGTGCTGGAACTGCGCGCGGTCTCCAACCCCGTCGGGCCGCGCGACCGCGCCGCCTGGCGCATCGGCGACGCGCTCGCGGCCCTGACCGAGGGCTTCGGGAAGCTCGCCCCCGTACTGGAGAGTTGGAACGCCCATGAGCCCGCAGAACCCGCAGCATCCTGAGCAGGTGCGGATCGCCTACTCGCCCTGCCCCAACGACACCTTCGTCTTCGACGCCCTCGCGCACGGCCGGATCCCCGGCGCGCCCGCCCTCGACGTCACCTTCGCCGACATCGACGTCACCAACGGCATGGCCGAGCGCGGCGAGCACGACGTGCTGAAGGTGTCGTACGCGGTGCTGCCCTACGTCCTGGACGAGTACGCGCTGCTGCCGTGCGGCGGCGCGCTGGGCCGGGGCTGCGGGCCGCTGGTGCTGACCCGGGAGCCGGACGCCGATCTGAAGGGGCGCACGGTCGCGGTGCCGAGCGAGCGGTCGACGGCGTACCTGCTGTTCCGGCTCTGGGCGGCGGACACGGTGCCCGGCGGGGTGGGCGAGATCGTCGTGATGCCGTTCCACGAGATCATGCCCGCGGTACGGGACGGGAAGGTCGACGCCGGTCTCGTGATCCACGAGGCCCGTTTCACGTACCAGAACTACGGTCTGCACAAGCTCGCCGACATGGGCGAGCACTGGGAGGACACCACCGGGCTGCCCATCCCGCTCGGCGCGATCATCGCCAGGCGGTCCCTGGGCGCGGCGGCGCTGACCGGGCTGGCCGACGCGATCCGCGCCTCCGTGCGCGCCGCCTGGGACGACCCCGAGGTGTCCCGGCCGTACGTCATGGAGCACGCCCAGGAGATGGACCCGGCCGTCGCCGACCAGCACATCGGGCTGTACGTCAACGAGTTCACCGCGGGTCTGGGCGAGGACGGCTACGCGGCGGTCCGCGGCCTGCTCACCCGGGCGGCGGCCGAGGGGCTGGTACCGGCCCTCGGGCCCGACGCGCTGGCCTTCCCCTGAGAGGGGACCCGCGAGGCGGCCCGGCGGTTCACGCGTGACGGGCCGGCCCCGTCATCCGTCCGGGCCGGTTCAGGCGTCCGTCCGGCCCGGCGTCCGTCCGGGTCGTACGCCCGCCCGGGTCAGACGTCCAGCTGGTCGGCGACCGCGCGCAGCAGCCCGGCGACCTTCTTGCCGGAGGTCTTCTCGGGGTAGCGGCCGCGCTCCAGGGTCTGGCCGACGCTCTCCAGGAGCGTCGTCAGGTCCTGCACGATGGAGAGCAGTTCGTCCGGCTTCTTGCGCTGGGCCGCCGCGACCGAGGGCGCCGGCTCCAGGAGCGTCACCGTCAGTGCCTGGTCGCCGCGCTGCCCGGCGACCACGCCGAACTCCACGCGCTGTCCCGGCTTGAGCGCGTCTACTCCGGCGGGAAGGACCGAGGAATGGACGAAGACGTCACCGCCGTCGTCGCGGGAGAGGAAGCCGAAGCCCTTCTCGCTGTTGAACCACTTGACCTTGCCAGTCGGCAAAGCACACACTCCCTCGATCGGTCCCGGACGCCCTTGAACTGCCGTTGAACCACCTTACCGGGGCTCTCCCCCGCCGGACATGTGCTTAACCACGCCCCGTAACGGCTCCCGGCCGCCGTCCGTCCGGATCCCGACGCCCCGAAGCTCGCTTCCGCGCGCGGTGGCGCGACCGGTCACCGGCCGACCGCCGTCGGACCGCCGCCGGGACTCCGTCAGGTCGCCGATGGGCTGTCGACGGGCCGTCGACGGGCCGGCCGCGCGGGGGCCTACCCTGGTCGGGTGCGTGACAAGACCCAAGAGAATCCCGCCCCCGGCGACCGGCTGATCCGGGCCGGGGCCATCGTGTTCTTCATCGGCACGCTGGCCACCATGGTCACGGTGGCGCCCCTGTTCTTCGGGGCGAAGCCGTTCCCCACCTATATGTTCGGCCTGAGCATGCTCATGGGCGTCGGCTTCCTGGTCGCCGCCGCCGGGGTGCTCCAGTCGATCGCCGCGGGCCGCCGCCAGGCGCGCGGCGAGGCCGGGTAGCCGTCAGGCCACGGACTCGTCAGGCCACGGACTCCTCGGGCCACGGACTCGTCAGGCCACGGACTCGTTCTCGGCCGAAACGCGCGCCTGCGCGTCCGGGATCCGGCCCGCGGACCAGCCCGCGAACCACTCGGGGAACGCGGTGAGCGCCCCGAGGACCACGTCCGCGCCCGCCTCCGTCAGCTCCCGCTCGTCGCACGGCCCGGTGGCCACCGCCACCGACAGGGCACCGGCCGCGCGGGCGCCGCGCACATCGCCCACATGGTCGCCGACGTACACCCCGGCGCCGTACGCGCGCAGCGCCTCCGCCTTGCGCTCCGCCCACAGGCCGCCGATCACCGCGTCCGGCTCGATGCCCAGGTGCTCCAGGTGCAGCCGGGCGTTCGGCTCGTGCTTGGCGGTGACGACGATCGCCCGTCCGCCCGCCTTCCGCACGGCCGCGACCGCCTCGCGGGCGCCCGGAAGCGCGAGCGTGGGCGCGACGGCGATGGCCGGGTACAGCTCGCGGTACAGGTCCGCGACGGCCTCGACCCGGTCGGCCGGGAACCAGTTGACCAGCTCGTCCTCCAGCGGCGGCCCGAGCCGGGTGACCACCAGGTCGGCGTCGACGGGGGTCCCGGTCCGCGCGGACAGTTCCACGTAGCAGGCGTGGATGCCGGGGCGGGAGTCGATGAGGGTCATGTCGAGGTCGAAGCCGACGGTCAGCGGGCGCGAGGTCATGGGGCCATTGTGCCCAGGGGCGACAACAGCGGGGCGGCCGGTCCGGGATCCAGGACCTCAGCCGCGCCGCCGCTGGGAGCGCCACACCAGGAACAGCGCCGACAGCACGGCCGCCGTCCGCACCACCCAGGGCCAGGTCTGGCCGACCGCGTCGTTCATCTGGCCCTGGGCGATGGGGGCGCCCCAGCGGCCCTCGCCCCGGCCCCACAGCCACAGGAGCCCGGCGGCGAGGGCCAGTCCCGGCATCCCCAGGACGGCCCACTTGGTCTCCATGGGCGTCAGCCGCCGGGAGCCGTACGCGATGACCCAGCCGAGCAGCAGGGCGAACAGGTTGCCGGTCACCGCGCCGCCCACCAGCAGCGCGGCGGCGAGCAGGAGCAGCGGGTTGCTCCACCGGGCGCGGGCGGTCTCCTTCGCCGCCCGCCGGGGCAGCAGGCCGAAACGCCGCCGCGACGGGTTCTCCGGCACGGCCTCCGTCGCGTCCGGTGCCCGCGGTGCCGCGTCCGCCGCCTCGGCCGGTGCGGTGCCGGGCCCCGCCGGGCCGTCGGGCCGTCGCGGCGGCGGGGCCTTGAGCAGGTCGGGGATCTCCACCCCGCCGACGAAACCGGCCGGCACGTCGTCGCCGAGGCCGAACGGACTGTCCTCCGTGCGCCACCAGTCGGGGTGGATCCGGGCGTCGCCCAGGTCGTCGGCGGTCGCCAGGTGCGGCGGGAGCGCGCCGCCGGGCGGGGGCACAGGGCCCGGGTGCGGGTCCGGTTTCGGGTCCGGTTTCGGGTCCGGCTCCGGCCGGGCGGGGCGCGGCCGGGGCACGACCCGGCGCAGGCTCTTCAGCAGCGACGGTTCCGCATCGTCGCCGGTCCCGCCGGAACGGCCGGAAGGACCGGAAGGACCGGAAGGACCGGAAGGACCGGAAGGACCGGACGCGGTCCCGGCGGGCCGGGCCGGGCCGGGGTCCCGCTGCGCGGGCACGGCGGGCGGCGGCGGGGCGGGCGCGGCACCCGGAGCGGTGCCGAAGGCAGCGGCCGCGCCCGGGGCACCGGTGGAGCCCGTCGTGCCGCCCGCCGCCGCGACGACGTCGTCGGGGCTGCCGAGGCGGTCCAGGATGCGGCGGACGGCGGCGGGACTGTCGACGGCGGTCCTGGCCCGGCAGCGGTCGATCTCGTCGCGCAGCTGCGACACCAGCCGCATCCGGGTGGCCGAGGACAGCTGGCGCTGCTGGGCCACGTCCCCGACGCGGCTCAGATACTCGTAGACGACCTGGTCGCTCTCGATCCCCACGAACCCCTCCGGGGCGGCTGGCCGATGACCCCGTGGCACGACGGTACCGCGTGCCGGGCGGCTCCCGGGGCCGCCCGGCACGACCCGCCCGCCCGCGCCCCGCACGAGCTCCGCCCCCGGCCCGCCCGTGCTCCGCACCGGCCCGACGCCTGCCCGGCCGCCGGGGGCACCCGCTACCGTGGGTCGGATGAGCAGCGACGAGAAACCGGTGGCAGTCCCCCGCTCGCTCGCGGAGGACCTGCGCGCGCGGGACGACGCCTCCCTGACCGCGCTCCTGCGCAGCCGACCGGACCTCATCACGCCGGTCCCGGCCGACCTGACCCAGCTCGCCACCCGGGCCGGCACCCGGGCCTCGGTGGTGCGCGCGCTGGAGCGGCTGGACCGGTTCGCCCTCCAGACGGCGGAGGCGCTGGCCGTGGCGCCGGATCCGGCGGCGTACGGCGAGCTGCTGGGGCTGATGGCCGGGGACGAGGGGGACGGTGCCGTCGCCGCCGCGCTGCCCCGGGCGCTGGCCACCCTGCGCGAACAGGCGCTGGTCTGGGGCGACGACGACCGGCTGCGCCTGGTGCGCACCGCCCGCGAACTGCTCGCGCCCTCCGCGCAGCACCCCTCCCCCACCGGGCTCGGCCCGACGGTGCAGGAGGCCACGGCGGGCATGTCGCCGGGGCGCATCCAGGAGATCGTGACCGCCGCCGGGCTGCCTTCCACCCATGACTCGGTCTCGGCGGCGGCCGCGCTCACCGCCCTGTTCACGGACCGGAAGCGGATGGCCGCGCTGCTCGCGGACCTGCCGGAGGACTCCCTGGAGGTGCTGGACCGGCTGGTGTGGGGGCCGCCGTACGGGCAGGTGACCGCCGATCCGGCGCCCCGGCTGCGGCGGCTGCTCGACCGGGGGCTGCTGCTGCCCACCGCGCCCGGCACGGTCGTCCTGCCGCGCGAGGTGGCGCTGCATCTGCGCGCCGGGCGCGCGCACCGGGCGCCCGAGCCGCTGCCGCCCGCCGTGGAGTCCGCCGCCGCGCACAGCGCGCAGGTCGTCGACGCGACCGCGGCCGGGCAGGCGTACACCGCGCTGGCCACCGTCGAGGAACTGCTGAAGGACTGGGACGAGGGCGGGCCGAACGTGCTGCGCGCGGGCGGTCTGAGCGTGCGCGACCTCAAGCGCGCCGCCGTCGCCCTGGACGTGGCCGAGCCGGTGGCCGCCTTCTGGATCGAACTCGCCTACGCGGCCGGGCTGCTGGCCTCCGACGGCGACGTGGACGAGCGGTACGCGGCGACCCCGGCGTACGACGAGTGGCGGGAGCGGCCCGCCGCCGAACGCTGGGCGCTGCTGGCGCAGGCGTGGCTGGCGGCGACCCGGACCCCGGGGGTGGCAGGCGGGCGCGACGCCAAGGACCGCGTGCTGTCCGCGCTCGGTCCCGGGCTCGACCGCTCGGCCGCGCCGGAGGTACGGCACCGGGTGCTGGCGCTGCTGGCGGGCCTGCCGGAGGGCACCGCGCCGGTCGCCGAATCGGTGCTCGCCCGGCTGCGCTGGGAGCGCCCGCTGCGCGGGGCGCAGCGCGATCACGAGCACGACCTGCGCGAACGCCTCGCCCGGTGGACGCTGTCCGAGGCGGAGCTGCTGGGCGTCACCGGCCGGGGCGCGCTGTCCGCGCACGGCCGGGCGCTGCTCGGGGCGCCGCCCGCGCCGGAACCGGCCCGCGCGCCTGAGCCCACCGGGCCCGGCGACAAGCTGCCCGTCCACCACCACCGGGGCACCGAAGTCCCACAGGCCGCACAGGCCGCACAGGCCGCACCGACCGCACCGACCGCGCGGGCCGCCGCCGCGGTGCCGCTGTCGGGGGCCGGGCGGGCCGCCGCGGCGGAGGCCGCCGCCCGGCTGCTCGCGCCGCTGCTGCCCGAACCGCTGGACCACGTCCTGCTCCAGGCGGATCTGACGGCGGTGGCGCCCGGCCCGCTGAGACGGCCACTGGCGGACACGCTCGGTGTGCTCGCCGACGTGGAGTCCAAAGGCGGCGCGACGGTCTACCGGTTCACCCCGGCCTCGGTGCGGCGCGCCCTGGACGCCGGGCGCACCGCCGCCGATCTGCACGACTTCCTCGGCCGGCACTCCCGCACGCCGGTGCCGCAGCCGCTCGCGTACCTGATCGACGACGTGGCCCGGCGGCACGGGCATCTGCGGGTCGGCGCAGCCTCGGCCTACGTCCGCTGCGACGACGACGCGCTGCTGAACGAGATCCTGGCCGACAAGCGGTCCGCCGGGCTGCGGCTGCGCCGGCTCGCGCCGACCGTGCTGGCCACCCCCGCCGATCCGGCCGCCCTGCTGGAGGGGCTGCGGGCGATGGGCTACGCACCGGCGGCCGAGTCCGCCGAGGGCGATGTGCTGATCGCGCGCGCCGACTCCCACCGGACGCCGCCGCGCACCGCTCCCGCACCGGTGCCCGACGGTCCGCCGCTGCCCGACGCCACACTGCTGTCGGCGGCGGTGCGCGCGATCCGGGCGGGCGACCTGGCGTCCACCGCGCCGCGCAAGCCGTCCGCCACGGCCACGGCCGACGGCGAGCTGCCCCGCACCACCGCGGCCGAGACCCTGGCCACGATGCAGGCCGCCGTGCTCACCGGGGAGACCCTGTGGATCGGCTACGTCAACGCCGAGGGCACCGCCGGTCAGCACGTCATCGCCCCGATCCGCGTCGAGGGCGGCTTCGTGACCGCGTACGACCACACGGCGGACGAGGTGCGCACCTACCCGCTGCACCGGATCACGGGGGTGGCGGAGCTGGAGGCGGACGCCGGCTGAGGACCCGTCAGGCACTCCCGACCCGGCTTTCCCGCGTGCCTTCCTGACGTCGCGCCAGGCGCGCCAGGCGCAACGGGGGCCGCGAGTTCGTCCGCCCGCCGGGAACCGATTCCCTGACCGCCCGGCCCCCGTAACACCTCGCACCCAGTGTTCACCCGTCAACCAGACCCCTGACGACGGGTGCGACACATGGACCTCAGCAGACGCCGTCTGCTCGGCCGGGCAGGAGCGGGCGCCGCCACGCTCGGCCTGTTCACCGCGGGCTTCAGCACGGCGGGCGCCTGGGCGGCGCCGCGCTTTCCCGACGACCCCTTCCGGCTGGGCATCGCCTCCGGCGACCCGCACGACGACGGGTTCGTGCTGTGGACGCGGCTCGCGCCGGACCCGCTGGCCGTGGACAGCCGCGGCGGCATGCCCGAGCGGACGGTGCCGGTGCAGTGGCAGGTCGCCACCGACGAGCGGTTCCGGCACGTGGTGCGGTCCGGGACCGCAAGGGCCGTGCCCGAACTCGCCCACTCCGTCCACCCGGAGGTGCGCGGCCTGCGGCCGGGGACCGAGTACTTCTACCGCTTCCGGGCCGGGCACGCGATCAGCCAGGTGGGCCGCGCCCGGACCGCCGCCTCGCCGCACGGCCGCGGCGGCGACCGGCTCAGCATGGCCTTCGTCTCCTGCCAGTGCTGGTACGAGGGCTACTACACGGCCTACCGGCACCTGGCCGACGCCGGCCACGACCTGATCGTGCACCTGGGCGACTACATCTACGAGAACGGCGTCGGCGCGACCGCGGGCGTGCGGGGCATGCCGGAACTCGACGCGCAGTACCGGCGCGAGACGTACACCCTGGCCGAGTACCGCAACCGGTACGCGCTCACCAAGCTGGACACCGACCTCCAGGCCGCGCACGCCTCCGCCGCCTGGGCACTGACCTGGGACGACCACGAGGTCGAGAACAACTGGGCCGGTGACTGGGCCCAGGTGGACGGCGACGGCTTCCCCGACGGCGACCCGGCCGCCTTCCGGGTCCGCAAGGCCGGCGCCTTCCAGGCCTACTACGAGCACCAGCCGCTCCGGCTGCCGCAGAAGCCGCGCGGGGCGCGGGCCCGTATGTACCGCAGGCTGACCTTCGGGCGGGTCATGGACCTGCACGTCCTGGACAGCCGCTCCTACCGCGACGACCAGGTCGGCGGCGACGGCACCAGGCCGGGTTTCGACGCCGAGCGGCGCGCCCCAGGCCGGCAGATGCTGGGCGCCGAGCAGGAGGCGTGGCTGCTGCGCGGCGCGGCCCGCTCGCACGCCACCTGGAACGTGCTCGCCAACCAGACGCTGATCGCCCAGGTCGACCAGGACCCGGACCCGGCGGTGCTCTCCTCCGGCCTGGACATGTGGGACGGGTACGTGGACGCCCGGAGCCGGCTGCTGGGCGGCCTGTACGAGCGCGGTGTGCGCAACACGGTCGTCCTCACCGGTGACATCCACCGCAGCGTCGTCGCCGATCTCAAGCTCGACTTCGACGACCCGTCCTCGCCGGTGGTGGCCACCGAGTTCGCCGGTACGTCGATCACCTCGGGCAAGAACGGCTCGGCCTCCGACCAGGTCGGCGCCAACTGGCTGGCCGAGGGCGTCAACCCGCATCTGAAGTGGCACAACGCGCAGCGCGGCTACACCACGCTGCGCCTGAGCCACGACGAGCTGCGGGCGGAGTACCACGTCACGGACTTCGTGACCGCGCCCGGCTCCCCAGTCTCCACCGCCGCCGCCTTCTCCGTCGCCCCCCGCCGTCCGGGCGCCCGGCAGGTGTGACCCGCTCCCGCGGAGGGCGGGCGCGGGCCACCCCGGGCCCGCCCTCCGCGGCAGGGCCGGGCCGCGCGGGCATTGGTGCACACTGGAGTGTTGGCCGAGCCGTCCGGCCGCGTCAGCGAAAGGGTGCCGCGCGTGAATGGTCCGTTGATCGTCCAGTCCGACAAGACCCTGCTCCTGGAGGTCGACCACGAGCAGGCCGACGACTGCCGTCGCGTCATCGCTCCGTTCGCCGAACTGGAGCGGGCGCCCGAGCACATCCACACCTACCGGGTGACCCCGCTGGGGCTGTGGAACGCGCGCGCCGCGGGGCACGACGCCGAGCAGGTCGTGGACGCGCTGGTGCAGTACAGCCGCTACCCGGTGCCGCACGCGCTGCTGGTGGACATCGCCGAGACGATGGACCGGTACGGGCGGCTGACCCTCAGCAAGCACCCGGCGCACGGGCTGGTGCTGACCACGACGGACCGGCCGGTGCTGGAGGAGGTGCTGAAGTCCAAGCGGATCGCCCCGCTGGTCGGGGCGCGCATCGACCCGGACACCGTGGCCGTGCACCCCTCCGAGCGCGGGCAGATCAAGCAGACGCTGCTGAAGCTGGGCTGGCCCGCCGAGGACCTGGCCGGGTACGTCGACGGCGAGGCGCACCCGATCGAGCTGGCCGAGGACGGCTGGGCGCTCCGGCCCTACCAGAAGCAGGCCGTGGAGAACTTCTGGCACGGCGGCAGCGGAGTGGTCGTGCTGCCCTGCGGGGCCGGCAAGACCCTGGTCGGCGCCGGTGCGATGGCGCAGGCCCGGTCGACCACGCTGATCCTCGTCACCAACACCGTCTCCGCCCGGCAGTGGAAGCACGAGCTGGTGAAGCGGACCTCGCTGACCGAGGACGAGATCGGCGAGTACAGCGGGACGAAGAAGGAGATCCGGCCGGTCACCATCGCCACGTACCAGGTGCTCACCACCCGGCGGAAGGGCGTCTACCCGCATCTGGAGCTGTTCGACTCCCGGGACTGGGGGCTGATCGTCTACGACGAGGTGCACCTGCTGCCCGCGCCGGTCTTCAAGTTCACCGCCGATCTCCAGGCCCGGCGGCGGCTCGGGCTGACCGCGACGCTGGTGCGCGAGGACGGCCGGGAGTCCGACGTCTTCTCGCTGATCGGGCCCAAGCGGTTCGACGCGCCGTGGAAGGAGATCGAGGCGCAGGGCTACATCGCGCCCGCCGACTGCGTCGAGGTCCGGGTGAACCTGACCGACTCCGAGCGGCTGGCCTACGCCACCGCCGAGACCGAGGAGAAGTACCGCTTCTGTGCGACCACCGCGACCAAGCGGAAGGTCACGGAGGCGATCGTGCGCCGCTTCGCCGGGCAGCAGGTGCTGGTGATCGGCCAGTACATCGACCAGCTCGACGAGCTGGGCGAGCACCTGGACGCCCCGGTCATCAAGGGTGAGACGTCCAACGCACAGCGGGAGAAGCTCTTCGACGCCTTCCGCGCGGGCGAGATCACGGTGCTCGTGGTGTCGAAGGTGGCGAACTTCTCCATCGACCTGCCGGAGGCGACGGTCGCGATCCAGGTCTCGGGCACCTTCGGCTCCCGCCAGGAGGAGGCGCAGCGCCTGGGCCGGGTGCTGCGGCCCAAGGCCGACGGCCACCAGGCGCACTTCTACTCGGTGGTCGCCCGCGACACCATCGACCAGGACTTCGCCGCGCACCGCCAGCGCTTCCTGGCCGAGCAGGGCTACGCCTACCGGATCATGGACGCGGACGAGCTGCTGGCGGAGGAAGGCTGACCGGTACGGGATCATCGCGCGTACGTCCCGGACGGCGCGGGAGGGCGGCCGCCGCGAGCAGGGCGAGACCGAGCAGCACATACGGCGAGGCCAGGGGCTGCTGCCACCACGGCAGGCGCAGATCCAGCTCGCCCGCGTGCGGCACCAGCCACAGGGTGCGGGCCGTGAAGCAGAGCGAGGTGAGCGCCGCCGCGCCGCGGCGCCCCTCGGCCAGCAGCACGGCGACCAGGGGGACGCACCACACCCAGTGGTGGGACCAGCTGATCGGGGAGACCAGCAGCGCGGTGAAGGCGGTGAGCAGCACGGCCCACCGCTCCCGGGGCGCCCGGCGGACGAGCCAGAGTCCGGCGGCGGCCACCGCGAGGTCCGGCAGCAGCCAGGCGAGGCCGGGCTCCGGGTCCCGCAGCAGGCGGGCGATCAGTCCCTGGAGGGACTGGTTGTCGACGATCCACAGCTTCCCCACTCGGTCGGTCTCGAAGACATGGCGGGTCCAGTAGGCGACGCTCGCGCCGGGCTGGGCGAGCAGGCCCACGACGACGGTCGCGGCGAAGGCCGCCGTCGCGGTGGCCGCCTCGCGTCCGCGTCCGCGCAGCAGCAGATGGACGACGAAGAGGCCGGGGGTGAGCTTGATGCCGGCCGCGAGGCCGATCGCGGCTCCCCGGCCGCGCGTTCCGGGCGGCCGGGTGAGGTCCCACAGCACGAGGCAGGCCAGGGCGAGGTTGATCTGGCCGTAGCGGAAGGTCTGGAAGACCGGTTCGCACCACAGGGCGAGCGCGGTCGCGGTGCACAGCAGCGGCCACCCGGCCGCCCGGCCCGCGAGCCGCGCGGACAGCTGGACCAGCCGGCCCAGCAGCAGCGCGTTGCCCGCGAGGAAGGCCAGCTTCAGCACCGGGGCGGGCAGCAGGGCCGTGGGGACGAACAGCACGGCCGCGAAGGGCGGGTAGGTGGCGGGCAGGCGCCCGGCGGTGACCGCGAAGCCGTACAGATCGCGGCCGTGCAGGACGGCCGCGCCCTCGGCCCGGTACACCAGCGCGTCGGGCATCGGCAGCCGCAGATGGGCGAACAGGGCCGCCAGGGCGAGGAAAGAGGCGGCGAGGAGGGCCGGAGCAGCCGCCGTGTGTGACCGGAGGGCCACCGTCCGTTCTGTCACGGACCGACCCTAGTAGGTCACTTGTGGCGTATGCCCGCCTCCTCGCCGTACTCCCCGAGGATGATCACGTCGAACGCGGCGCCCGCGTACACCTTCACGGCGTGCAGGGCGTCGCCCAGGCGGTGGTGGTGGCTGCCTCGGACAGCCGTGGCACCGGCCGGGCGAGCGGCGGGTGCCGGATGGATGGTCGCTGCACTCATGACTCAATGGTGGATCTCGGAGGGCGTGGTCGGCATCGGTCTGCGGAGCCAACCTTCTTGCCCTCCGCGTACCCCTCTGGAGGGAGCACACCCCCTACACCGGACGGGCGACTCCCCCTAGGGGACACCCGCCATAACCGCCAGAACCGCAAGAAATACCAGAAATGCCGGGAATGCCAGGAATGCCAGAAAAGAGCATCACTGGACCGGGAACGGGGCGGCGGACCGGGACACGGACGTCCGGCGGGAAAACGGTTGGCCTCCCCCGCACCCGGCGCACTAGACTCTCCGCCCTTGCCCGCCTCCCCTCGGAGTGCCGTCGGCCGGACGGAAACCGGCCGGCAGATCCCGCGTGCCCGCGCCCCGCCGCACGGCGCCGCGCGGCGCGCACCGCGCCGCCCGTCCCCGCAGGTCCTCCGGAGGCACCGCCTTGTCGTCGTCCACGCCCACCGACCCCGCCGTACGTCCCACGAGCACCACCGCGGCCTCCGCCGCGCCCGCGGCGGACGATCCGCTCGGCCGCGAGCGGTCCCATCTGGCCGCCTCCCGCGCCGCCCTGCGGACCATGCGCGCGGACGTCGAGTCGCTCGACATCCGCGACGTCAGCGCGAACTGGGTCAACGCCGAGGTGCTCGCCCGCCAGATCGACGAGCGCATCAAGGCGCTGGCCGACCTGAGCGACACCCCTCTCTTCTTCGGCCGCCTCGACTACCTGCACGCCCCGGGCGCCGACCGGGCCGAGGGGGCGGAGGGCGAGCGCTTCTACATCGGGCGGCGGCATGTGCACGACGCCGAGGGCGACCCGATGGTCATCGACTGGCGCGCGCCCGTCTCGCAGCCGTTCTACCGGGCGTCGAAGAAGGACCCGATGGACGTCGCCCTGCGCCGCCGTTTCGGCTACACCGGCGGCGACCTCACGGCGTACGAGGACGAGCACCTGTCCGACCCGGCCGATCCGGCCGGGGCCGCGGTCACCAGCAAACTGCTCCAGCAGGAGATCGAACGCCCGCGCGTCGGCCCCATGCGCGACATCGTGGCCACCATCCAGCCCGAGCAGGACGAGATCGTGCGCTCCGGCCTGTCCGGCACCGTCTGCGTCCAGGGCGGCCCCGGCACCGGGAAGACCGCCGTCGGCCTGCACCGGGTCGCCTACCTCCTCTACGCCCACCGCGACCGCCTGGCCCGCACCGGCACCCTCGTCATCGGCCCGAACCGCTCCTTCCTGCACTACATCGAGCAGGTGCTCCCGGCCCTGGGCGAACTGGCCGTGCAGCAGGCGACCGTGGACGACCTGGTGGCCCACGCCGAGGTGCGCGGCACGGACGACGCGGCGGCGGCGCTGGTCAAGGGCGACGCGCGGATGGCGGAGGTGCTGCGCCGGGCGCTGTACTCGCACGTCACGCTGCCCACCGAGCCGGTCGTGGTGGTCCGCGGCTCCCGCCGGTGGCGCGTCGCGGCGTACGAACTGGAGGAGATCGTCAAGGAGCTGCTGGACCGGGGCATCCGCTACGGCGCCGCCCGCGAGGCCCTGCCGCAGCGCGTCGCGCACGCCGTGCTGGTGCAGATGGAGCGGGCGGGCGAGGCGCCCGACGACCGGGTGCAGGACACCGTGGCCCGCAACGCGGCGGTGAAGGCCGCCGTCAAGGCCGTCTGGCCGCCCGTCGACCCGGCCAAACTGGTGCTGCGGCTGCTCACGGACGCGGACTTCCTGGCCGCGCACGCCGAGGGGATCCTCACCGAGGAGGAGCAGAAGACGATCCTGTGGGCGAAGCCGGTGCGGTCGGTGAAGTCGGCCAGGTGGTCGGCGGCCGACACCGTGCTGATCGACGAGGCCACCGACCTGGTGGAGCGCACCCACTCCCTGGGGCACGTGGTCCTGGACGAGGCGCAGGACCTGTCCCCCATGCAGTACCGCGCGGTCGGCCGCCGCTGCACCACCGGCTCCGCGACCGTCCTGGGCGACCTGGCGCAGGGCACCACCCCGTGGGCGACCCGCACCTGGGAGGAGGCGCTGGCCCACCTCGGCAAGAGCGAGGGCGTGATCGAGGAGCTGACGGCCGGTTTCCGCGTGCCGACGGACGTCATCACGTACGCCTCCCGGCTGCTGCCGCACATCGCGCCGGGGCTCACCCCGGTCGCCTCGGTCCGCGAGAACCCGGGCTTCTTCCGGATCCGGGCGGCCGAGGGGGACACCGACGTGGTCGCCGCCTGCGAGGAGCTGCTGCGCCACGAGGGTTCGACCGGTCTGATCGCGGCCGACGCCCGGATCCCCGCCCTGGCCGACGCCCTCGCGGCGGCGGGCCTGAGCCACCTCTCCCCCGGCGAGGAGACGACGGCCGAGACCCGGCTCACCCTGGTCCCGGCCTCCCTGGCCAAGGGCCTGGAGTACGACTACGTGGTCCTGGACGACCCGCAGGCCGTGGTGGACGGCGAACCGGACGAGCGGACCGGCCTGCGCCGCCTGTACGTGGCGCTCACCCGTGCCGTCTCCGGTCTGATCGTCACCCACACGGCACCGCTCCCGCGGCAGCTGGCCTGAGCCGGCCGGCGGCCGCGCCGGTCCCCCGCCCCACGGCGGCGCGGGCCGCACCGGACAAGGGTGCGGCCCGCGCCGCCGTGCGCACGTGACGTCCCGTCCCGCGCGGAGCGCCCCGCGCCGGTCCGCCGTTCAGACCGCGAGCTGCTGCGCGCTCAGGCCGTCGAGGACCGAGCGCCACTGGGCGACCGCGTCGGCGCAGACCGCGCCGGACCAGCCGCCGGACCGGGCGGCGCCGCCGATGTGGAAGGCGTCGATCCCGGCGGTGCGCAGCGGCGGCACGTGCTCCAGACGCAGGCCGCCGCCGACCATGATCCGCTGCTCGTAGCCGGGCTCCCCGGCGCGTGCCGCCTCGGCGACCAGGGTGGGCAGGCCGTCGTCGACGCCGCCCGCCGCGCCCGCGGTCAGGTAGGTGTCCAGGCCCGGCAGCCCGTCCAGCTGCTTGCGCACGGCGTCGCGGTCGGCGGAGCTGTCGATGGCCCGGTGGAAGGTCCACGGGCAGCCGTCCAGCGCGGTGACCACGCGTTCCACGGCCGCCATGTCCACCAGGCCGTCCCCGTCGAGGAACCCGAACACGAACTCCCCGGCGCCCGCGGCCCGCAGGTCGCCGACCACCTCGGCCAGCCTGTCCACGCCCCCGGCCCCGCCCGAGGAGAAGCCGTCCGCGAGCCGCACCATCACGCGCAGCGGGATGTCGACGGCGGCGCGGATCGCGACGACGGTGCCCACCGGCGGGGTCAGCCCGTCGGCCGCCATGTCGGTGACCAGCTCGAGGCGGTCCGCGCCTCCGGCCTGGGCGGCGACCGCGTCCTCGGCGTCGAGGGCGATCACCTCCAGGACTGCACGCATGCTCATAGGACCCCTTTCCTCGGTTTCCCCTGGGGCTTGACAGGTCTAGTCCAATATCAGGGTACGCCGGATGGCGGCCCCGGCGCAGAACCGGTCACCCGAAGATGTTCAGCTCGGCCTGTTCCGCGCCCGCCAGCTCGTAGCCCGAGGCGGGCAGCGGGCGGCCGGTGCAGAGCCGGACCAGGGTGGCCGCGTCCCCGATGTAGCGGGCCGGGGGACGCGCGGCGCGCACGTCACCGAGGCGCAGCGGCTCGTCGACGTCGTCCAGGTCGGCGTGGAGCGGCAGCCGGCGCTTGGTCCGGGTGACCCGGGCGAGCAGCGGAAGCGCGCAGGACAGGGCGGCTCCGGCGTACGCGCCCGGCGCACCGAAGGTCTCGCGCACATCACCGGCGTGCACCCACTCGCCCAGCGCGAGCCCGTCCAGCGCCCCGTCGGACCGGGCGATCACCGCACCCGCCTCCGTCATGCCGCGTTCCAGCTCGTCCACCACCCGGCCGTCCGTCCACTCCGCCCGCTCCGCGATGTCCCGCTCATTGCACTCTGGCGAGAACACGCCCTCCTCGAAACGATTCTCCACCACCCTGGTCAGCGCGGCGGAGCAGTGCGCGAGCACATCGCGCACCGTCCAGCCCGGACAGGCGGCGGTCGGCAGCGCGAAGTCCGCCGCCGGGCGCGCCCGCAGCAGCGGGATCAGCGCGTCCCGTTCCATGGCGAGCAGCCGTCCGGGCAGTTGCGGGTCCCGTACCTCGTGCAGGTCAGCAGAAGTCATGGCCCCCACGCTAGTGCCGCGACCGCAAAGGTTCACCGGCTCGCGACGCCCGGCACGGCACCAGGGGTTACGGCCGGTCCCGCGACGGGAGAATGAGCGCATGGCCGATCACGTCGACACCGAAGCCCTGCGCATCCGGTGGGCCCGCGCCCTGGAAGGGGCCCGCGGCCCCGCCGGCGGGCCGGACCCCGTCCCGTACGCCGACCGTCTGATCGCCCGCTGGCGCGAGCCGCAGCGGCGCTACCACACACTGACCCACCTCGACGCGGTCCTGGACCACGTCGACGTGCTGGAGGAGTACGCCGCCGCGCCGGACACGGTGCGGCTGGCCGCGTGGTTCCACGACGCGGTCTACCTGCCCGAGCGCTCCGAGAACGAGGAGCGCTCCGCCCGGCTGGCCGAGCGGGCGCTGCCGGAGGCCGGGGTGCCGGCCGGGACGACGGCGGAGGTGGGCCGGCTGGTGCGGCTGACCACCAGCCACGACCCGGCCGCCGACGACCGCGACGGCCAGGTCCTGTGCGACGCCGACCTGGCGGTCCTGGCCGCGCCCCCGTCCGCGTACGCCGCCTACACGGCCGCCGTCCGCGAGGAGTACCACTTCGTGCCCGCCGACGCCTTCCGCGAGGGCCGCGCCGCGATCCTGCGCCGCCTCCTCGGCCGGCCGCTGCTGTTCCGCACCCCTTACGGCCAGCGGCACTGGGAGGCGACGGCCCGCTACAACCTCGCCTCGGAGCTGGAAATGCTGTCGCTCTGAGGGCACCGCCGCCCCTACCCTGCGCCCATGGAGCCATGGGGTGGGGAACAGGTGGAGCGGGCCGTCGCCGATGCCGTCGCGATGCTGCGCACGGTGGTGGACCGCGAGTGGGACGGCGTACGCGCCGGACGGCTGGAGTGGGACTGCCGGCAGACGGCGGAGCATGTGGCGGGCGACCTCCTCGCCTACGCCGGGCAGTTGGCCGGGCGGGCGGCCGACGCGTACGTCCCGTTCGAGATCACCCTCGACGAGGGGACCGGCAACGCGGACGTGCTGGACGTGATCGTGGCGACCGGCGCGCTGCTCGCCTCGACCGTCCGCACCACCCCGGCCGACGTGCGCGCCTTCCATCCGTACCCCTTCCGCGGCGCGGACCGCGAGGGCTTCACCGCGATGGCGGTGGCCGAGGTGCTGCTGCACACCCATGACATCGCCGCCGGTCTGGGCCTCGTCCACGAGCCGCCCGCCGAGCTGGCCGAGGGCGTGCTCGAACGCCTCTTCCCGCATGTGCGGCCCGCCGAGGCCCCCTGGCCGACACTGCTGTGGGCCACCGGCCGCGGCGACCTGCCCGGCCGCGCGCCGGTGTCCGGGTGGCGCTGGATCAATCCGCCCGAGGTCGCCGCCGACCGCCTGGTCCTGCGCGGTGTCGTCCCCGCCGCCGCGCGCGATCTGGCCGCCGGGGGCGACGGCGGGTTCCGCTGGGTCGAGGACGGCCCCTGGCGCGGCACGCGCGAGGCCGCCGGGATGACCGTGAAGGCGTACGAGAGCGGGGTGCACCGGGCCGAGTGGGGCCTGTTCGTGCTGGTGCGGCGCGAGGACGGGCGCGCGGTCGGCGGCATGGGCTTCCACGGCGCGCCCGACGAGGACGGCTGCGCGGAGGTCGGCTACGACCTCGCGCCCTCCGCCCGCGGCCGGGGCTACGCCACCGAGGCGCTGCGCGCGCTGTCCGCGTGGGCGCTGGCACGTGACGGCGTACGACGGCTGATCGCGCTGATCGAGCCGGACAACGGCCCCTCGCAGCGCGTGGTGACCCGCGCCGGTTACCTGCCCGCCCAGGACGCGGACGGTCTGCTCGGCTTCGAACTGCTGCCCTGACCGGGCGGCTTCCCTGACCGGACGGCCGCCCGGCACGGCGGCCGCCCGGCACGGCACGGCACGGCACGGCACCGGCGGGACGGTGTCAGCAGATGCGCGTCGCCTCGGGCGAGTAGGTGCTGAGCGCGTCCAGCGAGGACCAGGTGTTCGGGCCGACGATGCCGTCCTGGGCGAGGTTGAAGCAGCCCTGGAACCTGACGACGGCGTTGCGGGTCAGCCCGCCGAAGACACCGTCCACCGCGAGGCCGGGACCGGACAGCGTCAGATTCAGCTCGCACTGGAGGGCCTTCACCGCGCTGCCGCTCGCGCCGTAGCTCAGCTCGGGCTCGGCGCTGGTGTACGTCCGGCCGCAGTACTCGTAGCTGTGGGCGGCGGAGGCGCTACCGGCGCCGGCCGCGGTCGCGCCGAGGACCAGGGCGGCCGTGGCGGCGAGCGTGACGAGTCTTCTGGGCATGAGGGCTCCCTTGTGCGTGGCTGGGGCTGCGCGGACCGGGGGATCCGGGGATCCGCGGCCAGACGTGAGGGCGGGCGTGAGGACGCGAGGGCGGGCACATGACCGGAAGGCGCCCTGGGGCCCTGGGGCCCTGGGGTGTGAGCGCCTCGCACGCTCGCGCGGGTGGTGACGGGGGGCGCATGACACCGCGTCACCGTCCGCCGTCGGCAGGACTGTTCCACAGCGGGGACCGGCGGGCCATGGGCCGCCCGTCCCACGACGGGGCGCCCGGCGTCCCACGGCTCTGACCTGCTGTCATCCAGCGGCTGCCGGCGATCTCGGGACGAGTGGCGAGGGCGGCGGTGCACGGCCGCCGCCTCCGCGGTCCGCTCGCGCCGGCCGCGGGCGGCCCCGCAGGTCAGCGGCGGGACGCGTCCCAGATGGCGTCCCAGGACGCCGTTCGCACTGGTGGGACGGTGATGCCGTGGCCAAGGATGGTCGTCGCCGGCCGGCACCCCCCACTCCTTCGTCCGTCCCTCCCGGGCCCGTCCCGGGACTTCAGGGAGAGAGTTCCCGTGCCCACAACGATCCTCCGCGCACCCGGACGTGCGGGCGGCACCCGCGCCGCCGCGCTGGTGCTCGCCCTCGCCGCGGTCCTGGCCGGCCTGCTGCTCGGCCCGACGGCGGGGCAGGCCCACGCGGCGACCGACGTACGCCTGCTCCAACGCGACCTGGCCGGCCTCAGCTACGCCCCGCTCAGCGGGGTCGACGGCGTCTACGGAAGCCAGACCACGGAATCGGTGCGCCACTTCCAGCGCGACAACGGCCTGGACGCGGACGGCGACGCCGGACCCGCCACCCTGTCCGCGCTCACCGCGAAGGTGAAGCAGGTGCAGAGCAAGGCAGGCACCTCCGCCGACGGCGACTACGGCACCGCCACCCTCAGCGCGGTCAAGACCTACCAGAGCGCGCACGGCCTGGACGCCGACGGCATCGCCGGTCCCCTGACCATGGGCGCGATGAACATCGACCGCATCACCTCCAGCGGCACCGGAACCAACGCGGACACCAAGCTGCTCCAGCGCGATCTGGCGGGCCTCGGCTACCTGGCCGCGAACGGCGTCGACGGGATCTACGGCCCGGCCACCAAGGACGCCGTGCTGGCCTTCCAGAGCGACAACGCCCTGTCCGTCGACGGCTTCGCCGGACCGCAGACCGACGCCGCGCTCTCCGCGAAGGTGAAGCAGGTGCAGAGCAAGGCGGGCACCCCCGCCGACGGCGACTACGGCACCGCCACCCTCGACGCGGTC
Organism: Streptomyces sp. SAT1; assembly: GCF_001654495.1. Lineage (GTDB taxonomy): Bacteria > Actinomycetota > Actinomycetes > Streptomycetales > Streptomycetaceae > Streptomyces > Streptomyces andamanensis. The sequence goes on from NZ_CP015849.1 coordinate 3,200,890, forward strand.
AAGACCTACCAGAGCGCACACGGCCTGGACGCCGACGGCATCGCCGGTCCCCTGACCATGGCCTCCATGGGCATCGCCCGCGAGCTGGGCGGCGGCAGCCCCGGGGGCGAGAGCGGCGGCACGCCCACCGTCCCCCCGCTGTCCGGCAGCGCCCGGGACAAGATCGTCCAGGCCGCGCGCTCCCAGCTCGGCGTGCACGAGTGGGGCGCCAACTGCAACCCGTACGGCCCGTGCGAGGCGTGGTGCGCGCTGTTCGCCAGCTGGACCTGGCGGCAGGCCGGGATCAGCTTCAGCACCGCCTTCAGCGGCGACTTCTACTACTACGGACGCAACCACGGCACGCTGCACAGCGGCCTGAGCGACCCGCAGCCCGGTGACGCCATCGTCTTCGGCTCCGGCCCGCAGAACACCAGCACCAGCGTGCACGTCGGCATCATCGAGAAGGCCAACGCGGACGGCACCGTCGACACCATCGAGGGCAACTCCGACGACCAGGTGATGCGCCGCCACTTCGTCCCGGCCACGCGCGGCGCCTACGCGATCGTCTCGCCCGCCGGCGCCTGACCGCGCCTCCCGCGCCCCGCGCGGTTCCGTCCTCCGTCGCACCACCGAAGGGACCCACCCATGCGTCCGAAGCTCCTGGCCGCCACCGCCGGACTCCTGCTGATCACCGGCCTCGGCGCCGGACTCGGCGGCGCGACCAGCGCCTCCGCCGTCACCAGAGGCAACTACTGCGGCACTTACACCCTCGCCGAGCCCCAGGTGGCCTACGGCGACACGGGCGACGCCGTCAAGGCCGTGCAGTGCGCGCTGAACCGCAGCGTGCGGGGCACGAACCTCGCCGTGGACGGCATCTTCGGCAACCAGACCCGCGACGCGGTCGTCAGGTTCCAGGGCTGCGCGGGTCTTTCCCAGGACGGCATCGTCGGCCCGAAGACCTGGCGACAGCTGGACATCTGGAGCGACTGGGACACCCAGGCGATCTGGATCTGCTGACCGGCCCCTCCTCACCCGGCCGGCCCCCGGGCGCGGCCCCGCTCCTCTCGGAAGGAACTCGTCCCACCATGAGCAGATTCCGCAACCGCAAGACCGCCACCGCCCTCTCGCTCGCCCTGGCCGCGGCCGGTTCGCTGCTGCTGGCGGCGCCCTCGGCCCAGGCCGGTGAATACCTCGATCCGTGCCTCAACTCGGTCGGCGGGCGCACCTCGCCCAACGGCGTCTGGACCATCCCCGCCCGCGACTTCGCCCAGGGCTCGTCGGGCGTGTGCGTGAAGGAGCTCCAGTTCGACCTCGGGTCGACCATCGGGCTCGACCCCGCCGACGGACCCGGCTTCGTCGACGGGCTGTTCGGCCCGAAGACCGACGGCTACGTCCGCCGGTTCCAGCGCGCCCACGGCCTCCAGGCCGACGGCATCGTCGGCCCGCAGACCTGGCAGCTGCTCGTCCTGCTCACCACGGACTGATCCGCGGTGGCCAGGACGGACAGAGCGTCCCTGCGCGGGCGTTCGGCCGCCGTCGCTTGCGTGCTCGCAGCGGCGGCGGCGCTGGCGGGCGGCTCCGCGGCGCCCGCCAGTGCCGGCTGGGACGGCGAACTCCGCACCTGCGAGGCGCAGTACGGCTCCGAGCGGTACCTGGGCTGGGACATCCCCACGGTGGTCCTGGCCCGGGGCTCGACCGGAGTGTGCGTGCGGGAGCTCCAGGAGGAGCTGGTGGAGGCGGGCGCGGTCACCGGCACCGACCAACCAGGGTTCGTCGACGGCGACTTCGGGCCGAAGACGTACGCCGCGGTGGTCGCGTACCAGAGCCGGTACGCGGTCCCGGGCGGCGCCGACGGCGTCGTGGGGCGCAACACCTGGCACAGCCTGATCGCCCACGTCTACTACGAGTGACCGTACCGTCCGGCTCCCGGGCGGGTACGACGGACCTCGCCGCCGCGACGCGCGCCGCCATGGCAGCGTGTCGCGGCGGCAGTATGCTTCCTCTCGAATTTCAGGACCGGAGCACCGGGGCTGATTCGGGGGGCAGTTCCATCAACGGACCGGCGGGGGCGCCGGTCCGCCGCTGTGCCTTCGGTCCGTCCAGGTGGTCCATCAGCGAATGGGCCCGCAGTGAGCGAGAGCGACAGAGATCTCCCCGTATCCCCGTCTTCGCCGGATCCCGCAGCCGCGCTGCACGCGGAACTGCTGTCGCTGAAACAGCGGTCGGGGCTCAGCTACGCCCGGATCGGCACCCTCACCCACTACTCCAAGTCTTCCTGGGAACGCTGGATCAACGGGAAGCAGTTCCCGCCCCGCGGCGCGGTGGAGAGCTTCGCCGGGGCCGTGCGCACGGACGCGGGTCCGCTGCTGGAACTGTGGGAGCGGGCCGAACTGCCGCGCGCCGTCGCCGAACCCGGTCCGGAACCGGAACCGGAACCGGATCTCGCCGAGGGAGGAGGGGAATCGGCGGCATCGGAGCCGGGAACTGAGGCAGAGCCCGGAGCTGAGGCGGCCGGGCCGGAAACGGAGGCGAAGACGGAGGCCGAGCCCGGGACGGCCGGGCCGGAAGCAGAGACGGAGGCCGAGTCCGGGGCGGCCCCGGAAGCAAGCGGTGCACCGGCCTCCCTCCCCGTCGCGGATTCCGTCCGCGGGCCCCGGCGGTGGCGGTCGGCGCGGCTGATCGGTGCCGTGGCCGCGGCGTGCGCGGTGCTGGCGGCCGGGGCCTTCGCGGCCGTCCACTACGCCACGGACCGCTCGGGCGGCGGGGCGGACACCGGCAGCGGGAGCACGGCCGACACCGCCATGTCCGCGTACGCCGACCCGGTCGGCTGCACCCGGGCCGGCTGCACGGCCAAGGACCCGGCGGCCATGGGGTGTTCACGGGACGGGCAGACGCTCGCCCTGATCCGCAACGAGGAGATGGTGATCGAACTCCGCTACAGCAGGGCGTGCGGCGCGGCCTGGGGGCGGATCACCTACGCGAAGCCCAAGGCGGTCGTCGACGTGAACAACTCCGAGGGCACCAGCGAGGCCAGCCCGGTGCACTGGGGCAACGACGTGTACTCCCCGATGACCGAACTGAGCGGCACCCAGACGGCCTGGGCGTGCGGCACCCAGCCGGACGGCAAGAGCCGTACCTGCACCGTGCACAGCCCGGTGCCCGCCGCGCACTGACGCCGCCGGGCGGCGGCCGAGCGGCACGGCCCCCGGATCAGAGGAGCCGCGGATCAGACGGGGCCGTGCCGCTTGCGCCGCCGCAGCCCCGAGGCGTGCAGCAGCCGCACCACCTCGCGGCTGCCGACCTCGACCGCTCCGGCGGCCACCGCGTCCGGGTAGCGGTGGGCGGGCAGGTCGTAGTGGTCGCGCTCGAAGGCGCGCTCGGGCACGCCCAGGGCGGCGGCGAAGCGGTGCAGTTCGGCGTAGGAGTCGTCGCTGACCAGGTGCGACCACAGACGGCCGTGGCCGGCCCAGGACGGCGGGTCGATGTAGACGGTCACGACGACGGCTTCCCGCCGAACGCGCGGGCCAGCGCGCCCACCGGCGCGACCTTCACGCCCGCCTGCGCGCACACCCAGTGCGGGTCGGGGCCGAGTTCGGGCTCGACGTCCAGCGCGTGCGGGTCGCCGTAGCCGCACACCGGGCACAGCGGCCAGCGGCCGTACCGCTCCAGCAGGGCGTCCTGGACGTCCTGCGCGACCAGCCCGGCCACGTACCGGGCGCCGTCCGGCCACTGCTCCACCCACCAGCGGCGCTGGACGACGGACTCCTCCACCAGCGAGACGACGTCCGCGTCGGCGACCTCACCGGCGACCAGATCGGCGAGGACCAGGGCGCGCGCGGCGTGCAGGGCCTGCTCCAGGGGGCTGAGGGATTCCATGGCTCCATTGTGCGCATCCGGGCCGCCGGCGTGCGCGGGTGCGCCGTCGCGCACTCTTGACCGCACACCGGACAGAAAATATCTTTCATATGTGACCCAGGACGTGAAGGAAATTTTCGCAGGCTCGGGCACCCCCGCGGGCCTGGCCCCGCCCGCGCCCGCCGCCCTCGCCGCCAAGGTGCGCACGCTCGCGCCGTCCATGACCCGCTCCATGCAGCGCGTCGCCGAGGCCGTGGCGAACGACCCGGCCGGCTGCGCCGCCCTGACCGTCACCGGCCTCGCCGAGCTGACCGGCACCAGCGAGGCGACCGTCGTACGGACCGCCCGGCTGCTCGGCTACCCCGGCTACCGCGATCTGCGCCTCGCGCTCGCGGGCCTCGCCGCCCAGCAGCAGTCCGGCCGCGCCCCCGCCATCACGACCGACATCGCGGTGGACGACCCCATCGCCGACGTCGTCGCCAAACTGGCCTACGAGGAGCAGCAGACCCTCGCCGACACCGCCGCCGGACTGGACACGGTCCAGCTCGGCGCGGCCGTCGCCGCCCTGGCCGGGGCCCGCCGCACCGATGTGTACGGCATCGGCGCCTCCGGCCTGGTCGCCCAGGACCTCACCCAGAAGCTGCTGCGCATAGGGCTGATAGCGCACGCGCACAGCGACCCGCACCTGGCCGTCACCAACGCGGTGCAGCTGCGTTCGGGCGACGTGGCCATCGCGATCACCCATTCGGGTTCGACGGGTGACGTGATCGAGCCGCTGCGGGTGGCCTTCGAGCGCGGTGCGACCACCGTCGCCATCACCGGCCGCCCCGACGCGCCCGTCAGCCAGTACGCCGACCACGTGCTGACCACCGCCACCTCCCGGGAGAGCGAGCTGCGCCCGGCCGCCATGTCCTCCCGGACCAGTCAACTGCTGGTCGTGGACTGCCTGTTCGTCGGCGTGGCACAGCGGACGTACGAGACGGCGGCGCCCGCGCTCGCGGCGTCCTACGAGGCCCTGGCGCACCGGCACAGCCCACGCGGCGGATCCCAGCGCTCCTGACCGGCCGCTCCGGGCCGCGCACCACTGAGCCGGTCCCCGGCCGCGGCCCCGGATCCCGGCCCGGACCGGCCCCGCGCCCGCACTGCCGGCACCGCACGCGTCGCCCGCACCGCCGGTCCGGCGCACCCTCACCGCACCCGCACCCGCACCGCACGCACGGAGAGAGCCACCCCTCATGACCTCCACCTCCCCCTCCCCCTACGGCCGGCTGCGCGCCGAGCTGGAGTCGCTGACGACCGAGGCGTTCCGTCCCGAGCTGTCCGAGATCGACCGGCTGCCCACGCTGGAGATCGCCCGGCTGATGAACGCCGAGGACACCGCCGTGCCCGCCGCCGTCGCCGAGCGGCTGCCGCAGATCGCCGCCGCGATCGACGCGGTGGCCGAGCGGATGGCGCGCGGCGGCCGGCTGATCTACGCGGGCGCGGGCACGGCCGGGCGGCTCGGGGTGCTGGACGCCTCCGAGTGCCCGCCCACCTTCAACACCGACCCCGCCCAGGTCGTCGGGCTGATCGCGGGCGGCCGTGAGGCGATGGTGACCTCGGTCGAGGGCGCGGAGGACTCCCGGGAACTGGCCGTGGAGGCGCTGGACGCCCTCGGCCTGACCGCCGACGACACGGTGGTCGGCATCTCCGCCTCCGGGCGGACCCCGTACGCGATCGGCGCGGTCGAACACGCCCGCGCGCGGGGCGCGTTGACGATCGGCCTGGCCTGCAACGCGCACAGCGCGCTGGCCGCCGCGGCCGAGCACGGCATCGAGATCGTGGCCGGTCCCGAACTCCTCACCGGCTCGACCCGGCTGAAGGCGGGCACGGCGCAGAAGCTCGTCCTGAACATGCTGTCGACGATCACCATGATCCGGCTGGGCAAGACGTACGGGAACCTGATGGTCGACGTGCGCGCCTCCAACGAGAAGCTGCGCGCCCGTTCGCGCCGCATCGTGGCGCTGGCCACCGGGGCGCCGGACGAGGAGATCGAGCGGGCGCTGACGGCCACCGACGGCGAGGTGAAGGACGCCATCCTGGTGCTGCTCGCCGGGGTCGACGGACCGACGGCGGCCCGTCTGCTCACGGAGTCGGCCGGCCATCTGCGCGCCGCGCTGGCGGCACCGGACGCACGCGGCCCGGAGACCGGCCGCGGCGTCCCCGCGGTCTAGGGTCTGTCCGAAGACTCGATGCCCCGGCCCCGCCCTGGGGCCCGGTGCCGATCTAGGACGCGATCTGACCTACATCGGCCCTACCGTGGTGCACGCACGAGGAACACGGGACAGGACACCACGGACACCACGGAGGGCCGGCCATGACCGAGAACACGCAGAACGAGACCGCGCGCACCGACCGGACGGCCGTCACCGGCGAACGCGCGGACCTGCTGGCGGCGCTGGCCAAGCAGCGCCACTTCCTGACCTTCCCCGCCCGCGGCCTCACCGACGAGGAGGCCGGGCGGCGCACCACGGTCAGCGAACTGTGTCTGGGCGGCCTGATCAAGCACGTCACCGCGGCCGAGCGCGCCTGGACGGCCTTCATCGAGCAGGGCCCCTCCGCGATGCCCGACTTCTCCGCGCTGACGGAGGCGGACTTCGCCCGGCGGGCCGACGAGTTCCGCATGCTGCCCGGGGACACGCTGGACGGGGTGCTGGCCGCGTACGCGGAGGTGGCGCGCAGGACGGACGAGCTGGTCGCGTCCCTGCCCGACCTGGACGCCGACCACCCGCTGCCCAAGGCGCCCTGGTACGAGCCCGGCGCGCGCTGGTCGGCCCGCAGGGTGCTGCTGCACATCATCGCGGAGACCGCGCAGCACGCCGGGCACGCCGACATCGTCCGCGAGGCCCTGGACGGCGCGAAGAGCATGGGCTGAAGAGCAGTGGCCGAGGCCCGGGGGCCGGCGCCCGGGGCCGGTGAGGTGTGCGACGCTGGCCGGTATGAACCACGCACAGCTCACCGCTCTCGGACGGGCCCTGCGGGTGATCGGGGAACACGGTGAGGAGCTGACCTCCGACACCCCGGCCGCGCGGCTGCACGAGGTGAAGGCGGATCTGCGGCGGGCGCTGGACCTGCTGGAGGAGAGCGTCTCGCAGGACCGGCCCTCGACGCGGTGCGCCGAGCATCCGACCGGGCCGGTCGACGAGGACGCCCCCGACCTGTGCCTGCTGTGCGAGACCCGCCGCCGCGCGGCCCGCCGCGACCGGTACGACGGCGGCTCACGCCCCGCCTCCGGGCCGGGCTCCGGCACGGCCTCCTCCCGCTACGGCGTCCGCGAGGACCGCCCGCAGCCCCAGCAGCGCTGGCTGCCGGAGCTGTGGAACGGCCGGGAGTGGCAGCTGTGCGGCACCCCGCGCCGGGACCGGCGCGAGGCGGAGCTGTTCGTCGCGGCCCAGCGGCGCGGCCCGCACGCGGCGGCGGCCTACCGCCTGGTGCACGAGTTCACCGACTACGAGGTGGTGCGCACCTGGGGGACGCCGGTGCGGGTGGACATCGAACCGCTGGGCAACCTGTGAGGCGCCCCGGGGGCGGTCGGCCGGACAGGCCCTAGCTACAGCTAGCCCTTCGGTCCGACCGCCTCGGTACCGGCGGCCCGCGCCGCCGGGTCCGCCGCGGCCGGGGCGCCCGGGGCGGGGGCGGTGCGCCGGCCCGGGATGAAGGCGGCGATGACGAAGCCGAGCAGGGCGGCGCCCGCGCCCAGCGCGAGGACGGTACGGAAGCCGTTCTCCGAGGGCAGCGCGTAGGGGCCGAACCGCGTGGTCAGATGGGCGAGGACCACACCGGCGACGGCGCTGGCGGTGGAGGTGCCGATGGACCGCATCAGCGTGTTGAGGCTGTTGGCGGCGCCCGTCTCGGAGGCGGGCACGGCGCCCATGATGAGGGTGGGCATCGCCCCGTAGGTGAAGCCGATGCCCGCGCTGATGACGCAGGGCGCCAGGACGAAGTGCCAGACCTGGTCCATCAGGACGATGTTCAGCAGATATCCGGCGGCCACGATGAGGGCGCCGGTCATCAGGGTCACCTTGGCGCCGCGGGCCCGCGACAGGGCCGCCGAGAACGGGGCCACCGCCATCATCACCAGCCCGGAGGGCGCCATGACCAGGCCGGTGGCGAGCAGCGACTTGCCGAGGCCGTAGCCGGTCTGCGAGGGCAGCTGGAGCAGCTGCGGGATGACCAGGGACATCGAGAACATCGCGAAGCCGATCGCGATGGAGGCGAGGTTGGTCATCAGCACCTGGCGGCGGGCCGTGGTGCGCAGGTCCACCAGCGGTGCCTGGACGCGCAGTTCGAAGGCGCCCCAGGCGAGCAGGATCACCACGGCGGCGGCGAGCAGGCCCAGGGTGGAGCCGCTGCCCCAGCCCCAGTCGGCGCCCTTGGAGACCGCGAGCAGCAGGCACATCAGGCCCGCCGCCATGCCGAGGGCGCCCACGGCGTCGAACCGGCCGCCGGAGCGCACCTTCGACTCCGGTACGAGCAGCAGCACGAGGACCGCCGCGACGGCGCCCAGGACCGCCGAGGCCCAGAAGAGCATGTGCCAGTCGAAGTTCTCGGCGATGACCGCGGCGGCGGGCAGGCCGAGGGCGCCGCCCACACCGAGCGAGGCGCTCATCATCGCGGTCGCCGAGCCGAGCCGCTCGGCGGGCAGTTCGTCGCGCATGATGCTGATGCCGAGCGGGATCACCCCGGAGGCGAGGCCCTGGAGGGCACGGCCGACGACCATCGGGGCAAGGGAGTCGCTGAGCGCGGCGACGACCGAGCCGGCCACCAGCATGACGAGGCTGAGCAGCAGCATGCGGCGCTTGCCGTACATGTCGCCGAGGCGGCCCATGACGGGGGTCGCGATGGCCGCGGCGAGCAGCGTGGCGGTGACGACCCACGCGGCGTCCGACGCGGAGGCGTGCAGCAGCTTCGGCAGCTCCGAGACGATCGGGATCACCAGGGTCTGCATCAGCGAGACCACGATGCCGCCGAAGGCCAGGACGGCCACGATGGCGTTGGGTCTGGGCAGGGCCTCGGCAGCGGTGGGCCGGGCGGGTGCGTCGGACATGGAAGAGGTCTCCGGGAGAGCAGGGGTACTTGACTCAAGCAACCATAATTCGACTTGATTGACTTAAGCAAGCTAAATCGGTGGCCGCCGACGGCCACCATGGGGTGGTTCGCCGGTCTGCCTATGCTCAGGCGCATGGCACTGGAATGGGAACAGATCATCGTCGACTCCGCCGACCCGGTCGCTCTGGGGCGCTGGTGGGCCGAGGCTCTCGGCTGGGTCGTGGTCGACGAATCCGAGGAGATCATCGAGATCCGGCCCGAGCCGGACCGGATGCCGGGCCTGCTCTTCGTGCCTGTCCCCGAGGGCAAGACGGCGAAGAACAGGCTGCACCCCGACTTCCGCCCCGACGACCAGGAGGCCGAGGTCGCGCGACTGCTCTCCCTCGGCGCCCGGCGCGCCGACACCGCGCAGGACGGGCAGCACTGGGTCACCCTCCTCGACCCGGAGGGCAACGAGTTCTGCGTCCTGAGCGAGCGCAGGAGCTGAGCGGGGACGCCGTCGAAGGACACAGGGACCGGCTGCGACCGCCTACGGCCGGCGGGTCCCGGCCGCAGCCGGCCGCCCCGGAAACGCCCGAGGGCGGCACCCCCTGGAGACAGGGGGTGCCGCCCTCGGCAGGGACGGGCTGATCCGCGGGCGGATCAGAAGTCCATGTCACCGCCCGGCATGCCGCCCGGAGCGGCCGCGGCGGCCTTCTCCGGCTTGTCGGCGATGACGGCCTCGGTGGTGAGGAACAGCGCGGCGATCGACGCGGCGTTCTGGAGCGCGGAGCGCGTCACCTTCGCCGGGTCGATGATGCCCTCGCCGACCAGGTCGACGTACTCGCCGGTCGCGGCGTTCAGGCCGTGGCCCGGGGTCAGGTTGCGCACCTTCTCCACCACGACACCGCCCTCGAGGCCGGCGTTGACGGCGATCTGCTTCAGCGGGGCCTCAAGAGCCAGCTTGACGGCGGCGGCACCGGTGGCCTCGTCGCCCTCCAGCTCCAGCTTCTCGAACACCTGGGAGGCCTGGAGCAGGGCCACGCCACCACCGGCGACGATGCCCTCCTCGACGGCCGCCTTGGCGTTGCGCACGGCGTCCTCGATGCGGTGCTTGCGCTCCTTCAGCTCCACCTCGGTGGCGGCACCGGCCTTGATGACGGCCACGCCGCCCGCGAGCTTGGCCAGGCGCTCCTGGAGCTTCTCGCGGTCGTAGTCGGAGTCGCTGTTCTCGATCTCGGCGCGGATCTGGTTGACCCGGCCGCCGACCTGCTCGGAGGAGCCGGCGCCGTCGACGATGGTGGTCTCGTCCTTGGTGATGACCACCTTGCGGGCCTTGCCCAGCAGGTCGAGGGTGGCGTTCTCCAGCTTGAGGCCGACCTCCTCGGAGATGACCTCGCCGCCGGTGAGGATGGCGATGTCGCCGAGCATGGCCTTGCGGCGGTCGCCGAAGCCCGGGGCCTTGACGGCGACGGACTTGAAGGTGCCGCGGATCTTGTTGACGACCAGGGTCGACAGGGCCTCGCCCTCGACGTCCTCGGCGATGATCAGCAGCGGCTTGCCCGACTGCATGACCTTCTCCAGGAGCGGGAGCAGGTCCTTGACCGAGGAGATCTTGGAGTTGGCGATGAGGATGTACGGGTCCTCCAGCACCGCCTCCATGCGCTCCATGTCGGTCGCGAAGTAGGCGGAGATGTAGCCCTTGTCGAAGCGCATGCCCTCGGTGAGCTCGAGCTCGAGCCCGAAGGTCTGCGACTCCTCGACGGTGATGACGCCTTCCTTGCCGACCTTGTCCATGGCCTCGGCGATCAGCTCACCGATCTGGGTGTCGGCGGCGGAGATGGAGGCGGTGGAGGCGATCTGCTCCTTGGTCTCGACCTCCTTGGCCTGGTCGAGCAGGGCGGCGGAGACGGCCTCGACGGCCTTCTCGATACCGCGCTTCAGGGCCATCGGGTTGGCACCGGCGGCCACGTTGCGCAGGCCCTCGCGGACCAGGGCCTGGGCCAGCACGGTCGCGGTGGTCGTACCGTCGCCGGCGACGTCGTCCGTCTTCTTGGCGACTTCCTTGACCAGCTCGGCGCCGATCTTCTCGTACGGGTCCTCGAGCTCGATCTCCTTGGCGATGGAGACACCATCGTTGGTGATCGTGGGGGCGCCCCACTTCTTCTCGAGGACGACGTTGCGACCCTTGGGGCCGAGCGTCACCTTGACGGCGTCCGCGAGCTGGTTCATGCCGCGCTCGAGGCCGCGCCGCGCCTCCTCGTCGAACGCGATGATCTTGGCCATGTGAAGTGGTCCCTCCAGGACTGGGGGTGATTCCTTCGGACCGCGCCCGCGCCCGCGACGGACGGCTCGCCGACCTCGTGGTTCCTTGCCCCACCCGGCCTGCGGGCCTCACCGACCCGGTCCTCGTTGTCACTCTCACCTTCAGAGTGCTAACGCCAATGATTAGCACTCGGCATGCCCGAGTGCAAGGTGCGCCCGCGTAGCGGGCTCGATGAGGGGCGGTGGTCGGGTGACGGGCGGGCGCAAGCGCCTCTGGTGGGGAGGCCGCCTCCGGCCGGGATCAGCCGGAGGCGAACAGAGGGGAGGGGGCGGGGCGCGGCGGGCAGGACGAAGGGCCCACACCCCGCAAGGTGTGGGCCCTTCGTGTGATGTACGTTCAGGCGGTGACGCGAACCATGTCGGCCTGCGGGCCCTTCTGACCCTGCGAGATCTCGAACTCGACCCGCTGGCCCTCTTCCAGCGTGCGGTAGCCGTCCATCTGGATCGCGCTGTAGTGGACGAAGACGTCCGCACCACCGTCGACCGCGATGAAGCCGTACCCCTTCTCCGCGTTGAACCACTTGACGGTGCCCTGAGCCATGCCTAACTCCCCTATTACTGGCCCTTGCACAGATCCGCACTTCGCGGATCCGGGTCAGACCTCACCCCCCGTGAATCGGGGGCGTGCGCCGGAACGCGTCGACCGCGGCTGAATGTATCTGTCCAACTGCCGTCTGCAACAGGTCAATCGGACGAGAAATCCGGGCGGGAGCGGTCCGGAATGTGACGAGAATTCGGCTGAACCCTGGGCAAGTCGGGCCCCATAAACGCGGCAAATGCCGCAAAATACCCGCGGAATTTGGCTGTTTCTCATCGGCGGGCGGCAGAAATCAAGGGGCGCTCGACCGGGAGATCCGGGGCGCCTTCCCCAACTCTACCGCGCTCAATCACATGGAATTGCCCCCTCCGCTTCTCCCGCGGAGGGGGCAATTCACCGGATACTCCGATCACCGTCATTACCGACGGTAATGATCAGCCGCCGGCGACCGCCGGGATGATCGAGACACCGGCGCCGTCCGGGGTGGCCGTCTCCAGGCCCTGCTCGAAACGGACGTCGTCGTCGTTGACGTAGACGTTGACGAAGCGGCGCAGCTTGCCCTGGTCGTCCAGGACGCGCGCGGCGATGCCCGTGTGGTTCTTCTCCAGGTCGGAGATGACCTCGGCGAGGGTGGCGCCGTCGGCGCTCACCTCGGCCCGTCCGCCGGTGTAGGTGCGCAGGATGGTGGGGATGCGAACGGTCACGCTCATGCGAGGCCAGCCTCTCGGAAGGAGTCCAGGGTGGGGCGGATGGTGGCGGTCAGACCGGTGCCGGCCACCGCGTCCAGGGTCTTGAGGCCGTCGCCGGTGTTGAGCACGACGGTGGTCTTCGACGGGTCGAGCAGACCGCTCTCGACAAGCTTCCTGGTGACGCCGACCGTCACCCCGCCCGCGGTCTCCGCGAAGATGCCCTCGGTGCGGGCCAGCAGCTTGATCGCGTCGACGACCTGCTCGTCCGTCACGTCCTCCACGGCGCCGCCGGTGCGGCGCGCGATGTCCAGGACGTAGGGGCCGTCGGCCGGGTTGCCGATGGCGAGGGACTTGGCGATGGTGTCCGGCTTCTGCGGGCGCACCACGTCGTGTCCGGCCTTGAAGGCGGTGGAGACCGGCGAGCAGCCCTCGGCCTGGGCGCCGAAGATCTTGTACGGCTTGTCCTCGACCAGGCCGAGCGCGATCAGCTCGCGCAGGCCCTTGTCGACCTTGGTGAGCTGGGAGCCGGAGGCGATCGGGACGACGATCTGGTCGGGCAGCCGCCAGCCGAGCTGCTCGCAGACCTCGTACGCCAGCGTCTTGGAGCCCTCGGCGTAGTACGGCCGCAGATTGACGTTCACGAAGCCCCAGCCCTCGCCGGCCGGGTCGCCGATCAGCTCGGAGCAGAAGCGGTTCACATCGTCGTAGTTGCCCTCGATGCCGACGAGTTCGCCGCCGTAGATCGCGGCCATGACGACCTTGCCCTGCTCCAGGTCGTGCGGGATGAACACGCAGGAGCGCAGTCCGGCGCGGGCGGCGGCGGCGCCGACGGCACCGGCCAGGTTGCCGGTGGAGGAGCAGGACAGGGTGGTGAAGCCGAAGGCGCGGGCGGCCTCCAGCGCCTGGGCGACGACGCGGTCCTTGAAGGAGTGCGTCGGGTTGCCGGAGTCGTCCTTGACGAACAGCTTGCCGGTGTCGACGCCGAGTTCGGCGGCGAGGCGGTCGGCCTGGACGAGCTTGGTCCAGCCGGGGTTGATGTTCGGCTTGCCGGCCACGTCGGCGGGGACGGGCAGCAGCGGGGCGTAGCGCCAGATGTTCGCGGGGCCCGCTTCGATCCGCCGGCGCAGTTCCTCGGTGTCGTAGCCCGAGAAGTCGTAGGCGATCTCCAGCGGGCCGAAACACTCCTCGCAGGCGAAGACCGGGCCGAGCGGCACGCGGTGACCGCACTCGCGGCAGCTGAGCGCCGCGGCGGGACCGAGGTCGACGGTGGAGTCGGTGCTGGTGGCAACTGTCTGCACAGCCATGGAGGCGAGGCCCTTTCTCCTCATCTTCCCCACGACGCATCTCGCCGTGAGACGGAATTGGCACCTTCCCGAGCCGGGAGCCTCGCGGTGGCGACCGCGCGACGGCGATCGGTACGAGACCGGCTGGAGGGTTGCCGGGGCTTCATCGGGCCGTGTCCCTCTGCCCCTCTGGATGAGCGGTATTCGATTGTGGGGCGCGGCGACCCCGGCATGCGACGGTCGTCCGCGTTGTTCAAGACTGTAACCGACGGCCAGGACAGCGAGAGACCGTCGTCCGAACCGCGAGACAGATCACACGATGATGTGATCCGGTCCGTACCGCAGGCCGCAGCGAGCCGCGCAGGAGTGCCGCGCAGGAGTGAGGAGCCACCGACCGTGCTGGAAGAAGTCGAGCGCTGGCTGAGGACACGTTCCTGGTCCGTCGCCGACCGGCCGCTCCCCGGCGTCCTGGCCGCCAAACGCGCGAGCGGCGCCACGGTCAGCGTGGTGCTGCCCGCGCTGAACGAGGAGGAGACGGTCGGGGACATCGTCGCCGTGATCCGGCGCGAGCTGATGGCGCGGGTGCCGCTGGTCGACGAACTCGTCGTGGTCGACTCGGGCTCCACCGACCGCACCTCGCGGGTGGCCGCCGCGGCGGGCGCGCGGGTGGTGCACCGCGACACCATCCTGCCGCGCATCCCCGCCGTGCCCGGCAAGGGCGAGGTGCTGTGGCGCTCGCTGCTGGTGACCCGCGGGGACGTCGTCTGCTTCGTCGACGCCGATCTGCGCGAGTTCTCCGCCGACTTCGTCACCGGGATCGTCGGCCCGCTGCTGACCGACCCGGACGTCCAGCTGGTCAAGGCCATGTACGACCGGCCGCTGGGCACCGCCGCCGGGCAGGGCGGCCGGGTCACCGAGCTGATGGCCCGGCCGCTGCTGAACATGCACTGGCCGCAGCTGGCCGGTTTTGTGCAGCCGCTGGGCGGCGAGTACGCGGCCCGCCGCTCGCTGCTCGAACAGCTGCCGTTCCCGGTCGGCTACGGCGTCGAGCTGGGCATGCTCGTGGACGCGCTGCACCTGGTCGGTCTGGACGCGCTGGCCCAGGTCGACGTCGGTGAGCGCATCCACCGCCACCAGGACGGGCAGGCGCTCGGCCGGATGTCCGCCGCGATCTACCGCACCGCCCAGCTCCGGCTGGCCCGCGGCCATCTGGTGCGCCCCTCGCTCACGCAGTTCGAGCGCGGCGAGGACGGCTTCGAGCCGCGCACGTACTCCGTCGACACCGAGGAACGGCCGCCGATGAGCGAGATCGCGGAGTACGCGGCACGGCGGGTCGCCTGAGCGGCGGCCCGCCGCCGGGCCCGCCCCGGCCCCGTCAGCCGGCCCCGTCAGCCGGCCACGCCGTCCGACCAGCGCCAGCGGCCCGCGCCGTCCTGCGCGCAGGTCAGGTACTCGCCGCCCTTGCCGTAGGTGCTCATGCCGTGGTGCCGGTCGGCGCAGAACTGGCCGTCGGCGTAGCAGTTGCCGGCCGGGCTGGTGAGGGCGCACGCCTTGCTGCCGCTGTTCCCGCCGCCGCTGCCGCCGGTCGTGCCACCGCTGCCTCCGCTCGTGCCTCCGCTGCCGTCGCCGGAGGCGGTCTTCGCGGGGGCCGGGGTGTGCAGCGGCCGGCCGGCGCAGTCGCGGCCGTCGCGCGCCACGGTGAACGTCACCGCGCCGCCGGCGGCGCGCTGCTCGCAGACCTTCTCGGCGGCGCCCCAGGAGGAGGCGCTCCGGCCGGTGCCCTGCAGGTGGACGGCGTAGCGCAGGCCGCCGGCCCGCGCCGCGGCGACGGCCGTGCCGACGCCGGAACCGGTGTAGTCGCGCAGGGTGGCGGCCGGGGTCGCAGTGGCGGACGCGGCGGGTCGCGTACTCGCCGGCTCCGTCGCCGGTTCCCCGGACGGCTCCGGGGCGGCGCTGGTGGCCGCCGCGCTGGCCGTGGCCGGTGCCGGGTGCGCCGCCGGCGTCCCGGAGTCGTCGTCGCAGCCGGCCAGCGCCAGCACACCGGCGGCGAGCAGCGCCGCGGTGCCGGCGATCCGGCGCACGCGCAGAAGTTGCATGGAACCCCACCCCTCACAGACCGTCCCGCGCACGGCACGGGACGGAGATCACTGACATGCACCGCACATCTTCGGGGTCTTCACACTTCTCTTACAAGTCGGCGGGCGGCGAAATCCGCACCGGCCCGCCGCCGCGCACGTTTGAGCGATCGGGGGCCGGGCTAGGTTGAGGACCATGGCTGCAACGCACGGTGCCGAGGTGCTGGTCGCGTCCAATCGCGGACCCGTTTCGTACGAGCTCGGCGAGGACGGTTCGCTGCGCGCGAGACGCGGCGGCGGCGGACTCGTCTCCGGTCTGTCCGCGATCGGCCCGGACGCGGGCGCGGTATGGGTGTGCGCCGCGCTCGGCGACGCCGACCGCGAGGCCGTACGGCGCTACGAGGACGGGCGCAGGCTGCCCGCCGAGGACACCGGCGGACAGCGGGTCCGGATGCTCGACATCGCCCCGGACGTCTTCTCCGACGCCTACAACGGCATCGCCAACTCGGTGCTGTGGTTCGTCCACCACATGCTCTACCAGACCCCGCTGGAGCCCGTCTTCGACGCGGAGTTCCGGCGGCAGTGGGCGTCGTACGAGGCGTACAACCGCGCCTTCGCCGAGGCGCTGGCGGAGGAGGCCGCCGAGGGCGCTGCCGTGGTGGTGCAGGACTACCACCTGACGCTGGTGCCGGGCATGCTGCGCGACTTCCGGCCGGATCTGCGCATCGGGCACTTCTCGCACACCCCGTGGGCGCCGGTGGACTACTTCCGGATGCTCCCCGACGACATCGCCCGCCAGGTGCTGCGCGGCATGCTGGGCGCGGACCGGCTGGGCTTCCTCACCCAGCGGTGGGCGGACGCCTTCGCCCAGTGCTGCGAGGCCCTGACCGACGGGCTCGGCGGCACCCGGCTCGGGGTGCACGGGCTCGGCGCGGACGCGGAGTTCCTGCGCGAGCGCGCCCACCGCGCCGACGTCAAGGAGCGGATGGCGCTGCTGCGCGAGGAGATCGGCACGGCCCCGGACGGCGGCGCCCGCCGGACGGTCGTCCGGGTGGACCGCACCGAGCTGTCCAAGAACATCGTCCGCGGGCTGCTGGCCTACCGGCACCTGCTGGAAGAGCGCCCCGAGTGGCGCGAGCGGGTGGTGCACGTCGCCTTCGCCTACCCCTCGCGCCAGGACCTCGCCGTCTACCGGGAGTACACGGCCGAGGTGCGGCGGCTGGCCGAGGAGATCAACGAGCGGTACGGCACGCCCGGGTGGCGGCCGGTGCTGCTGCACGTCGAGGACGACTTCGCCCGCTCCCTCGCGGCCTACCGGATCGCGGACGTGGCGCTGGTCAACCCCATCCGCGACGGCATGAACCTGGTCGCCAAGGAGGTGCCGGTCGTCTCCGACGCCGGGTGCGCGCTGGTCCTGTCGCGGGAGGCGGGCGCCTGGGCCGAGCTGGGCCCGGACGCGGTGACGGTGAACCCGTACGACGTCGTCGGCACCGCCGAGGCCCTGCACACGGCGCTCACCATGCCGGTGGCGGAGCGGGCCGAGCGCTCCGGGCGGCTGGCAGCCGCCGCGACCGCCCTGCCCCCGGCCCGGTGGTTCCTGGACCAGCTGAGGGAACTGGACGCGGGCTGAGCCGCGGCCGGTCCCCGGCCGCTCACATACGGGCCGCCAGGGCGGCCAGCAGGCGCACCACTCCCTCCGGGCCCGGCACCACCAGGTCGGCCCGCGAGGAGAGTTCGGCGACCTCGCTGCTGCCGCTGCACACCAGGACGCCCGGCAGGCCCTCGGAACGGAGCTTGTCGACGGCGGTGAAGGCGGGCAGGTCCCCGAGGTCGTCACCGGCGTAGAGCACGGAGCCGGCGCCCAGGGCGCGGACGTGCTCCAGCAGGGCGACGCCCTTGTCCATGCCCGGCGGGCGCAGTTCGAGGACCATGCGGCCCGGTTCGACGATCAGTCCGTGGCGGGCCGCGAGGCCGGCGAGCGGCGCGCGCAGCGCCTCGAAGGCGGCCTGCGGGTCCTCGGCGCGCCGGGTGTGCACGGCCAGGGAGCGGCCCTTCTCCTCGATCCAGGTGCCCTGCCAGGCGCCGATCCGGTCGAGGAAGCCGGGCAGTTCGGCCCGGACGGCGGCGACCCCGGGATGCGGGTCCGGGGCGGTGACCTCCCCGGTGGCCGCGTCCCAGCGTTCGGCGCCGTAGTGGCCGAGGACGACGAGGTGGTCGAGGCCGGGGACACCGGCGAAGCCGCCGTTGCGCACGGCGACCCCGGCGGGGCGGCCGGTGACCACGACCACGGCGGCCACCTCGGGGGCGAGCGCGGCGAGCGCCGGGAGCGCCCCTGGATGCGCCCTGGCCCGGTCGGGGTCGGGCACGATCGGCGCCAGGGTGCCGTCGAAGTCGAGCGCGATCACCGCGCGCTCGGGCCGTGCCAGCAGCGCGGCCAGCCCGTCCCGCCCGGCCTGCGTGGCGGGCTCGGGCAGCGCGGGTGCGTCGGGAGCGGGGTCGGTCGAGTCCGTGTCGTGGCCCATGTGCCGAACCTATCCACACACGGCGCGGCCCACTCCTCGGCGGCGCCGGGTCTCAGCGCTCGGACCGGCGGGCGTCGCGCACCCGGCGCAGCCGGTTGACCGTCACCGGGTCGTGCTCCAGCGCGCGCACGTCGTCGAGCAGCGCGTTGAGCAGCTGGTAGTAGCGGACCGGGGAGAGGCCGAGCTCCTCGCGGATCGCGCGTTCCTTCACGCCCGGTCCGGTGAAGCCCCGGCGCTCCAGGGCGAGGATGTCCCGCTCCCGGCGCGCGAGGTGCCGCCCGGGTGCCTGCTCCGGTCCGCCGCCCGGTTCGTCGTCCGCGTCCATACGGGCACCGTAACCGCCGCTGCCGACACCCGCCGCGGCACGGCGCGGGGCGGCGCGGTGCCGGGCGGCCGGGCTCAGCGCGCGTTCTCCTTGGCCTCCGCCTCCGAGGCCGCGGTCTGGAGCTGGTTGAGCACCCCGGTGGGGTCGCCGCCGGGGGCCACCGTGCCGCCGATGCGCTTCTTGACCTCGGCGCTGACCTGGGCCCAGGAGGTCTTGCCCGCCGGGTAGAGCTGGGCCAGCGACAGCTCCTGGAGGAAGGGCCACAGGTTCTTGTCCTGCGGTGCCTCGGCCATCGCCTCGGACGCGGAGGTGGTGACGGGCAGCAGGTCGTACTGGCGGGAGAAGTCGAGGACGTTCTTCTCGCTGTAGACGTAGTCGAGGAACTCGCCGATCTGCTTCTTGTGGCCGCCCTTCTTGAAGGCCATCATCCAGTCGGTGACACCCATGGTGGCCTTGGGCGTGCCGTTCTTGCCCGGCACCGGCACCATCCCGAACTTCACGCCCGCCTTGGCGGCCTTCTTCATCAGCGTGGGGTGGCCGTTGAGCATGCCGACCTGGCCCTTGGCGAAGGCGTCGAAGGCGTCCGCGCGGTTGAGCTTGCCGGGCGCGACGGGGCCGGTCAGGCCCTTGCCGACCAGCTCGTCGCGCAGCCAGGTGAAGGTCTCGGCGTTCTGCGGGGAGTTGATGGTGTACGTACCGATGTCGTCGGTGTACCCGGCGCCGCCGCTGAGCAGCCACTGCATGGTCTCGGCCTGCGCCTCCTCGGGGCCGAGCGGCAGCGCGTAGGGGTACTTCACGCCCTTGTCCTTCAGCGCCTCGGCGTCCTCGGCGAGGTCGTCCCATGTCTTGGGCGGGGTGAGGTGCGCCTGGTCGAAGAGGGCCTTGTTGTAGAAGAGCACCCGGGTGGAGGCGGCGAACGGGATGCCGTACTGCAGGTGGCGCACCTGGCCCGCGTCGGAGAGCTGGTCGAGGAAGTCGGCCTGCACGGCTATGGAGAGCAGGTCGTCGGCCTTGTAGAGCCGGTCCTGGGCGGCGTAGTCGGCGTACGCGCCGATCTGGGCCAGGTCCGGCGGGTCGCCGGCGTCGACCATCTCCTTGACCTTGCGGTCGACGTCGGTCCACGAATAGACCTTGACGTCGATCTTCACGCCGGAGTGCTGGGACTCGTATGCTCGGGCGAGCTTGTCCCAGTACTTCTGGGAGTTGTCGGCCGGGGAGTCGCCGTAGTCGGCGGCGACCAGTTTGAGCGTGACGTCGGAGGAGCCCGTGCTCCCGCAGCCGCCGAGGACCGAGGTCATGCCCAGTGCGGACACCGCCGCGATCATTCCTGCTCTACGCCGCTGCACTGTGTTCCCGCCCCAACCGTCTCGTGTTCACCATGCGGACACGATAGGTCTACACCACGTGAGTGGACTAGACCTCTCGCGGGTCAAAGGGCCACACTGTCATCTGTGAGACACGTCATCGCGCTCGATGTGGGCGGCACCGGGATGAAGGCCGCACTGGTCGACGAGAACGGCGGGCTGCTCCACCAGGCGCGCCGGCCCACCGGCCGCGAGCGCGGCCCGGACGCCGTCGTCGAGGGCATCCTCGGCTTCGCCGCCGAACTGCGCGCCCACGGCGCCGAGCGCTTCGGCGAGCCGGCCGCGGCGGCCGGTGTCGCCGTCCCCGGCATCGTCGACGAGGACGAGGGCGTCGCCGCCTACGCCGCCAACCTCGGCTGGCGCGACGTCCCCCTGCGCGACCTGCTCGGCCGACGCCTCGGCCTGCCCGTCGCCCTCGGCCACGACGTACGCACCGGCGGGCTCGCCGAGGGCCGGATCGGCGCGGGCAAGGGCGCCGACCGCTATCTGTTCGTCCCGCTGGGCACCGGCATCGCGGGCGCCATCGGCATCGACGGCCGGGTCGAGGCCGGTGCGCACGGCTTCGCCGGCGAGATCGGGCACATCGTCGTCCGGCCCGGCGGCACCGCATGCCCCTGCGGCCAGCACGGCTGCCTGGAGCGGTACGCGTCCGCCTCCGCGGTCAGCCTGGCCTGGGCCGAGGCGTGCGGCGACGCGGACGCCGACGCGGCCGACTGCGCCAAGGCCGTGCGGTCCGGCGACACCCGGGCCCGCGCGGTGTGGCAGGAGGCCGTGGACGCCCTCGCCGACGGCCTGGTCACCGCGCTCACCCTGCTGGACCCGCGCACCCTGATCATCGGCGGCGGGCTCGCCGAGGCCGGCGAGACGCTCTTCGCCCCGCTGCGCGAGGCCGTACGCCGCCGGGTCACCTTCCAGAAGCTGCCCGCCATCGTCCCCGCGGCCCTCGGCGACACCGCCGGCTGCCTCGGCGCGGGCCTGCTCGCCTGGGACCTCCTCGGCGGCACGTCCGCCGCGGCCGCACCGCACTCTCCCTCTTCCACGACTCCCCGGAGGTAGCCACCAGATGGCCCCCAGCAAGGTTCTCGACGGCGCCCGGGTGGTGCTGCCCACCGGGATCGCGGACGGCGGCCGGGTGATCGTCGACGGCACGCGGATCGCCGGGACCGCACCGGAGAACACCCCGACCGTCGATGTCAGCGGGCACTGGCTGGTCCCCGGCTTCGTCGACCTCCACAACCACGGCGGCGGCGGCGCGGCCTTCTCCGGCTCCGCCGACGACGTCATGACCGCCGTACGCACCCACCGGGCGCACGGCACCACCACCGTCGTCGCCTCCACCGTCACCGACGACATGGGCATCCTCACCAAGCAGGCCGGACTGCTGTCCGAACTGGCCGAGCAGGGCGAGATCGCCGGCATCCACTTCGAGGGGCCCTTCATCTCCCCGTGCCGCAAGGGCGCCCACTCCGAGGCCCTGCTGCGCCACCCGGACCCGGCCGACGTGCGCAGGCTGGTCGACGCGGCCCGCGGCCACGCCAAGATGGTCACCCTCGCCGCCGAACTGCCCGGCGGCCTGGACTCCGTACGGCTGCTCGCCGAGCGCGGGGTGATCGCGGCCATCGGGCACACCGACGCCACCTACGAGCAGACCGTGGAGGCGATCGACGCCGGGGCCACCGTCGCCACCCACCTGTTCAACGCGATGCCGACGCTCGGCCACCGCGCCCCCGGCCCGATCGCCGCCCTGCTGGAGGACGAGCGGGTCACCGTCGAGCTGATCAACGACGGCGTCCATCTGCACCCCGCCGCCCTGGAACTCGCCTTCCACCACGCCGGTGCGGCCCGGGTCGCCTTCATCACCGACGCCATGGACGCCGCCGGGTCCGGCGACGGCCGCTATCTGCTCGGCCCGCTGGAGGTCGACGTCACCGACGGCGTCGCCCGTCTGGTGGAGGGCGGCTCCATCGCCGGTTCGACGCTCACCCTGGACCGGGCGTTCCGGCGCGCGGTCACCGTCGACGGGCTGCCCGTCGAGGACGTGGTGGCGGCGCTGTCCGCCAACCCGGCCCGGCTGCTCGGCGTGGACGACCGCGTCGGCTCCCTGGAGCCCGGCAAGGACGCCGACCTCGTCCTGCTCGACGAGGACTTCGTCCTCAAGGGCGTGATGCGGCGCGGCGAGTGGGTGGTCGATCCCCAACTGGGCTGATCAGTCCGCCCGTCCGCCGGACGTTCCGACCCGGTGGGCGGGCCCGGGGGTGGGCGGCGCGCCGTCCGTTTGGCATGATCGGAGCTCCGGCGCACCGCCGGAGCTCCGTGCACGCGTACTACCCGGGGGAGGCCGGACCACGTGATCCTCACGGTCACGCTGAACACCGCTCTCGACATCACCTACCGGGTGCCGTCCCTGCGGCCCCACGGCTCGCACCGGGTGTCGGAGGTGACCGAGCGGCCCGGCGGCAAGGGCATCAACGTGGCCCGCGTCCTGGCGGCCCTCGGCCATCGGGTGACCGTCACCGGCTTCTCGGGCGGCGCCACCGGCGACGAGGTGCGCACCCGGCTCGCGGACGAGCCCGGTGTGACGGACGCGCTGGTCCCGGTGGCCGGCGCGACCCGGCGCACCGTCGCGGTGGTGGACGAGCAGACCGGCGACACCACCCAGCTCAACGAGCCGGGCCCGCTGGTCACCGCCGCCGAGTGGGCGGCCTTCCAGGACGCCTACGAGGACATGCTGTCCGGCGTGGCGGCGGTGGCGCTGTGCGGCAGCCTGCCGCCCGGACTGCCGGTGGGCGCCTACGCCGTCCTGGTGCGCGCGGCCCGCGCGGCGGACGTGCCGGTGCTGCTGGACACCAGCGGCGAGGCGCTGCGGCGCGGACTGGCCGCCCGCCCCGACATCATCAAGCCCAACGCCGACGAACTGGCCGAGCTGACCGGCTCCCACGAGCCGCTGCGGGCCACCCAGGACGCCCGCAGGCGCGGCGCCCGCACGGTCATCGCCTCCCTGGGCGCCGAGGGCCTGCTCGCCCGCACCCCGGACGGCATGTGGCGGGCCGCCCCGCCCGCCCGCGTGCACGGCAACCCGACCGGCGCGGGCGACTCGGCCGTCGCCGGCCTGCTCTCCGGCCTGGTGGAGAACCTCCCCTGGCCGGACCGCCTCGCCCGCGCGGTCGCCCTCTCCGCCGCGACGGTCCTGTCCCCCACGGCGGGCGACTTCGACCGGGCCGCCTACCGGGAGCTGCTGGAGCGGGTGGAGATCAGCGGCGAGGGCGGTCCGGCCTGAGGGTCAGCCGTGGTAGTCGACCCAGCCCTTGACCAGCCAGAGCTGGTCGATGGCGGCGTCGCACTGGTCGCCCTGCTCGCAGGAGACCTTGAGGGTGTTGGTGCCCTTGTTGAGCTGGAGCCAGTTGTAGGTCTTCGTCCAGCCCTTCTCGTAGTCGCCCTCGGGGGCGTTCGCCCAGTTCTTCAGCTTGACGGCGGTGGTGGAGGGGGTGCCGTTGACCGTGAGGGTGGCCTTGCCGTCCTTGCCGGGGACGCTGTAGCCCACGTAGACGCTGTACTTGCCGCTGTCCGGGATGCCGTTGACGGTCCAGGTGACCGAGGCGCCGACCTTGTTGAAGTTGGTGACGTAGACGCCGCCGTCCGCCTGGGCGCCCTTGATGTCCGAGGCGGTGGACGCGCCGCCGCCCAGGAGCAGGGCCTTCGCGTCGATCTTGGGGAGTTCGCCGTCGGGGGCCACGGTGCTGTTCGACGAGGGGCTGGGCGGGGCGCTCTGGGTGGCCGGCGGGGCCGTGGTGCCGCCCGTGGCGCCGTCCTTGGTGTCGTCCTTGTCGTTGACCATGGCGAAGGTGATGCCTATGACCACGGCGGCGACCACCACGACGGCGCCGATCAGCAGTCCCTTGGTGTTGGGCCCGCGCCGGCCACCGCCGCCGGGGCCGCCCTGGACCGGCTGCCGGGGCGGCTGCTGGCCGCCGGGCAGGGTCTCCGGGGCCGCGTAGTGCGCACTCGGCCGGCCGTACGCGCCCTGCTGCTGAGGAGCCTGGCCGTAGGCCGCCGTGGGGGCCTGCTGCGTCTGCTGGGGCTGCTGGCCGTACTGACGCTGGCCGACGGCGCGGACCCGGTTGACCGAGCCCGGGTAGCCGTAACCGCCGGAGGGCGGCTGGGCTCCGTTGGCCTGACCGTCGGCGTACAGGTAGCCGAACGGGTCGTCGTCCTCGGGCGTGCTCGGGCCGTTGTCGCCGGGCGTCATCCCTAGGTCTCCTCAACAGGTGCGTGTCGGATGCGGTACGTCGTGAGGATGGCGAGCCTACCCGCTCCTGTGGGACCGAACGGGTGACTCACCCCGCATCAACGCGCTGACCTGCGGATCACCCGGCGCGGCGATGTTGTTTGGGACGAGATCGTTTCTCGACGTACATCCGCTCGTCGGCGGACTTCAGCACTTCGTCCGCCGTCATCCCGCAATGGGCCCAGCCGATGCCGAAGCTGGCACCGACCCGGACGGCCCGTCCCTCGGCGCGGATGGGCTGGATGATCTCGTTGCGCAGCCGTACGGCGAGGTCCTGGGCGTCGGCGCGGCCGAGGCCGTCGGCGAGGATCACGAACTCGTCGCCGCCGAGCCGGGCCACCGTGTCGCCGTCGCGGACGCCGCCCGACAGCCGCCGGGCCACCTCGATGAGGACGGCGTCGCCCGCGTTGTGCCCGAAGCGGTCGTTGATCGACTTGAAGCCGTCCAGGTCGCAGAAGAGGACCGCGAGCCCCTTGGTGCCGTCGTCCCGGTCGCCCTCGGGGGCGATGGTGTGCACATGGTGGTCGTAGCCGTCGTAGGGCTGTGGACCGGAGTCGAAGTCGAAGCCGTGGTCATGACCGCCGTCGCCCGCCGGATGGACCGGGTGGCCGTAGGCCGCGTCCAGCGAGGCGAGTTCCTCGGCGTGCGCCGACTGCGGGCGCCGGCACAGGCGGGCGGCGAGCCGGGAGCGCAGCTCGGCGCTGTTGGGCAGACCGGTCAGGGAGTCGTGGGAGGCGCGGTGGGCGAGGTGCAGCTCGCGGCGCTTGCGCTCCTCGATGTCCTCGACGTGGGTGAGCAGGAAGCGGGGCCCGTCGGCGGCGTCGGCGACCACCGAGTTGCGCAAAGAGACCCAGACGTAGCTGCCGTCGCGGCGGCCCAGGCGCAGCTCGGCCCGGCCGCCCTCGGCGGAGGTGCGCAGCAGGGTGCCTATGTCCTCGGGGTGGACGAGGTCGGAGAAGGAGTAGCGGCGCATCGCGGAGGCGGGGCGGCCCAGCAGCCGGCACAGGGCGTCGTTGGTGCGCAGGATCCGGCCGTGCTGGTCGCCGCCCATCTCGGCGATGGCCATGCCGGAGGGCGCGTACTCGAAGGCCTGCCGGAAGCTCTCCTCGCTGGCGCGCAGGGCCTGCTGCTCGCGCTCCAGGCGCACCAGGGCGCGCTGCATGTTCGCGCGCAGCCGGGCGTTGCTGATCGCGATGGCCGCCTGGAACGCGTACACCTGGAGCGCCTCGCGGCCCCAGGCGCCGGGGCGGCGGCCGTTGCGCGGGCGGTCCACGGAGAGCACGCCGAGCAGCTCGCCCGGGGAGCCGCCGGGCGCGCCGGGCGAGTACATCGGGGCGAAGAGCCGGTCGGAGGGGTGCCACTCGTCCTCGAAGCGGGGAGCGGGCCCGTCGGTGTACCACTGCGGGACGTCGTCGTCGTCGAGGACCCAGCCCTCGGTGTGCGGGATGAAGACCAGGTCGCCCCAGGACTCGCCCATGGTCAGCCGGCGCTCCCAGGAGGCGCGGGAGCCGACCCGGCCGGTGATCAGGGCCTCGGCGGCGGGGTTCCCGGAGAAGGCGGCGACGACGAGGTCGCCGTCGGGGCGTACGAGGTTGACGCACGCCAGTTCGTATCCGAGGCCGGTCACGACGCCGTCGGCCACGGTCTGGAGCGTGTCGGCCAGGCTGCGCGCGGTGTTCATGTCCGCCATGACCTGGTGCAGCTGCCGCAGGGTCGCAAGGCGGACGTACGGCTCCGACTCGGTCTCCATGCTCGCCCTCCCCCCGAGACCTCGCAGTGAATCAAAGGGTCTACTTCGGCGTATCGTGCGTGCGGTCTACGCCACTGAATCACAGCGTGAAGCCCACTCGGTACACAGGGTCAACAATTCACGCTGCTTGTGACTCAAGTCACAGGCGAACATGAACAATTGGGTAGAGTTTCTGCTTTTTCCCAAGCGTTGACGGAACGCAAACTCTCTCGTGTGCGGACATGATGCACGAGACGGCCGCCGAACGGGTCGGAATCGCTGGTTCCGATGTTTTCGCGGGGGTTCGACGGTTGCGGGGGGGGTCGACGGTTGCGGGGGTTCGACGGCTGTGGGGTTCGACGGCTGTGGGGTTCGACGGCTGCCCGCTGGGTCCGTGGACCTAGGTCCGGGCTCGGGCCATGGCCCGATGCGGGCGGCGCGGGCCGGTCATTAGCGTTGTTGTGTGCTGAACACTTCCTCCGCCCCGTCCTCCGCCCTCGCCCCGGCCTTTCCCGGGCATGCTGAGGGGGTGACCGACGACGAGTTCCGTGCCGCGATGTCCCGGCTGGCCGCGGGCGTGGTCCTGGTGACCGCGCAGGAGCCGCCGCTCGACGCGGAGGACCCGCTGGCGCCGGTGGGCGAGGACGTGGGCATGACCGCGACGGCGTTCCTCTCGGTGTCCCTGGACCCGCCGCTGGCCCTGGTCAGCCTGCGCACCGGCTCCCGCATGGACGACCTGCTCGCGGAACAGCCGCTGTGGGCGGTGTCCGTCCTGACCGGGAACCAGCGGCACATCGCCGGCCGCTTCGCGATGAAGGGCCGCATCAGCGACCGTCTGCTCTTCGCGGACGCCCCCCACACGCGCGGCGAGGTGTCCGGCGCCCCGCTGGTGGACGACGCGCTGGCCACCCTGGAGCTGCGCACCGAGCAGCGGGTCCCGGCGGGCGACCACACCCTGGTCGTCGGCCGCGTCCTGACGGCCCGCCTCCCGGGCGCCGACGACGGCCCGCTGCTGTACTTCCGGGGGCGGTACCGGCAGCTGGGCTGAGCGGGGCCTCCGGGGGGCGGCAGCAACCGCCCTCCTCCCCCGGCCCCTGGGTCTCACCCCTGTCCCTCGGGCCTCGGGCCGTAATCCGGTGGCCGGGCGGCGGACGCGCCGCCTACGGTGCGCGCATGACGCCCCCCGGCCCCGGCCCCGGCTCAGCGCCCCGCCTCGAAGAGATCACCCCGGCGAACCTGGACGCCGCCCTCGGCATCCGGGTCCGCCCCGACCAGGAGCACGCGGTCGCGCCGGTCGTGAAGTCCCTGGCCGAGGCGTACGCGTGGCCGGGCGTCGCCTGGCCGCGCCTGATCGTCGACGACGGGCGTCCCGTGGGCTTCCTGATGGCCTTCCTCGGCATCGACTGGCACCAGGACGGCAGCGAACTGCGCTCGGGGCTGTGGCGGCTGAACATCGCGGCCGGCGAGCAGGGCCGCGGCTACGGCCGGTTCGCCGTCGGCGCCGTAGCGGCGGAGATCCGCCGCCGGGGCGAGAGGGAGATGTACGTGTCCTGGCACCCCGGTCCGGACGGCCCGGAGCGCTTCTACCTCGGGCTCGGCTTCCGTACGAACGGGGAGACGAGCGGGGGCCAGACGGTGGGCGTGCTCGGCCTGGAGGCGGTCCCGGCCGGGACGTGAGCGCGCCCGCGGGCACATGACCGCGACAGCGACCGCTGTGCCTGCCGCCTACCCCCAGTCACGACCCGTGCGGCCCCGCTTCGTCTCCGAGCGCTGCTTCTTCTCGCGCAGCCGCCGCTCGTTGATCCCGCGGGGGATGCGGGTGGGCCTGCGGGGCTTGGGCGGGGGCGCGGTCGCCTCGGCGAGGAGCGCGGCGAGGCGTACGGCGGCGGTCTCGCGGTTGCGCCACTGGGAGCGGTGCTCGGAGGCGCGGACGGTGACGACGCCGTCGACGAGCCGGCCGGCCAGCCGGTGCAGGGCGCGCTCCTTCCACACCTCGGGCAGCGCCTCGGTGTTCGCCAGGTCGAAGCGCAGCTCCACCTGGCTGTCGGAGGTGTTGACGTGCTGGCCGCCGGGCCCCGAGGACCGCGAGAAGCGCCAGACCAGCTCGGCCTCGGGGAGCACGACGGAGCCGCGGATGACATGGGGACCGGACATGTCCTCCATGGTCCCTCGCGTGTCCGGGTCACGTCACCGGAATTTCGGTACCGGTGGTACCGGTCGGGGCTGTCCGGGCTGACCGGGCGTTCGAACCCACCTTGGTAAAAAAGGTAAAGGCGTCAGGAACCATGGGGACCCTCTCGGCGTTCCTAGGGGTGGCGGTAGCTTCGTCCGCACACGCAACGAGGGAAGGGACTCCCAACAATGGCTGTAAGCCTCTCCAAGGGCGGCAATGTCTCGCTCACCAAGGAAGCTCCGGGCCTGACCGCCGTCACCGTGGGCCTCGGCTGGGACGTCCGCACCACCACCGGCACGGACTTCGACCTCGACGCCTCCGCGATCGCGGTCAACACCCAGGGCAAGGTCTACTCCGACGGCCACTTCGTCTTCTTCAACAACAAGCAGACCCCGGACAACACCATCGTCCACACCGGTGACAACCGCACCGGCGAGGGCGAGGGCGACGACGAGGCGATCAACGTCAACCTGGCCGGCCTCCCGGCCGACATCGACAAGATCGTCTTCCCGGTCTCCATCTACGACGCCGAGAACCGCGGGCAGAACTTCGGCCAGGTGCGCAACGCGTACATCCGCATCATCAACCAGGCCGGCGGCGCCGAGATCGCCCGCTACGACCTGTCGGAGGACGCCGCCACCGAGACCGCCATGGTCTTCGGCGAGCTGTACCGCAACGGCGCGGAGTGGAAGTTCCGCGCCGTCGGCCAGGGCTACGCCTCGGGCCTCGTGGGCATCGCGCAGGACTTCGGCGTGAGCGTCTGACGCGCCGCCACGCCAGGCCCGGAGCCCGGATCCGCGACGGCGGGTCCGGGCTCCGGCGCGCTCACGGCGCCGCCCGCGCGTAGGTTCCCCCTGTGATCATCGAACCTCTCGTGCTCTCCCCCGACCGCGCCCTGCCGGGCGAGCTGCTGACCGAACTCACCGCGCTCTACGCCTCCCAGCGCGACTTCCACGCCCTGAGCGGCGACTTCCCCGACCCGGACGACGTCCGCCCGGAGCAGGTCGCCGCCGCGCTCGCCGACGAGCTGGCCCATCCCGGCGCACAGGTGCTGCTGGCCCGCAGCGAGGGTGCCCTGGTCGGCGTCGCGATCACCCTGGACCACCACCCCGACCCGGCCGACCCCGACCCGTGGATCGGTCTGCTGATGGTGGACGCGGCGGCCCGCCGCCGGGGCCACGGCCGCCGCCTGGCCTCCCTCGTCGAGGACCGCTTCCGCGCGGCAGGCCGCACCGCCGTACGCCTCGCCGTCCTGGACGGCAACCACCCGGCCCTCGCCTTCTGGACCGCCCTCGGCTACCGCCCCCTCGCCCACCGCCGCGACCGCGAGGGCAACCGCCCGTGCACGGTCCTGCGCAAGGAACTGGGCACCGGCTCGGACCGGGCCGCGAGCTAGGGGCGGACGGCCTGAACGAAGGCGAAGGCGGAGGCGGAGGCGGGCCGGGCGTCAGGGCCGGGTGAAGGTCATGTGGGTGATGCCGCTGGGGGTCGTCACGGACTCGACCCGGAAGCGCTTCTCCAGCCCTTCGAGTCCGTCCCACAGGCGCTCGCCCCGGCCCAGGACGATCGGGACGACGGCGATGTGCAGATGGTCGACGAGGTCTTCGGCGAGGAACTCGCGGACCGTGGTCGGGCCGCCGCCGATCCGCACGTCCAGGCCGCCCGCGGCGTCGCGCGCCTGACGGAGCGCCTCCTGCGGTGTGGCGTCGATGAAGTGGAATGTGGTGCCGCCCTCCATCTCCACCGAGGGGCGCGGGTGGTGGGTCAGGACGAACACCGGGGTGTGGAAGGGCGGGTTGGGCCCCCACCAGCCGACCCAGTCGTCGTCCTCCCACGGCCCGCGCTGGGGGCCGAACTTGTTGCGGCCCATGATCTCCGCCCCGATGCCGGCGTCCCAGGTGCCGGCGACGGCGTCATCGACTCCATGGCTCCCGTCCGGCTTGTCCTGCATCCGCCGGAAGGTACTGGTCGGGAAGAACCACTCGTGGAGCCGCGCGCCGGCGTGGCCGAACGGGGCGTCGAGACTCTGTCCCTCACCGGTGGCGAATCCGTCGACGGAGACGGAGAAGTTGTGGACCCTCACGCGGGACATTGCACGGACTCCTGCCCTCGAAGCGATGTGATTGCGAAATGCAATCACCAGCCGCGAGTGAGCCTAGACTCGGTGGTGGCGGAGTGCAATCACTGGAGGTGGGAATGCGGGACGAACCGCGGTCCGGATGCGCGATCAACGCGGCGGTGGAGGCACTCGGGGACCGGTGGAGCCTCATCGTCCTGCGCGACGTGGTCTTCGGCGGACGCAGGCACTTCCGCGAGCTGCTCAGCCACTCCGAGGAGGGGATCGCGTCGAACATCCTCAGCAGCCGCCTCAAGGCCCTCGTCGCCGGCGGACTCCTCACCCGCGAGCAGGCCGAACGAGGACACCGGGCGACCTACAGCCTCACGGAAGCGGGCATCCAGACGGTCCCCGTCATGGCCGCGCTCGGCTCCTGGGGCATGCGGCACCGCCCGACCACCCCCGAACTCACCGTCCGCGCCCGCCTCCTGGAGGAAGGCGGCCCGCAGCTCTGGCAGAACCTCATGGACGAACTCCGCGAGACCCACCTGGGCACCCCCCGCCCCGACCCCCACCAGCCCCGCGCCTCCGAACTCCTCCGGACGGCCTACGAACAGGCGCTCACGGAGATCCGCTGACGCGGTCCTCCGACCGCGCGGACGGACGGCACCGAGGTCTCGCCCGCCTCAGGAGTGGGCCGGTTTGCCCTCGCCGTACAGCCAGTCGTGCCAGATGGGGGTGAAGTCCTTGCCGGGGGACTGTTTCTCGACGTAGGCCGTGAAGTCGGCGGTGGAGGCGGTGCCGTGGCGGTGGGTGGCGGCCCAGCCCTGGATGATGTCGTAGAAGGTGTCGTCGCCGACGGTCTGGCGGATCTTGTGCAGGACCATGGCGCCGCGCGAGTAGACGGGTTCGTCGGAGATGTGCGCGGCGCCGGAGGGGCGGGCCGGCGGGAAGGACCAGAGTTCGTCGCTGTCGACACCGCTGTCCTTGGCGCCGTCGTACAGCTCCTGGAAGGTCTCCTGGGCGCTGGGGCCGTCGTGGTCCTCGTCCCAGAGCCACTCCGCGTAGGTGGCGAAGCCCTCGTTGAGCCACATGTCCCGCCAGCTCCTGGGGGTGACGGAGTCGCCGTACCACTGGTGGGCCAGTTCGTGGACGAGGGTGGCGGTGTCGGGGGCGCCGGGGAAGGTGGGCCGGTTCTGGGTCTCCAGGGCGTAGGTGCCGTCCGGGAGCCGGTCGACGATCGCTCCGGTGGAGGAGAAGGGGTACGGGCCGAAGTTGTACTCCGCCCAGTCCATGATCTCGGGGAGCTGCCCGAGCACGGCGTCGCTCGCCTTGGCCAGGGACGGATCGACGGCCGTGTAGACCGGCAGGCCGTTCTTCAGCGTGGAGCGGCGCACGTCGAAGTCGCCGATCGCGACCGTGGCGAGATAGCTGGCCATCGGCTCCCCGGTGCGCCAGCGGTAGGTGGTGCGGCCCCCGGCGGTCGTCGTGCCCGTCAGCTCGCCGTTGGAGACGGCCGTGAGCTTCCCGTTCGCCGGCACGCTGACGGCGATGTCATAAGTGGCCTTGTCGGAGGGATGGTTGTTGGAGGGGAACCAGGCCATGGAGCCGACCGGCTGGCCGAGGGCCAGCGCGCCGTCGGACGTGGGCAGCCAGCCCTCCTTGGACCCGTCGGGGTCGGTGAGGGTCTGCGGGGTGCCCGCGTAGCGGACCGTGGTGCTGAACGTCTCGCCCTTGTCCAGCCCGTCGTGCGGCCGGACCGTCAGTTCCTGCCCGGCCCGGTTGAAGCGGGCCTCCCTGCCCTCCACCGTCACGCTCCGCACCTCCATCCCCTTGAGGTCGAGGTCGAAGGCGGACAGGTCCTCGGTGGCGCGGGCGGTGATCACCGCGGTGCCGGTGAGGCGGCGCGGGCCGGGGTCGTAGGCGAGCGTGAGCCCGTAGTGGGACACGTCGTACCCGCCGTTGCCCGCCTTGGGGAAGTACGGGTCGCGCAGGCCGGAGCCGCCCGGCTTGCCGTGGACACCGCCGTCGCAGGCGGTCAGGGGGAGGGCGCAGAGCAGTAACGCGCCGACGGCTCGGGCAAACGGTGCGGTACGGGACACGAGTGCGATCCTATGCGGCTGCCGTGACACCATCCCTTACGTGCTCGACATCGGCTACGCCCTCTCCACCCGTTTCCCCGACCCGCCGCAGACCGACTACCGGCGCGCGGACGTCCGCGCCCTGCGCCACGACCTGTTCTGCGGAGACGTCTATCTGGCGGACACCGAGACGGACCGGGAGCTGGCCACCGCGTGGGGCTGGGTGCCGGTGCTGGACTTCGCCTGGGCGCTGTGCGACATCGTGGAGCAGGTGGACCGGGACCCGGCCGGGTCGCGCGCGTCCCGCCCGCAGCGGGCGGAGCTGGACTTCACCGAGTCCACCGACCGGATGCTCTTCGAGCGCCGCTTCGGCTGGGTGGACGTCGAGTCCGACTGGATGCCGGCCGAGGAGCCGCCGCTGTCCTTCTCCCACAGCGCGCTGCGCCGGGAGGCCCGGGACTTCCTGCACGACCTGATCGCGGACCTGTGCGACCTGCACGAGGACCTC
This sequence comes from Streptomyces sp. SAT1, assembly GCF_001654495.1. GTDB lineage: Bacteria > Actinomycetota > Actinomycetes > Streptomycetales > Streptomycetaceae > Streptomyces > Streptomyces andamanensis. The sequence continues at coordinate 3,233,744 of NZ_CP015849.1, forward strand.
GCGGAGAACCCGGCCCTGTGGACCCTCCAGGCCCGTTTCCCCCGCCTGCCCTGAACCGCGCCCGCGCCCGCGCACCGGGGCGCGCTCAGTCCTCCACCCGCACCCCCAGCTCCGCCGCCAGCACCGGCGCCAGGTCCAGCAGCTGGCCCGTACTGATCACCGCGCCCGCCAGCCGGTCCACCCCGCGGGCGATCTCCAGCGAGGCGGCTCCGCGCAGATCGACGTCGGTGAGCACCGCCCCGCCGAGATCGGCGCCCTTGAGGACGCAGTCCGCGAACGCGACCCGCTCCAGCCGGGCGCCCCCGAAGTCCGGCTCGACCAGGACGCAGCCCTCGAAGACCACGTCCCGCAGCCGCGCCGTGCGCAGATTGAGGTAGTCGATCTTGCCGCCGCGGATTCGCACCCGCTCCAGGACCGCGCCGTGCAGCTGCGCCCCGCCGAGCCGGGCGTCCGTCAGCTCGACATCGCGCAGGGTCGCGTCCGCGAGGTTCGTGCCGACGCCCCGTACGCCGGTGAGGACCGTGTCGAGGAACCGCGCGTGTCGCAGCGAGGTGTCGTCCAGGACGCAGCCGCGCAGCGCGCAGTCCAGGAAGCGGGCGCCCGCGCCGTCCTGCCCGGCGAGGTCCGTCTCGCGGAACTCCAGCCCGTCGTAGTCCCCGTCCGGCGCCAGCCCCGCACCGGCGTACGCCTCCAGGGCGGGCAGCCGCACCTCGGGCTGCCGCGGCGGCTTCACCCCGGCCCGCCCGGCGCCCATACCGCCCTTACCGCTCGCACCGCCCGTACCGCCCATGCCGCCCGCACCACTCCCCGCCCCGCCGCCCGCTCTCCTCGCCATGCCCCCATGCTGCACCCCGCCACTGACAACCCCCGGCGAACCCCCCGGCCCCGCCCCGCTCCCCCGGCGGACAGCCCCGCCCGGTACGGCGACCGGAGATGCGACATGTCCCGATCCGTGCTCTTCTGGCGGGATGAGCATCACCCGAAAAGGTGAATTCTCCGTTCTGCACCGGCACGCTCCGCGGCACCACCCACGGCATCAGCCCCGGCACGCCCGCCCCTCCGACGCGCACCGCTGGTGGGCGCTGGTGGTGATCGCGACGGCGCAGCTGATGGTGGTGCTGGACGCGACCATCGTGAACATCGCCCTCCCCTCCGCGCAGCGCGCCCTGCACATGTCGGACGCCAACCGCCAGTGGGTGATCACCGCCTACACCCTCGCCTTCGGCGGGCTGCTCCTGCTGGGCGGGCGGATCTCGGACCTGGTGGGCCGCAAGCGGACCTTCGTCATCGGGCTCGTCGGCTTCGCCGCCGCCTCCGCGTTCGGCGGCGCGGCCACCTCCTCGGGCATGCTGTTCGGCGCGCGGGCCCTCCAGGGCGCCTTCGCGGCCGTGCTCGCCCCGGCCGCGCTCTCCCTGCTCACCACCACCTTCACCGATCCGCGCGAGCGCGGAAAGGCGTTCGGGATCTACGGCGCGCTGGCGGGCAGCGGCTCGGCGATCGGTTTCATCCTCGGCGGTCTGCTGACCGAGTACCTGGACTGGCGCTGGTGCCTGTACGTGAACGTGCCCATCGCCGCCGTCGCGGTGCTCGGCGCGTTCGCCCTGCTGCGCGACCGGCCCGCGCACACCGGCGTACGCCTCGATGTGCCGGGCGCCGTGCTGGGCTGCGGCGGTCTGGTCGCCGTCGTCTACGGCTTCAGCGAGGCCCAGCCGCGCGGCTGGACGGACCCGCTGGTGCTCGGCCTGTTCGCGGCCGGCGTGGTGATGCTCGCCGCGTTCGTGTGGTGGCAGAACCGGGCACCGGTGCCGCTGCTGCCCCTGCACGTGCTGCGCGAGCGCAACCGGGCCGGCTGTCTGCTGACCATGCTGCTGGCCGTGATCGGCATGTTCGGGCTGTTCCTGTTCATGACGTACTACCTCCAGGAGATCCTGGGCTACTCGCCGCTGCGGACCGGGCTCGCCTTCCTGCCGCTGACCGCCGCGATCGTCGTCGGTTCCACGCAGATCTCGGCCCGGCTGCTCCAGCACGTGGCGCCGCGCGCCCTCATGGTCCCCGGGATGCTGCTGGCGGCGGCCGGACTGCTGCTGCTGACCCGGCTGACGGTCACCTCGCGCTACCCCACCGAGGTGCTGCCCGCGCTGCTGCTCCTGGGGCTCGGCATGGGCCTGACCTTCATGCCGGTGTTCGCCACCGCCACCGCGGGCGTCGCCCCGAAGGACTCGGGCGTGACCTCCGCGACCGTGAACACCGCGCAGCAGGTGGGCGGTTCCATCGGGACCGCGCTGCTCAACACGGTCGCCATCTCCAGCAGCACCGCGTACCTCACCGCCCACCTGCGCTCCCCCGCCGACCGGGGCAGAGTGGTACCGGAGGGTGTCGTGCACGGCTACACCGTCGCCATCTGGTGGGCCGCGGCGGTCATGCTGCTGGCCGGGCTGGTCGCGGGCCTGATGGTGACGGCCCGCGCGCCCAAGCACACCCCGGCCCCGGAGGCGGTGCCGGAGTCGGTGGTCTGAAAGAGACCCGCGAGGGGCAGAGAGGGCCCCGAGTTCGCACCCGGGACCCTCCTTCTGCGTCCAGGACGTACGGGACGTACGGGGGGTCTCAGTGCCGTCCGGCCACCCGGTCCGCGACCCGGGCCAGCCGGGAGGAGCGGGCGCTGTGGGTGAGCACCTCCCGGCGGTCGGCCGTGCGGTAGGTGGCGTACATGCCCTGCACGCCCAGCCAGCGCAGCGGTTCCGGTTCCCACTTGCGGACCTTGTGGCCGGTCCAGGGCAGCCCGGTCAGCTCGGTGGGGCCCGCCTGCCCGGAGTCGAGGCGGACCAGGTCGGCCAGGGTGCGGGCGGCGAGGTTGGCGGTGGCGACGCCCGAGCCGACATAGCCGCCGGCCCAGCCGAGGCCCCGGGACGGGTCCAGGGTGACGGTGGCGCACCAGTCGCGCGGCACGCCGAGCACCCCGGACCAGGCGTGCGCGATGCGCAGCCCGGCCAGCGAGGGGAAGAAGCCGGTGAGGATGTCGCGCAGGTCGCGGACGGTCTCCGGGCGGGTGCTGCCGTCGTTGTCGGTGCGCGAGCCGAAACGGTAGGGGACGCCGCGTCCGCCGAGCGCGATCCGGTCGTCGGCGGTGCGCTGCGCGTACATGTAGGCGTGCGCCATGTCGCCGAGGGCCTCGCGGCCGTCCCAGCCGAGCTCCTCCCACTGCGCTCCGGTCAGCGGCTCGGTGGCGATCATCGAGGAGTTCATCGGCAGCCAGGTGCGGCGCTGCCCCTTGAGGGAGGCGGTGAAGCCCTCGGTGCAGCGCAGCACGTAGGGGGCGCTGACGGTGCCGTACGGGGTGAGCGCGCGGCGGGGGCGGATCTCGGTGACCGGGGTCGCCTCGTGGATCGTCACACCGAGCGCGGCCACCGCCCCGGCCAGGCCCTTGACCAGCTTGACCGGGTTCAGGCGGGCGCCGTGCGGGGTCCAGGTGGAGCCGACCGCGTCCGCGACCCGGATGCGCGCGGCGGTCTCGCGGGCACCGTACAGCTCGCGGTCCTGCTCCCCGTAGGACAGCTCGTGCGCGTGGAAGTCCTTCAGGCGGGCCAGCTGAGCGGGGGTGCGGGCCACCTCCAGGACTCCGCCCTTGTGGATGTCCGCGTCGATGCCCTCCTCGGCGGCGACGCGGATCACCTCGTCCACGGTGTCGTTCATCGCCCGCTGGAGCCGTACGGCGGCCTCGCGGCCGTGCAGGCGCGCGTACCGGTCGCGGCCCGCGACGCCGTTGTAGAGCCAGCCGCCGTTGCGGCCAGAGGCGCCGTAGCCGCAGAACTTCTGCTCCAGGACGGTGATCCGCAGCGCGGGCGCGGCCTTCTTCAGGTAGTACGCGGTCCACAGGCCCGTGTAGCCGCCGCCGACGATCACCACGTCGGCGCTCGCGTCCCCGGTCAGCGGCTCCCGCACGGCCGGGAGGCCGTCGTCGGCGAACCAGTGGGAGATGCCGCCGTTCACGGTGCCGCCGTGCCTGCCGCCGCCCGCGGCCGTGCTTGCCGAGCTGCTCATGTCCGGGACGCTAATGCCTGGTGGCGGCCGGTGTCTCCTTCGGATTCCGTGTTTTTCCGGGGCCCGTGGCCAGCGGCCGGCAGGCCAGTCCGATCAGTACGGCGGTGAAATGCCCGAGATCGGTGAAGGTGCGCCCGGTCAGCAGCGGCACGCCGAAGAAGAGGAGCACGGCGGCGGCGTACGGATACCGCCACGGGCTGCGGATCCGGTAGGTCAGCACGGCGACCACCCCGGCCAGCGCGTAGCTGACGCCCACGTCCAGGGTGTCGACCGCGGAGGCGGGCGCCACACCGCGCCGGATCGCCCACAGCAGCGCGCCCTCGCTGATCAGCGTGGCCAGCACGTGCGCGGCCGCGCACACCGCCAGCCAGCGCACGGTGCCCGTCCACCGCTCGGCCTGCGCGTGGAAGACCGTGTAGAGCACGGCGTACGGCAGCCAGCGCCCGCTCGGGATCCACATGGCGCTGGCCACCAGGACCCGTACCGGGTTGTCCGACAGCTCGTGGATGTTCGTGGACCGCTGCCGCAGGAAGTCCGCCTCGAACGACGGCGACATGTGGTGCAGCGCGACGGTGGTGACGAACAGGACCGCCAGCCAGACGTACGTCCCCGGGGCGGCGCGCACATACGCGACCACCGCCCGCAGCCCGCGCCGAAACCGGATGACCCCGTCCACACCGGCCAGTATGGTCGGCACCGTGATCGAGGTGCCCGCCGAGCTGGCCGCTACGCAGGAGAAGTTCAACGGGGCGGCGGGCCGGGCGTTCGTCGCCGGGCTGCCCGAGCGGGCGGCCCGCTTCCTCGCGCACTGGGACCTGCGCCTGGACGGCCCGCCGATGTACGGGGTGTGCGCGCTGGTCCTTCCGGTGGTACGCGCCGGGGGCACACCCGCCGCGCTCAAGCTCCAGCCGCTGGACGAGGAGAGCGCGGGCGAGCCGGACGCGCTGCGCGCCTGGGACGGCGACGGGGCCGTACGGCTGCTGGCGCACGACGCGCCCACCTGCACCCTCCTCCTCGAACGGCTGGACGAGTCCCGGACGCTGTCGGACCTGCCGGACAGCCGTGCGGCCGTCGAGGTGATCGGCACGCTCCTCGCCCGGCTCACCTCCGTGCCCGCTCCGGCGGGCGTACGGCGACTGGGCGACGTGGCGCGGGCGATGCTGGAGCAGGTGCCGCGGGCCCTGGAGCAGGTGCCGGACACCGCCGACCGGCGGCTGCTCGCCGACTGCGCGGCGGCCGTGCGCGAGGTCGCCGGCTCGCCCGGCGACCGGCTGCTGCACTGGGACCTGCACTACGACAACGTCCTGGCCGCCGGCCGCGCTCCCTGGCTCGCCATCGACCCCAAGCCGCTCGCCGGAGACCCCGGCTTCGACCTGATGCCCGCGCTCGGCGACCGCTACGACCCCGCCGAGACCCGGTGGCGCTTCGACGCGCTGACCGCGCTGCTCGGCCTCGACCGGGCGCGGGCGCGCGCCTGGACGCTGGGGCGGGTGCTCCAGAACTGCCTGTGGGAGATCGAGGACGGCCGGCCGCTGGAGACCGTGCAACTGGAGATCGGGCGCACGCTGCGCGCGTGAGGGCGGTCCCGCGCGGGGACGGCTCGGCGTGGGCCGCCACCGACCGGCGGGCCCGCTCGGGTGACGGACGGCCGTCGGCAGGCTCAGCCTCACGTGGCCCGTCGGCGGCCCGGCCTCGCACGGCCCGCCGACCCCCGGCGGCCCCAACGCGCTGGGCGCACCCGGCAGCCCAGGGCCCGGCCCCCGCGCCGACACGCCGCCGGACGGCCCATCGGGCAGTCCAGCGGGTCATCAGGTCATAGCGTACAGAATATGACGAAACGCCACATCTCCCTGTTGGTCTGCGCCGCGGCGCTCGTCGGCTCCGGTGTCGCCGCCGCCGCGCCGGTCTCGGTGCCGACGACGCACCTGGTCCACGCCGGGGAATCGATCCAGAAGGCGGTGGACGCCGCACAGCCCGGCGACACCGTGCTGGTCCTGCCCGGCACCTACCGCCAGAGCGTCAAGATCACGACGCCCGGTCTGACCCTGCGCGGCAGCGGCCCCTCCACCGTCCTCACCCCGGCCGCCAAGGCCACGGACGACTGCGGCAAGCGCGGCAACGGCATCTGCGTGGCGGGCACCAAGACGAAGCGCCTGATGGGCGTCACCGTCTCCCACCTGGCCCTGACCGGCTACTCCCGCGCCGGGATGGTCTCCGTCGGCGCCGACGGACTGACCGTGCGGCACGTGCTCTCCGACAAGAACGGCGTGTGGGGCTTCGCCGAGGAGCGCTCCGAGCACAGCACGTACGAGCACGACGCCGCCCGCGACAACGGCGACGCCGGCATCTTCCTCGCCAACACCATCACCGCCGAACAGGGCGCGGCCGACAGCAAGGAATCGCTGGTCGCGCACAACCTGCTCAGGGGCAACCGGATCGGCGTCACCGTCCGCCGGCTGCGCAACCTCACCGTCGCCGCCAACGAGGTCACCGGCAACTGCGCGGGCGTCTTCGTCGTCGGCGACGAGAACAAGCCCAAGGCCGGCGCGCTGACCGTGCGCGACAACCGCGTCGTACAGAACAACAAGTACTGCGCCAAGACCGACCGGCTGCCCTTCCTCCAGGGCTCCGGCATCGTCCTGACCGGCGCCGAGAAGACCGACGTCACGGGCAACACGGTCACCGGCAACTCGGGCACCTCCCCGCTGTCCGGCGGCATCGTCCTCTTCAAGAGCTTCGTGGGCGCCACCAGCGACGACAACCGGGTGCACGGCAACACGCTCCGGAGCAACGCCCCCGCCGACCTGGTCGACCAGGAGAGCGCCCAGCGCGGCAACACCTTCCAGGACAACTCCTGCGCGGCCTCCAAGCCCGCGGGACTGTGCTGAGCCACCCGGCACCCACCGAACACCCAAGGAAGGAAGGCGGCACATGACGACCGCTCAGACCGCCCCACCGCCGTCCATGCGGCTCAGGGAGCTCGTGTTCGGGGCGGCGTGTGCCGCCGCCCTGCGCGCCGCTGCCCGCCTCGGCGTGGCCGACGCCCTCGGCGACACCCCGCTGGCCGCGGAGGACCTCGCCGCCGCGGTGAAGACCGAACCCAAGCCGCTGCGCCGCCTGCTGCGCGCCCTGGCCTGCTACGGCGTCTTCGAGGAGCGCCCCGACGGCACCTTCGCGCACACCGACATGTCGCGGCTGCTGCGCGAGGACGACCCGAACAGCCTGCGCAACATCTCCCTGTGGTGCACCGAGCCGTGGACCTGGGACGCCTGGCCCAAGCTGGACGAGGCGGTGCGCACCGGCCGCAACGTCGTCGAGGACCTGTACGGCAAGGAGTTCTTCGTCTACCTCAACGAGGACGCCCCCGAGTCGGCGGACGTCTTCAACCGGGCGATGACCACCTCCTCCCGGCAGTCCGCCCGCGACGTGGCCGAACTCCTCGACCTGTCCGGGGCCGACTCGGTCGCCGACATCGGCGGCGGGCAGGGCCATGTGGTGGCCAGCCTGCTGGAGAAGTACCCCCGGATGCGCGGCACCCTGATGGACCTGCCGCGCGTCGTGGACAACGCCGACCCGCGGCTGCGCGAGGGCGGCGCGCTCGCCGGCCGGGTCGACATCGTGCCCGGCGACTGCCGCGAGGCCGTCCCGGTCCGGGCCGACGTCTACATCATCAAGAACATCCTGGAGTGGGACGACGACTCCACCGCCCGCTGCCTGCGCAACGTGATGGAGGCGGGCGGCCCCAAGGCCCGCGTCGTGGTCATCGAGAACCTCGTCGACGACACCCCGTCGATGCGCTTCAGCACCGCCATGGACCTGCTGCTGCTGCTCAACGTCGGGGGCGCCAAGCACACCACGAAGTCCATGGTGAGCCGCCTGGAAGCGGCCGGTCTGGTCATCGACGACATCAGCCCGGTCAACCCGTATCTGCACGCCTTCGACTGCACCGTGCCCGCCTGACACCCGGGCGCAGCGCTCACGACGACGGCCGCCGGGCCCGCGACAGTGCGGGCCCGGCGGCCGTTGTCCGTCCGCCGCACGCGACGCGTGCGGCGCCTCCCGTGCCGCGCGGGCGTCAGCCGCGGCCGTCGCGCTCCCAGAGGTAGAAGCGCCGGGCCATCGCGTCCTTCGGCGAACGCCACGTCTCGGGGTCGTACGCGCTGACGTACGCCGACAGCCGCTCGCTGATGCCGCGGAACTCGGGGTGTCCGGCCACCTTCGCGATGGCCGGGCCCGGGTCCCGGTCGGCCTCGACGAGGTGCATGTACACATCGCCGAACTGGAAGAGGCTGCGCCGGGTGACGCCGACCAGGTGCGGCAGCTCCCCGCGGTCGGAGTCCTCGAAGACCTGCGCGATGTCCGGGGCCGAGCCCGGCGCCATCCGGGCCACGATCAGGGCCTGGTGCATGGATCCGCTCCTGTCGTCCGGTCCGGCTCAGTCGGTGGTCAGGGCCGGCTCGGGCCGCCGCCCGGACGCCGCCGCCTGCTCGACCTTGTCCCGGATCAGCGCCATCTGGACCTTGGAGTTCCGGTTGATGTTGTCGGTCATCCAGTCGTCGTCGACCGGCGCCTCCGGCTTCATCGCGAAGTCCTGGGTCCACACCATGCGGGTGCCGCCCGGGACCTCCTCGTAGCTCCAGTGGATGTCCATGTGCGCGAACGGCCCGGTCTCCACGCGCCGCGCCCTCACGGTCAGCGTGGCCCGGTCCGGCACGCGCTCGGAGACCCAGCTCCACACCGTGCCGTTCTCGTCGGGGTGCATGGTCAGCCGGAAGGTGCACCGGGCACCGTCCTGCTCCAGGATCTCGGCGGAGGCGTACTCGCTGAACAGCTGCGGCCACCTCTCCACGTCGTTGGTCATCTCCCACACCAGGTCCACCGGTGCGGCGATGGTGATCTCGTTCCGGGTGTGTCCGGCCATCTCAGGCTCCTGCCAGAAGGGTGCTGTTGACGAGGTCGAGGAACTTCCGGGGCGTCTTGCAGCGCTCCGCGTCGGCCGGCATGGGCATGCCGTGCCGGTTCTCCAGTTCGCCCACGATGCCGAGCAGGCCGAGCGAGTCGATGCCGAGCTCGTCGAAGCCGGTGTCGGCCCGGTCCGCCAGCTCCTGCGGGCTGACGGTGATACCGGCGGCCTTCTTCATGAGTTCGGACAGTTCTTCCACGGTGATTCGGTCACTCATGCGGGTTCCTCTCCTTGTTGCTCCCGGCGTGTTCCTCCCGGCGCCGCCCGGCCTGACGTCAGACCTGAGGGACGCCGGCGGTGCCGTGCCGCAGCACCAGCGCCGAGTTCGAGCCCATGAGCCCCCGGCTGAGGACCAGCGCCGTGCGCACCTGCGCGGCACGGGCGCTGCCGGTCACCAGATCGAGGTCATGGCAGATGTCGAAGACATTGGGGGTGGGCGGGATCAGACCGTGCTCCATCGTGAGCACCGCCGCCGCCGCGTCCAGCACGGGCGCCGCGCAGTACGCCCGGCCCGTACCGGTCTTGGGCGCCGTCACCGGCACCCGCCGTCCGTGCGCGCCGAGCGCGTCGGCGATCGCCAGCGCCTCGGCCCGGTCCGCCTCCGGGACGCCGAGCGCGTCCGCGAAGACCACGTCGACCTCCTCCGGGGCGCAGTCCGCCTCCGCCAGCGCCGCGCGGACCGCCTCCGCCAGACCCTCGCGCGACAGCTCCCAGCGGGAGGCACCCGTGAAGGTGGCCGCGTGCCCGGCCACGGTCGCCCGCACCGGCGCACCCCGCTCCCGGGCCCGCTCCGCCGCCTCCACGACGAGCATCGCGCCGCCCTCGGCGGGCACGAACCCGCACGCCGACTCCGTGAACGGCCGGTACGCCCGCTCCGGATCGGCCACCGGACTCAGCTCGCCGTAACCGAGCTGGCAGACCATCGAGTACGGGGCGAGCGGCGCCTCCGTGGAACCGGCCACCATCACGTCCGTACCGCGCCGCACCGCCCGCGCGGCGTGCGCCAGCGCGTCCAGACCGCCCGCCTCGTCGGCGGCCACCACCGAGCACGGCCCCTTGAAGCCGCGCCGGATGGAGACCTGGCCGGTGCTCGCCGCGTAGAACCAGGCGATCGACTGCCAGGGGCCCACATAGCGGCGGCCCTTGCCCCACAGCTTCTGCAGCTCCCGCTGGCCGAACTCGCCGCCGCCCGAGCCGGCCGCCGTCACCACACCCGCGGCGAACGGCGCCTCGTCCGTGTCGGCCCGGCCCAGACGGGCGTCCTCCAGCGCCGCGTCGGCCGCCGCCATCGCGAAGTGCGTGTACCGGTCGGTCTGCACGAGGTAGCGCTCCTCGACCGAGACCGACGGATCGAAGGCCCGTACCTCGCCCGCCACCTTCAGCGGCAGCCGCTCGCAGCCCTCGCGGGTGACCCGGTCCAGGACGCTCACACCCTGCTGGGTGGACTTCCAGAAGGTCTCGGTGCTGGTTCCGTTGGGCGCCACGACACCGATGCCGGTGACGGCCGCCCGCCGTTTCACGGGTGCGCTCATGCCCTCTCCCTCTGCCGGGTCAGGATCACCGCGGACTGGAAACCGCCGAACCCGCTGCCCACGGAGAGCACGCTGTCCAGCTTCCGCTCCCGGGCGACCCGCGGGACGTAGTCCAGGTCGCACTCGGGATCGGGGGTCGTGTAGTTCGCCGTCGGCGGGACCATCTGGCGGTCCAGCGCCAGCACGCACGCCACCACCTCGATCGCCCCGATCGCGCCCAGCGAGTGGCCCACCATCGACTTGATGGAGCTCATCGGGGTGTCGTAGGCGTGCCGGCCCAGCGCCCGCTTCACCGCGGCCGTCTCGTGCCGGTCGTTCTGCCGGGTGCCGGAGCCGTGCGCGTTGACGTAGCCGATCGCCGTGGCGTCCAGCCGGGCATGGTCCAGCGCCGTCTCGATGGCCCGCGCCATCTCCAGCCCGTCACTGGTCAGACCGGTCATGTGGTAGGCGTTGCCGAAGGTGGCGTAGCCGCTCAGCTCGCAGTAGATCCGCGCGCCGCGCGCCCGAGCGTGCTCCAGCTCCTCCAGCACCAGCACCGCGCCGCCCTCGCCCATGACGAACCCGTCACGGTCGTTGTCGAAGGGCCGCGAGGCGTGCGCCGGGTCGTCGTTGTTCGGCGACGTGGCCTTGATCGCGTCGAAGCACGCCATCGTGATCGGCGATATCGGCGAGTCCGACGCCCCGGCTATGCAGATGTCGGCCCGGCCCTCCTCCACGGTGTGCAGCGCGTACCCGACCGCGTCGAGCCCCGACGTGCACCCGGTGGACACCGACTGCACGGGGCCGCGCGCCCCGAACCGCTCGGCCACCGTCGAGGCCAGCGTGCTCGGCGTGAACGCCCGCTCCAGATACGGCCGCGCCCGCTCGTGGTCCACGTCCCAGCGCTCACCGCCATGGCTGACCAGCACGTAGTCGTTCTCCAGCCGCGTGGTGCCGCCGACCGCGGTGCCCAGCGAGACCCCGACCCGCCAGGGGTTCTCCCCGGCGAGGTCGAGCCCGGAGTCCCGCACCGCCTCCAGGCCCGCGGCCAGCGCGAACTGGATGTAGCGGTCGCAGCGCGCCACCTGCTCCTCGGAAAGGCCCGCGGCCACCGGGTCGAAGTCGCACTCCGCGGCGATCTGCGACCGCAGCCCGGACGGGTCGAAGAAGGTGATGCCCCGCGTCGCGGTCCGCCCGTTCGCCAGCAGGTCGAAGAAGGCCGGGGCGCCGATACCGCCCGGCGCCACCACGCCTATGCCGGTGACCGCCACCCGCCTGGTCATGAGCGGGCCTCGGCCGCGTCCGCCGGCACCGGCTCCCCGGCCCCGGCCACGACCCGCACCGCCTCCTCCGCGGTGCCCTCCGTGTCGACATGTCCCAGCTGCGGGCGCGGCGCCAGCGGACCGAGGTGGAAGACGAGCCGCGCCTCCACATCGCCCACATTGCGGAACCGGTGCCGCATGTACGCCGGGATCATCAGCCCCTGCTCGGGCCTGAGCGGGTGGGCCTCACCGTCCAGGTCCACCTCCAGCTCACCGCACACCACGTACACGAACTCCTCGGAGTACGGGTGGTAGTGCTCACCGATGCGGTCACCGGGCTGCACCAGCGCCACCCCCATGAAGCCGCTGGTGGAACCCACCGTGGCCGGGGTCAGCATGGCGCGCAGATCGCCTCCGCGCCGGGTGTTGGGCTCGGTCTCGCCGAGTTCCACGATCTTGGGCCTGGCTTTGATCACGTCGTTCCTCCGGTGGTGTGTACGTCGGCTGAAGGGGAGCGTCAGGCGTCCGGCGCCGACCGCCGGTCGGTGACGAGGTCCATCCGGGCCAGGGCGAGCAGCCGCGCCAGATCGCCGTCCTTCTTCGCGGCGCCCTCGTCGAGCAGCGTCGTCAGCTCCGACACCTGCGCGGCGTCCGCCAGACCCAGCGCCGCCGCCGGATCCACGTCGAGACCGGCCCGTACGTCGATCAGCCGGACCACCACGTCGTCCCGCTCGAAGACCGTGCTGCGCAGGATCGGGCTGGCCGGGTCGTCCGCCACCCGCTCGTCGTGCTGGGCCAGCAGCTCCGCCAGCCGCATCCCCATCCCCGGCCGCGCCGGGTACGACAGCGCCTGCCGCTGCGCCCCCTCGTCGTCCTGACCGCGCGTCACGTGGTGCACCGCCGGGAGGGCCGCCCGGGTGAAGAACACCCGCACCGACTCCTGGTCGGCGAAGTCCCGCTCCTGCTCCAGATACGGGTTGATGGCCTCCTCCACCGCCCGGATCTCCGGCTGCCGCGCCACGTGCCGCAGCGCCGCCAGCAGGTCACCGCGCACCTCGATGGCCCGCACCACCCGGTTGCCGTGCATGAACAGCGACGTACGGCACAGCTTCGTGGTGTCGTCCACCCGCGCCTGGGGCGACTCGTAGTTCGCCAGCAGCTCGGCGACCTTCTTCTCGCTGCCCGGCTTCACCGTGAACGTCAGCGCGTGCCGGAGCACCCCGTCACCGATGCGCGGCGACGTCTGCAGCCGGCGCTCGCCCGCCGCCCGGCCCGCCTCACCGCCGGTCTCCCGGACGATGTGGAAACGCAGCGACCGCGTGTCACGGATGCAGCTGTGCATCGGCTGCACCATCCGCACGTGCTCCTCGCTGTTCACCCAGGCGAGGAACGGCGGCGCGCTCTCCCACTCGCTGGTGATCAGCCACTGCGAAGGGTTCTCGATCGACTGGCACAGCTGGTCGCTGACATGCCCGGGGACGGACGAGACCTGCTTGCCCATCTCCTCGTACGCCTCCAGGAACTGCTGCTGGGCGCCGTCGTAGACGTCCACCAGCAGGACGACCCGGAGCCGGGAACCGTCGAAGACGGACTGGGAGACACGTTTCGAGTCCTGCTGCTCGGTGGGTTCTGAAACACGCTCAGAGATGGCGGTCATCTGCGTACGTCTCCTTGACGGGGCTGAAGAGGGCTTCGCTCCGCCGACATCCCGCCGCGGGTGACGCGACGTCAGCGTGATCTCGATCCTGTGCCGGTTGTGATCAGTGCGCGACTCGTGTGCACCACGTGGGTGATCACAGGGGTGATTGCCCCCGCGAACGCACGCGGACCGCCCCCGCACCGGGCATGGAGACACCGACGGGCCCCCACCCGCCCGCACCCCCGCGCCCCCGCGCGACCCCCGCGACGCACCCGCGCCCCACCCCGCCCCTGGAGGCACCGATGCACCGAGAAGCCGACCACCGGGTACCCGTCCTCATCGTCGGCGGCTCCCTGGTGGGCCTGTCCACCTCGCTCTTCCTGGGCCGCCTCGGCGTGCCCCACCTGCTCGTCGAACGGCACTCCGGCACCTCCCACCACCCCCGCGGCCGCGGCAACAACGTGCGCACCATGGAGCTGCTCCGCGCGGCCGGCGTCGAGGACGCCGTCAAGGACGCCGCCTCCCTGCTCGCCGGCAACCACGGCATCCTCCAGACCCCCACCCTCGTCGGCGACGCCGGCGAATGGCTGTTCAAGCACATCGACCCGGGCGGCGGCATGGCCCGCTTCAGCCCCACCGGCTGGTGCCTGTGCAGCCAGAACGACCTCGAACCCGTCCTCCTCGACAGCGCCCGCGCCCTCGGCGGCGACCTGCGCTACTCCCACGAGATGGAGACCTTCGAGCAGGACGCCGACGGAGTCACCGCCACCGTCCGCGACCGCGCCACCGACGAGCGGTACACCGTCCGCGCCGACTACCTCGTCGCCGCCGACGGCCCCCGCAGCCCCGTCCGCCGCCGCCTCGGCATCGGCCAGTCCGGACCCGGCGACCTGTTCGCCAACGTCAGCGTCACCTTCCGCTCCAAACTCCTCGCCGACGTCGTGGGCGACCGCCGCTTCATCTGCTGCTACCTCACCGATCCGGAGGCCGACGGGGCACTGCTCCCCGTCGACAACAAGGAGCACTGGGTCTTCCACGCCCCCTGGCACCCCGAGCGCGGCGAGAGCCTCGACGAGTTCACCGAGGAACGCCTCCAGCGGCACATCCGCCGCGCCATCGGCGCCCCCGACCTGGACGTCGAGATCACCGGCAAGGCGTCCTGGCGCGCCGCCGAACGCGTCGCCGACCGCTACACCGACGGACGCGTCCTGCTCGCCGGCGACTCCGTCCACGAGATGTCGCCCACCGGCGCCTTCGGCTCCAACACCGGCATCCAGGACGCCCACAACCTCGCCTGGAAACTCGCCGCCGTCCTCGGCGGCTGGGCGGGCCCCGGCCTCCTGGACACCTACGACACCGAGCGCCGCCCGGTCGCCACCGCCACCAGCGCCCGCGCCTCCGCCCGCTCCGTCGAGCACAGCCACCCCGGCTTCGCGCCCGCGCCCGGCATCGGCGGCGGCAAGCGCGGCGGCATCCTCAACGTCGTCCTCGGCTACCGCTACCTCCGGGGCGCCGTCATCGGCGCCGACCCCGGCCAGGACGTCGTGCCCGACGCGCTCCGCCTCACCGGCGAGCCCGGCACCCGCGCCCCCCACCTGTGGGTGCGGCGCGACGGCGAGCGCGTCTCCACCCTCGACCTGTACGAACGCTCCCTGGTCCTGCTCAGCGACGCCCGCTCCACCACCGACTGGCACACCGCGGCCCGCCGCGTCGCGGAGACCACCGGCATCCCCCTGGTCTCCTACCGCTTCGGCACCGACCTCACCACCGAAGCCCCGCCCGCCCCGGACACCCCGGCCCCCGACTGGGCCGCCGCCCACGGCACCACCCCCGACGGCGCGGTCCTCGTCCGCCCCGACGGCTTCGTCGCCTGGCGCACCCGGACCGCCGCCCCGGACTCGGCCCCGGAGGCAACCCTGCGCGAAACCCTGACGACCCTCCTGCGCACCCCCTGACCCACCCGCCCCAGCACACAGAAAAGGCCAGGTCAGACACTGTCTGACCTGGCCTTTCACCGAGCCCCCTGTCGGATTCGAACCGACGACCTACGCATTACAAGTGCGTTGCTCTGGCCAGCTGAGCTAAGGAGGCGTACCGGGTGGTGCCCGTGCAGTGTACCCAGGTCGCGGCGGGTGCCCGTCGAGAATTTCCGCGAAGTTCACACCCCTTCAAGTACTGACAGACCAGGTGAACGCCAGGTACCGTCCTGTGCCAGTTCACTCTTGTGGACCACGCGATCACCACAGCGGACGATCCTTCGGGCATCCGTCGTGGCAACCGCCTTCCTACTCGGATCGTCCGGCACGTTCCTGCCGGTAGAAGGGGGCCCATTCATCATGGCCACTGTGCAGTTCGACAAGGCGACCCGGATCTACCCGGGTTCCGAGAAGCCCGCCGTCGACGCTCTGGAGATCGACATCGCGGACGGCGAGTTCCTCGTCCTGGTCGGCCCGTCCGGCTGCGGCAAGTCCACCTCGCTGCGGATGCTCGCGGGCCTGGAGGACGTCAACGGCGGTGCGATCCGCATCGGCGACCGTGACGTCACGCACCTGCCGCCCAAGGACCGGGACATCGCCATGGTGTTCCAGAACTACGCGCTCTACCCGCACATGTCGGTCGCCGACAACATGGGCTTCGCGCTCAAGATCGCCGGTGTCAACAAGGCGGAGATCCGGCAGAAGGTCGAGGAGGCCGCGAAGATCCTCGACCTGAGCGAGTACCTGGACCGCAAGCCGAAGGCGCTCTCCGGTGGTCAGCGCCAGCGTGTGGCGATGGGCCGCGCGATCGTGCGTGAGCCGCAGGTGTTCCTCATGGACGAGCCGCTGTCCAACCTGGACGCCAAGCTCCGTGTGTCCACGCGTACGCAGATCGCCTCGCTCCAGCGCCGCCTGGGCATCACCACCGTCTACGTCACCCACGACCAGGTCGAGGCCATGACGATGGGCGACCGGGTCGCGGTGCTCAAGGACGGCCTGCTCCAGCAGGTGGACTCGCCGCGCAACATGTACGACAAGCCCGCGAACCTGTTCGTCGCCGGCTTCATCGGCTCCCCGGCCATGAACCTGGTCGAGGTGCCGATCACCGACGGCGGTGTGAAGTTCGGCAACAGCGTCGTCCCGGTCAACCGCGACGCGCTCAAGGCCGCCTCCGACAAGGGCGACAAGACCGTCACCGTGGGTGTGCGCCCCGAGCACTTCGACGTGGTCGAGCACAACGGCGGCGCGGCCGCCTCCCTGACCAAGGACAGCGCCGACGCCCCGGCCGGCCTCGCCGTCTCGGTGAACGTCGTCGAGGAGACCGGCGCCGACGGCTACATCTACGGCACCGTCGAGGTCGGCGGCGGGACGAAGGACCTGGTCGTCCGCGTCAGCAGCCGCTCGGTCCCGGAGAAGGGCGCCACCGTGCACGTCGTGCCGCGGGCGGGCGAGACCCACGTGTTCTCCACCTCGACCGGCGAGCGCCTGTCGGACTGACACCCGGCAGCCAGGCGCATGACGCTTACGGCTGAAACCCCGGGAATGATCCGGGTGATTCACCCGAGTTGACGAGAAGGGCCCCGCGAACTGCTGCGGGGCCCTTCTCGCTGTCTCCGGACCACCCTGACACACAGGACATTTCGAGCCGTGTGCGTCAACACACCACCAGAGAAAGGGCGGTACGCCGTCGCCCGAAGGGGTGACTAAATGTCGCCAAATCATCACCGGGCGCTACCCTCACTCGCGTGAAGCACTCCACCACGCCACCCAAGCGACGCGGCCGGGGCCCCGCCCGCCGGATCGGCCGCTCCCTCGCCCTCGTCCTGCCCGTCGTCCTGGTGCTCTCCGGGACCCTCGCGGTCACCCGAGTCAACTGGTCGGGGAACCCCTCGAACTCGGTGCTCACCGCGTCCGACATGTCCGCGCCCGGGGTCGCCGCCCCTCCCCGGGCCCCGCAGGACGTGCTCCGCGACCACCTGCTGACGGAGCTGCAGGAGAAGGATCCGGGCGTCGCGCTCACCCACCTCCAGCAGGCGGTCAACGACCGGCCCTCGCTGGCCGGGCACTGCGCCTCCATCGCCCGCACCCTCGGCCGGGCCGCCGTGCGCATCTACGGCCCCACGCGCGCCCAGGCCTTCTCCCGCCCCGTCTGCGACACCTCCTTCGCCTCCGGGGTCCTCGCGGCCCAGGGCTGAGCCGGGACCGGGTCACCAGCAGAGCCCGGCAGAGTCAGGGCCCGCGCCGGACGGGCGCCGTACAGCGGCGTACCGGTCACCGGCGCGGGCCGCCGCACGGCGGCACGTAGAGTTCCGGCATGACCCATCCGAATGCGGCGTCCCGCCCCACCCAAGCCGTGGTCCTGGCCGGTGGCCAGGGCTCCCGGCTGCGCCCCTACACCGACGACCGGCCCAAGCCGATGGTCGAGATCCCCGGTACGGGCACTCCGATCATCGGTCACCAGCTCGCCTGGCTGGCCGAGGAGGGCGTCACGGACGTGGTGATCTCCTGCGGTCACCTCGCCGAGGTGCTCCAGGAGTGGCTGGAGTCGGCGGAGCTGCCCGTCCGGGTGACCACGGTCGTCGAGCCGGAACCCCTCGGCCGCGGCGGCGGCCTCAAGTTCGCCGCCGCCCGCCTCCCGCACCCCGAGCGCGCCTGGTACGCCACCAACGGCGACATCTGGACCCGTTTCTCGCTGCGGGACATGGCGGACTTCCACACCGAGCGCGACGCGGTCGCGACCCTCGCGCTGGCCCGGCCGCGCATCCCGTGGGGCGCCGTGCAGACGGACGGCTTCGGGCACATCACGGACTTCATCGAGGCGCCGCCGTCGACCTTCGAGATCAACGCGGGCGTCTACGTCTTCTCCCCCGGCTTCGCCTCCCTGCTCCCCGAGCGCGGTGACCACGAGCGCAGCACCTTCCCGCGGCTGGCCCGGGAACTGCGGCTGGCCGGCTTCCCGATCCCGCAGGGCGCCTACTGGCGTGCCATCGACACCGCCAAGGACCTCACGGAGGCCGCCAAGGAGCTGGCCGCGCTGGGCCGATGACGCCCCGGCAGGACACCTGCTCCCCTTCCCCGTACGCAGCCGAAGGGCCCCGCACCACCATGGTGCGGGGCCCTTCGGGCCGTCACGGCCCGAGCTACCCGAGCTAGCCGAGCAGGCCGCCCACCAGTCCGGGCTGGCCCGTGGAGGACGAGCTGCCGCCGCCGGAGCCGGAGGGCTGGGTGTCGCCGCCGCCGGAGCCGCCGGAACCGGAGCCCCCGGAGGCCGAGCCGCCGGAGGTCGGGCCCGCGCTGGTGCTGGGCGCCTGCTGGACGGGGGCGGAGTGGCGCGGCGGGACGTGGCCGGTGGTGCCCTGGGTCTGGCTGGGCGCGCCGCCGGTGGCGGCTCCGCTGCCGCGGGTGGCGCCCGGGGTGGCCGCGGGGCCACCGGTCGGCCCGGCGGACGTGCCGCGGTGGCTGGGCGAGGTGGAGGCCGACGGGGAGCCGCTGTGTCCGGTGCCCGTGCCGGTGCCGGGGCGGCTGGGCAGTGGCGAGCCGGGCAGTTCGTTGCGCGGGGACTCTCCGGGGCCGGGGACGACGACCCGGTCGGCGTCGCGGACCGCGCCGCCGAGCAGCGCGCCCACGAGCAGGGTGAGCCCGGCGACGACCACGGTGATCAGGGCGCCGCGGCGCAGCACGTACCGGCGCAGGTCCCACAGGTCGGCGCGGGGGCCGAGGCGGCGCCAGGCGGACGCGGCGAGCCGGCCGTCCACGGAGTAGACGGGCGCACCGGCGATGATCAGCGGGGACCAGGCGGCCAGGTAGATGATGTCCGGGGTGTCGTAGACGGCGACGGTGCGCCAGCTGACGGTGACGACGATCGCGGCGGAGAGCAGCGCGCCGACCACCGCGGCGACCCGCTGCCAGCAGCCCAGGACCGTCAGGACGCCGACGATGACCTGGAGGAAGGCGATGGAGAGGCCGGAGCCGACCGGGTGCTGGAGGGCGAACTGGCGCAGCGGCTCGGCGACTTCCCAGGGGTGCAGGGAGGTGAGCCACTTGACCATGGAGCCGCGCTTGCCGCCGTCGAAGTAGAGCGGGTCGCACAGCTTGCCCATGCCGGCGTAGAGGGAGACGAACCCGAGGAAGATCCGCAGCGGGAGGAGGACCACGCCGAGGTTCATCCGGCGGCCCGGGTAGTAGGCGTGGCGGGCCGGGTCGTCGCCGTGCCGCCTGCCGCGGCGGCGGGTGCCGGGCGCGGGGGCGTCGCGGGTGGCGCCTTCGTCGTAGCCGTAGGCGCCGGTGTCGGCGGCGAGGCCGCCGCCGGGGTGGCCGTGGGGCGGTCCGGCGGCGCCCGCGGCGGGGCGGGTGCCGTACGCGGACTCGCCGTACTGCTCCTCGTAGGCGCTGCCCGAGCTGCGCATCTGCGGGAGCAGCCGGGTCTCGCCGGGCTCCGGGGAGCGCTGGGCGCCGACGACGGGGGTCTCGACGGTGCGGTCGAGGTCGTCGTAGCCGCCGTAGCCGGGGGCGGCGTCGACGCGCGGGATGACCTGGGTGGCTCCGGCGTCGGCGGACGGGTCCTCGGTGTAGCGGACGCTGCCGCTGCGCACGGCCTGGAGCAGCCGGTGGGCGCCGGTGTCGTCGGGGGCGGAGCGGCCGCTCCACACGAGCGGCCGGCGCGGGGCGGCCCGGCCCGCCGCCCCGGCGGCGGCGGGCACGCGCACGGCGGGGTCGGTGACGCTCGGGTGCCGGGCGAGGCGGGGGGACAGGGTGCGCCGCGACGCGGCGCCCAGCTGCACGCGGAAGCTCGCGTGAGTGACGATGACCTGCGCCGGATCGCTCGGCACCTTCACCATGCTCAGCGCGGGAGCGTCGTCGTAGCCCGACGAGCGGTCCCCCGTGGGTGTGCGGGGTGTTCTGGTGTCCACACTCATCTAACCGAGTGATGGGGTGTTAGGACACTGCCTTGACCCGTCGGATCTGTCCGGACCGCGTCAAGCTTGCCCCGAACGGACGGATACGCCCGGCCGGGTGAACATCCGCACGCGCGTACGAGCGCAGGCCGGGCCGGGTCCGCGTGCCTGCCGCGTCCCGGCCGGGCCCCGCGCTCAGGCGCGCCTGCGGGCCGCCTCGTAGAGGACGATCCCGGCCGCGACGCCCGCGTTCAGCGACTCGGCGCCGCCCGGCATCGGGATCCGCACCCGGATGTCGCAGGTCTCGCCGACGAGCCGGGACAGGCCCTTGCCCTCGCTGCCGACGACGATGACGACGGGACCCGCCAGGGCCTCCAGGTCACCGAGTTCGGCCTCGCCGTCCGCGGCCAGGCCGACGACCGTGATGCCCGCCTTCTGGTACGTCTCCAGGGCGCGGGTGAGGTTGGTGGCGCGGGCCACCGGCGTCCGGGCGGCGGTGCCCGCGGACGTCTTCCAGGCACCGGCGGTCATCCCGGCCGCGCGCCGCTCGGGGACGACCACGCCGTGCCCGGCGAAGGCCGAGACGGAGCGGACGACCGCGCCGAGGTTGCGCGGGTCGGTGACGCCGTCGAGGGCGACGATCAGCGGGTCCTCGCCCGCGTCCGCCGCGGCCTCGGCCAGGTCCTCGGGGTGGGCGTACTCGTACGGCGGGACCTGGAGGACCAGGCCCTGGTGGTTGAGCCCGTTGGTCATGCGGTCCAGCTCGGGGCGGGGCGCCTCCATGAGGTTGAGGCCGCCGCGCTCGGCCACGAGCTGGAGCGCCTCGCGGACCCGCTCGTCGTTGTCGATGAACTGCTGGACGTACAGCGTGGTCGCGGGCACGCCCTCGCGCAGCGCCTCGACGACCGGGTTGCGGCCGACGACCAGCTCCGAGGCGGAGCGGCCGCCGCGGCGCTGCGGCGGGCGGCCCTGGCTGCGGCGCACCTTCGCCTGGGCGGCGCGCTGCTTGGCGTGTCCCTTGCGCATCTCGGCGGGGGGCGTGGGGCCCTTGCCCTCCAGGCCGCGGCGCCGCTGGCCGCCGCTGCCGACCTGCGCGCCCTTCTTGCCGGACATGCGGCGGTTGTGAGCGGCCATGACCTACCTGTCTGTCGAAAGCGTCGTGCGTACGCCTGCCGCGTACGTCTCCTACGTCTATGAAGTGTGCCGCCCGGACGGCCGGACGGCACAACGGGGTCCCCGGCGGCCGGCGCGCGGCCGGGCGGACCGGGGGCGGATCAGCGCGGGCCGAGGCTCCAGC
This sequence comes from Streptomyces sp. SAT1, assembly GCF_001654495.1. GTDB lineage: Bacteria > Actinomycetota > Actinomycetes > Streptomycetales > Streptomycetaceae > Streptomyces > Streptomyces andamanensis. The sequence goes on from NZ_CP015849.1 coordinate 3,255,325, forward strand.
GCGGGCCCTGCGGGCTGTCCTCGATGACCAGTCCGGACTGGCCGAGCTGGTCGCGCAGGGCGTCAGCGGTGGCCCAGTCCTTGCGGGCGCGGGCCGCCTCGCGCTGGTCGAGGACCATCCGGACCAGGGTGTCGACGACGCCGTGCAGGTCCTCGCCGCTCTCGCCATCGCCGGCCGCCCAGTGCTCGTCCAGCGGATCGAGGCCGAGGACGCCGAGCATGGCCCGCACCTCGGCGAGCCGGGCCACCGCGGCCTCCTTGTCGTCCGCGGCGAGCGCGCTGTTGCCCTGCCGGACCGTGGTGTGCACCACGGCCAGCGCCTGCGGGACGCCGAGGTCGTCGTCCATCGCCTCGGCGAAGGCGGGCGGCACCTCGGCGGACGGCTCCACCGGGCCCGTCTTCTCCACCACGCGCTGGATGAAGCCCTCGATCCGCGCGAACGCCGACTCGGCCTCGCGCAGGGCCTCCTCGCTGTACTCGATGGTCGAGCGGTAGTGCGGGGTGCCCAGGTAGTAGCGCAGGACGATCGGGCGCCACTGGCGGACCATCTCGGAGACCAGCACGGAGTTGCCCAGCGACTTGGACATCTTCTCGCCGGCCATGGTCACCCAGGCGTTGTGCACCCAGTACCGCGCGAATTCGTCGCCGTACGCCTTGGACTGGGCGATCTCGTTCTCGTGGTGCGGGAAGATCAGGTCCAGGCCGCCGCCGTGGATGTCGAAGGCGCTGCCCAGGTACTTGTGCGCCATGGCCGAGCACTCCAGGTGCCAGCCCGGACGGCCCTCGCCCCACGGCGTGGGCCAGGTCGGCTCGCCCGGCTTGGCCGCCTTCCACATCGCGAAGTCCCGCGGGTCGCGCTTGCCGGTCTCGCTGTCGGCGGCCGGCTGGCGCAGATTGTCCAGCTCCTGCCGGGACAGCTGGAGGTAGCCGGGGAAGGAACGCACGTCGAAGTAGACGTTGCCGTCGGCCGCGTAGGCGTGGCCGCGGTCGATGAGCGTGCGCATCATCTCGGTCATCTCCGGCACATGGCCGGTGGCGCGGGGCTCGTAGGTGGGCGGCAGGCAGCCCAGCGCGGTGTAACCGTCGTTGAACGCGCGCTCGTTGGCGTACCCGATGGACCACCAGGGGAGGTCCTGCTCCCGCGCCTTGACGATGATCTTGTCGTCGATGTCCGTGACGTTGCGGATGAACGTCACCTCGTAGCCGCGGTAGGCGAACCAGCGGCGCATGATGTCGAAGTTCAGACCCGACCGGATGTGCCCGATGTGCGGGGCGGCCTGCACGGTGGCACCACACAGGTAGATCGAGACACAACCCGGCTTGAGCGGGGTGAAGTCACGGATCTGCCGGGCGCTGGTGTCGTACAGGCGAATGGTCACCACTCCAGGGTAGTGGGCGAAGGGCAGTGCCTCGCGCCCGTTTCCCGCAAGGTCCGTGCTTTTGTGACCGAGGGGAGCGGTGACCCGGTCCGCGGGGGCGGCCCGTCAGATGCCGCCGACGACCTTGCGGGGCCGGATCCGGACGACCAGGCGCTCGGCGTCCTGGGCCGCGGACGGATTGAACTCCGCGTACTTCTTGCCGGTGTACTTCACCGACAGCTCGTCGATGAGGTCCTGGCCGCCCTCGGTGCTGATCTCGGCGGTGCCGCGGATCTCGGCGTACTCGTACGGCGAGGCGGGATCCTGGACGACGACGCTGACGCGGGCGTCGCGCCGCATGTTCCGCGCCTTGCGGCGGTCGGCGGTGGTGGAGATGACGACGTCGTCGCCGTCCCGCTTCGCCCAGACCGGCGACAGCTGCGGGCTGCCGTCGGGCTGGACGGTGCCGACGACGACGAAGACGGTGCCGTCGAGGAGGTTCTTGAGACGGGGGGACAGTTCGGCGGACATGGGGCACCCTCCGGGAGGCGGACCTTCGGTCACCGCCGGCACTGCGCGGCCGGGCGGTGACTCTCCGGGTACCCTCGCACGCGCTCAGCTCACCCGCACCACGAGCGCCGTGGCCACCGCGGTCAGCCCCTCGCCGCGGCCCGGGAAGCCGAGCCCGTCGGTGGTGGCCCCGGAGACGGAGACCGGCGCTCCGGCCGCCTCGGAGAGGACCCGCTGGGCCTCCGCGCGCCGCTTGCCGATCTTCGGGCGGTCGCCGACGACCTGCACGGCCACGTTCCCGATCCGGAAACCGGCCGCGCGGACGATGCGTGCCGCCTCCGTCAGCAGGGTGACGCCGGACGCGCCCGACCACTCGGGCCGGCCGGTGCCGAAGTGCTGGCCGAGGTCGCCGAGCCCGGCGGCCGAGAACAGCGCGTTGCACGCGGCGTGCGCGACGACGTCCGCGTCGGAGTGCCCGGCCAGGCCCGGCCCCTCGCCCTCCCACTTCAGGCCCGCGCACCACAGCTCGCGGCCGTCCTCGAAGGCGTGGATGTCGGTGCCGATGCCGACCTGGGGCAGCGGGGGGAGCGCGCCGTCCGCGGGGGCAGCGGGAGCGGCCGGGGCGGTCGCCGGGGAGGCCGCGCCGGTGTCCGGGGTGGCGGCCGGTGCGGTGTCCGGGAAGCCCGGGGCGATCTCGGGGGTGGTCTCAGAAGCCATCGGTGAGCCTCCTGCGGGCCAGGACCGCCTCGGCGAGCACGAGGTCGAGCGGGCGGGTGACCTTGAAGGCCTCCTCGTGTCCCGGGACGGCCACGACCGGCTCGCCGAGCTGCTCGACCATGCTCGCGTCGTCGGTCACGTTGTCGGTGACGGTCTCGTGGGCCCGGACCAGCGTCGCCCGGTCGAAGCCCTGCGGGGTCTGCACGGCCCGCAGCCGCGAGCGGTCCGGGGTCGCGAGGACCGGCTCGGGCGCGCCCGCCACGGCGGCCGGCTCGACCTCCTTGACGGTGTCCGCGAGCGGCAGGGCCGGTACGACAGCGGCGGCGCCCTCGCGTACGGCCTCGATCACCGCGTCCACCGTCTCCACGGGGACCAGCGGGCGGGCCGCGTCGTGCACGAGGACGACGTCGTGGCCGGGCGGCAGCGCGTCGAGCCCGAGCCGGACGGACTCCTGGCGGGACTCGCCGCCGGGCACCACGAGGAAGCGGGTCCGCTCGGGGAGCGCGTGGGCGTCGAGCAGCGAGGTGACCTCGCCCGCGCCGTCGGGCGGAGCGACCACGACGACGAGGGAGACGGCGCGGGAGGCGGCCATGGCGCGCACCGCGTGGACGAGCATCGGGGTGCCGTTCAGCGTGCGCAGCGCCTTGGGGGCGCCCGGACCGAGACGCACGCCCCGGCCGGCGGCCGGGATCACGACGGCGACGGGGGCCCCTGGCCGGGCGCCCGCGGGCGAAGGACGCGAATCGTCAGACATCGGTTCCTGTCAGGTTTGTGTTCCGGCTCGGCGTGGGTATGGCCTCACCGTGCCGGGCGCGGCACGGCGGCCGGACCCTTCCGTGACCCCGGCCGAGCCGACTGCATGGGCCCGGCACACAGTATCGGGGGGATCTTCCTCTCGCAGGGCCGTCCGGGTTCCGGCGGAGCGCGTCGCCGCAGGACGTCGCCCGTGGGCGGCGCGAGGCGCGGGTGCCGCGAGGCGCGGGTGCGGGGCGGGTGCGGCCGCAGGCGGACATGCGGACATGACGAAGCCGCAGCGCCCGGCGACCTCGGTCGCCCGATCGGGCACTGCGGCATGTCATTGATGCCACTGCACTTCACTGATGCCGCACACCGTGCTGAACCGAACAGTCGCGCAGTCGTGGGCGTCCGCCTGTGTCGGGGTGCCCCGCTCCGGTGATCCGGTTCCGGTCGTCGGTCGGGAAGCCCCGCGTCAGGACGCGAGAACCTCGTCGAGCAGAGCCTCTGCCTTGTCCTCGTTCGTGTTCTCCGCGAGCGCCAGCTCGCTCACCAGGATCTGGCGGGCCTTGGCGAGCATGCGCTTCTCACCGGCGGAGAGACCGCGCTCGCGCTCCCGGCGCCACAGGTCGCGCACAACCTCCGCGACCTTGATGACATCACCGGAGGCGAGCTTCTCCAGGTTTGCCTTGTAACGACGCGACCAGTTCGTGGGCTCCTCGGCGTACGGAGCGCGCAGCACCTCGAAGACCCGGTCCAGCCCGTCCTGACCGACCACATCACGCACGCCGACGAACTCCGCATTGTCCGCTGGCACACGTACCGTCAGGTCACCCTGGGCGACCTTCAGCACCAAGTAGGTCTTGTCCACGCCTTTGATCTGGCGAGTTTCGATAGCCTCGATCAGCGCGGCCCCGTGATGGGGATAGACCACGGTGTCGCCAACCTTGAACGTCATGTGACAGGTACCCCTTCCGTGGCTATCCAGGGTAACACGGATACGGCGTCTTCTGAATGGCGTTTTCGCAGGTCAGGGCATATCTCGGGGCTTGACAACAGCAACCGGAACGTGCTTCGGAAGGGGTGCGCGGGCCGGTCACGGGCAGGTATGCGCAGGTCGGAGGGGCTCTCCGCGCGGGGCGAAACGCGTACGTTACACACTTCCGCCCGTCCGTCCAAACGGTCGAACGTCCCGTTTTGTCGGGTTCCAGATGCGCGACTTCCGCTACTCCGTTCGGTGCGGGCGGGTCGCGGGAGGCACGAATCCGGAATTGATCACGGCCGGTGGGCAACGCCCGGCGCGGCCGGTGATCAATTTCGGCCGCGGCCGCGGATTACGGCACCGGAAAATCCAGGAAGATCGGGTACGGCGGGCCGCCGCCGCTAAGACCGCGCGTAAGAGGACGCGTAAGAGAGGGGCTTAGAGGGCGCTAAGCACGGTCTAAGCCGGGTCTAAGCAGGGGGTATGCGTGAGGTATCCCGGGCGGGTAAGCGGGCGGGCGTATGGCGATGCGTATGGCGGCTCGTATGACCGCGCCTATGGCTCTTTGGCGCCGCGTATGACGGTGCGCGTATGGCGGGCGTCACTTATGTGAATGGCGGGCGGCGCCGTGGCCGGTACGAAGGGCGGGGCCGGGGGCGGAGGGCGCGGCAGGGGCCCGGACGGGGTGTGGCAAGGCCCCCTCCGGGTGCCCCCGGCGGCCGCGCGGGAGCGGTGTCCGGGTGCCTCGGGAGGCACAGGGGGCGGGTCGGGTGCGGGGCCGTGGGAACGGCTCGGTAACCTAAGGCCGCTGACAGACGCTTAGGACGGCTTTATAAGGAAGTCGCCCTGTACCGCCCACGTTCAAGGAGTTGCCGCCGCCGTGAGCAGCAGCCTTCGACGCGGCGCCCTCGCCGCCGCCGCCATCGCGTTCTCGATCGCCTCGCTCGCCGCCTGCGGCGCCGGCAACAACGCCCAGACACTCGAGGTCAAGCCGGACAACGCGGCCACCAAGGTCGGGGACATCGAGGTCCAGAACGCGGTGATCATCACGCAGCCCGGCTCCCAGACCAAGGGCCCGGCCGTCGTCTCGATGACCCTCTTCAACAGCGGCACCACCCCGCAGACGCTGGACGCGATCCGCGTCGACGGCGGCGGCACCGCGCAGATCACCCCGGCCCAGGGCTCGGGCAAGCTGACCGTCCCGGCCCAGGGCTCGGTCGTCGTCGGCGGCAAGGGCAACGCCTCCGCCGCGCTGACCAACCCCGGCCCGGGGGTCAAGGACGGCAACGCGCAGAAGATCACCTTCACCTTCAGCAAGTCCGGTGACGTGAGCCTGCGCGCCTTCGTGGTCCCGGCCACGAGCTACTTCGACAAGTGGGGCCCGAGCAACATCCCGGCCGCGCCGGGCGCCCCGGCCACGGGCACCACGGGCACCACGGGCAAGCCGAACTCCTCGAAGGACCCGAAGTCCTCCGAGTCGCCGAAGTCCTCGGACTCCTCGGGCAAGGGCGACAAGACCACGGGCTCGGACTCGAACTCGGGCTCGGCCGACGGGTCGGGCGAGGCGGGCACGCCGGGCGGCTCGGACTCGTAAGAGCGGCGCGACGACGACGTACGCCGAAGGGCGGCACCCTCACGGAGAGGGCGCCGCCCTTCGGCGTACCGGCCTGCCTGCCGTCCGCGGACCCGCGGCCCGCGAACCGCGGCCCACGGCTTGCGGGCTACGGGCTACGGCCTACGGACTGCGGCGGGCGGCCTACGGCTCGAACTTGTAGCCGAGGCCGCGGACCGTCACCAGGTAGCGCGGGGCGCCCGGGTCCGGCTCGATCTTGGCGCGCAGCCGCTTGACGTGCACGTCGAGCGTCTTGGTGTCGCCCACGTAGTCGGCGCCCCAGACCCGGTCGATGAGCTGCATCCGGGTGAGCACCCGGCCGGCGTTGCGCAGCAGCATCTCCAGCAGGTCGAACTCCTTGAGCGGCAGGTCGACCTTGGAGCCGGAGACGGTGACGACGTGCCGGTCCACGTCCATGCGGACCGGACCCGCCTCCAGGGCCGCCGGGGTGACCTCCTCCGGCTCGCCGCGCCGGCGCAGCACCGCTCGGATCCGGGCGACCAGCTCCCGGGAGGAGAAGGGCTTGGTCACGTAGTCGTCGGCCCCTATCTCCAGGCCGACGACCTTGTCGATCTCGCTGTCCTTGGCGGTCACCATGATCACCGGGACGTTGGAGCGGCCGCGCAGCTGACGGCACACCTCCGTACCGGGCAGCCCCGGCAGCATCAGGTCGAGGAGGACGAGGTCGGCGCCGTTGCGCTCGAACTCGTCGAGCCCGTCGGGCCCGGTGGCCGCCACGGCGACCTCGAAGCCCTCTTTGCGGAGCATGTACGACAGGGCGTCGGAGAAGGACTCCTCGTCCTCGACGACGAGCACTCGGGTCACGGAAGGACCTCCGGGGCGGGAAGCGGTTCGTACGGTGATGTCTGGGACGACGACGCCTGCGTCCGCGATGACGGAGGCGCCGGGGATGAGGCCGGGGACGAGGTGGTGCCGGTGCCGGGCCGGAACCCGGGACGGGGCTCGGACGGGGACGCGGACGCGAGGTCGGTGCCGGGGCCGGCTTCGGGCCCGGTCTCCTCGTCGAGGTCGGGGTGCTGGTGCGCGCGGTCCCGGTCGCGGGCCTCGCGGGCCGCTGCCGCTTCGGGCAGCCGCAGGGTGAAGGTGGAACCCTGTCCCTCGGCGCTCCACACCGTGACCTCCCCGCCGTGCGAGGCGACCACGTGCTTCACGATGGCGAGGCCGAGGCCGGTGCCGCCGGTGGCACGCGAGCGGGCCGGGTCCACACGGTAGAAACGCTCGAAGATGCGCTCCTTGTCCTTGTCGGAGATGCCGATGCCCTGGTCGGTGACGGCGATCTCGATGAGATCCCCGCCCGGCACGGTGATCCGGCGGGCGGCGATGCCCACGCGGGTGCGGGCCGGGGAGTAGTTGACGGCGTTCTCGACGAGGTTGCCGAGCGCCGCGGCGAGCTGGCCGCGGTTGCCCCAGACCCTGAGGTCCGCGGTGCCCCCGGTGGCCATGGTGATCTGCTTGGTGCCGGCCTGGTGGCGGCACCGGTCGATGGCCTCGGCGACGAGTTCGTCGACGCGCACCGGCTCGGCGTCCTCCAGCGGGTCGTCGTTCTGCACCCGCGAGAGGTCGATCAGCTCCTGCACCAGGTTGGTCAGCCGGGTCGCCTCGATCTGCATGCGTCCGGCGAAGCGCTCCACCGCCTCCGGGTCGTCCGAGGCGTCCATGACGGCCTCGGAGAGCAGGGAGAGAGCGCCGACGGGTGTCTTCAGCTCATGGCTGACGTTCGCCACGAAGTCACGCCGTACGGCTTCGATCCGGCGCGCCTCGGTCAGGTCCTCGACGAGCAGCAGCACCAGCCGCGAGCCCAGCGGCGCGACGCGCGCGGAGACCGCCAGGGCCTCGCCGCGTCCGGTGCCGCGCCGCGGCAGGTCCAGCTCGACCTGACGTATCTCCCCGTCCCGGCGGGTGTCCCGGGCCATCTGGAGCATGGGCTCCACGGCGAGCTTGCCGCCGCGGACCAGCCCGAGGGCGTACGCGGCGGAGCTGGCCTTGACGACGGCGTCGGCCTCGTCGAGGACGACGGCGGAGGAGCGCAGCACGGAGAGGACCGTGTCCACACCGGGCGGCAGCACCGCGTCGGTGTGCAGCGAAGTACGCGTCGGACGCTTCTGCTCCCGTTCACTGAAGCGGAACGCCAGCACGGCGATGACGCCGGTGAGCACTCCGGCGATCGCTGATGCTGCGGCGACCGCCGCGTTCACGTCCATGCGACCAGGTTAGGCATGACGGACGACGTGCCCCCACCCGTCCGGGTGCGACCTCGAACACTCGTCGCCCAGAGTTCACCTTGGAGCCAGCGACGGTTCACTTGAGGTGACGGAAACGGACGCGTACGGGCCGGACCGTGGGAGCGTGGGGTTCGCACCGCCGGTCGTCACACGGGACGGGCCGGGCGCCGTCGGCCAGACGCCGACGGCGGACCGCCGCCCCTGCACCCCCTTGCCAACCCCGACGAACACGCACGAGAGGGAACGAAGATGCGGGACGCGTACCACGAGGAACTGGACTCGATCGGCGACGGACTGGTGGAGATGGCCCGGCTGGTCGGGTCGGCCATCGGACGCGCCACGACCGCCATCCTCGACGCCGATCTGAAGCTGGCCGAGAGCGTGATCGAGGCCGACCAGAAGGTCGACGAGCTCCAGCACGACCTGGAGGCACGGGCCATCGCCCTGCTGGCCCGGCAGCAGCCGGTGGCGACGGATCTGCGGATCGTCGTCACCTCGCTGCGGATGTCGGCGGACCTGGAGCGCTCGGGCGACCTGGCCCAGCACGTGGCCAAGCTGGCCCGGCTGCGCTTCCCGGAGCGCGGGGTCCCCCAGGACCTGCACGCCACCATCCTGGAGATGGGCCAGCTCGCCCAGCGCCTGATGGCGAAGGCCGCCGAGGTGATCGTCACCAAGGACGTCGACCTGGCCCTCCAGCTGGAGCAGGACGACGACGAGATGGACCTGCTGCACCGCACGCTCTTCCAGCACCTGATCGACGACCGCTGGAAGCACGGCATCGAGACGGCCGTGGACGTCACCCTGCTCGGCCGCTACTACGAGCGCTACGCCGACCACGCGGTGGCGGTGGCCAAGCGGGTGGTCTACCTGGTCACGGGCGAGCACGCCGACGAGCTCCAGCAGGACGTCACGTCGGTGCCGAAGGTCGACGGGGCCTGAGGGGCGGCGGGGCGGGCCTGAGGGGCGGCGGGTACGGCCGGGACAGCGGGTACGGCGGGGACAGCGGGCGCGGCGGGGGCAGCGGGTACGGCCGGGACAGCGGGGGCGGCCGGTACAGCGCGTACGGCCGGGACGGCGGTGGCACGGGGAAACGGCCGGACGGGGTGCCGCGGCGGGAACGAGCCACCGTGCGCCGTTGATGCGCCCAGCGCGGCGGGCATGGAATGGGCGAAGGCACCAGCCTGAAGGAGGGACCCATGTCCGAATCCCCCAGCACCGCGCCCGACCCGACCCGGAGCCGTGAGACCGAGCAGCCCGTCGCCGAGCCACGGAGCCTTCCGCTCCTCGCCGCCTGCGGGTGCGGCTCGGGCTGCGGCTGCGGCTGCCAGTCGGGCGGCCCCTGCCAGTGCGGCTGACAGGACACCGGCGCGGGGCCCCGGCGGACGACGCCGGGGCCCCGCGCCATGTCGCCCGCCCGCCTGTGTGACGCGCGCCCGCCGCTCACGCTGCTCCTCGCTTTCCGTTCCTCGCTTTCCGTTCCTCACTTTCCGTTCCTCACGTTCTGTTGCCCACTCTCTGTTACTCACTTTGGAGTGACGCCCTCCGGCGCGGACCGGCCGGAGGGACCCCGCGCCGCAGGCAGCCCACCGGCCCGGGACCTCCGCCACCTGCTTGGGCGCTACAGCCGAGAGTCACAGAAACGTGGCCAATCGGTAACAGGGCGCGCGTATCGCGTCGATCTCCCCGCAAACCGGACAAGGGTGTGGGCCGCGCGGCCACCCGGCCGCCGTACCGCCCCACCTCGCACCAGCAGGGAGAACCTGTGTCCGTGTCCGTTTCCGCTCCCCTCTCCTCGACCGCCCGTCGGCTGACCGCGACCGCCGCGGCGGCCGGGGCCCTGCTCGCGGTGGCCGCGCTACCCGCCGCCGCGGCCGACCACCCCGCGCACGCGCACCGCCAGGGCGTGGTGATCAGCGACGTCCACCTCGCCGACCCGCACCCGACCCGGGGCCACCGCTCCGAGCGGGTGCTGAACACCGAGTGGGTGGAGATCACCAACAACACCCGCCGCGACGTCAACCTCGACGGATGGACCCTGTCCGACCAGCACGGGCACACCTACACGTTCCGCCACTACCGCCTCGACGGCCGCGCCACGGTCCGCGTCCACACCGGTTACGGCCACGACACCCGCCGCGACCTCTACCAGGACCGCCGCACCTCGGTCTGGGACCGCCGCGACACCGCGACCCTCCGCAACGACCACCGCCGCTCCGTCGACTCCCTCAGCTGGGACGACACCCACCGCGGCCCCCGCCCCGGCCACCACCACCGCTGACCGGCGGCCCCGGCCCCCTGCTCGCGGCGTACCGCGGGCAGGGGGCTCTCGCATGTCCGGTGTCCGGTGTCCGGGGTCCGGGGCCCGCGGCGGGGCGGCCTCCCGAACCGATCCGGAATCGAGAAGCGCGCCCGCCGGGGCCGCGGCTACGGTGACGACGGAACCGGCGACGGACGCGGGCGCGGCAGGCACGGCGCACAGAAGGAACAGAGGGAGACGCGATGAGCAGCACGGTCACGAGGACGGACGACGGCGCCACCGGTGACCGTGGGCCCGCGATCTCCGCGATGCCCGTACCGCACACCGCGGACCGGCACGATCTGATCCGGGTGCACGGCGCGCGCGAGAACAACCTCAAGGACGTGAGCGTCGAGATCCCCAAGCGCCGGCTGACGGTGTTCACCGGGGTGTCCGGCTCGGGCAAGAGCAGCCTGGTGTTCGGCACGATCGCCGCCGAGTCGCAGCGGCTGATCAACGAGACGTACAGCACCTTCGTCCAGGGCTTCATGCCGTCCCTGGCCCGGCCCGAGGTCGACGTACTCGACGGGCTGACCACCGCGATCGTCGTCGACCAGCAGCGGATGGGCGCCGACCCGCGCTCCACGGTCGGCACCGCCACCGACGCCAACGCGATGCTGCGCATCCTCTTCAGCAGGCTCGCGCGCCCGCACCTCGGCTCCCCGAAGGCGTACTCCTTCAACGTCGCCTCGATCAGCGGCGCGGGCGCGGTCACCGTCCAGCGCGGCGGACAGACCGTGAAGGAGCGCCGCAGCTTCAGCGTCACCGGCGGGATGTGCCCGCGCTGCGAGGGCCGGGGCACGGTCTCCGACCTGGACCCCGCCCAGCTCTACGACGAGACGAAGTCGCTCTCCGAGGGTGCGCTCACCGTCCCCGGCTACAAGGCGGGCGGCTGGAACCACCGGCTCTACAGCGAGTGCGGTCTGTACGACCCGGCCAAGCCGATCCGCGACTTCACCGCGGCCGAACTGCACGACTTCCTGCACCGCGAGCCGACCAGGATGAAGATCGCGGGCATCAACATGACGTACGAGGGCCTGATCCCGCGGATCCGCAAGTCGATGCTGGCCAAGGACCGGGAGGGGATGCAGCCGCACATCCGGGAGTTCGTGGACCGCGCGGTCGCCTTCACCGCCTGCCCCGAGTGCGCGGGCACCCGGCTCAGCGAGGCGGCCCGCTCCTCGCGGATCGGCGAGGTGAGCATCGCGGACGCGTGCGCGATGCAGATCAGCGACCTCGCGGACTGGGTGCGGGGCCTGGACGAGCCGACGGTGGCGCCGCTGCTGACCGCGCTCCAGGGCACCCTGGACTCGTTCGTGGAGATCGGCCTCGGCTACCTCTCCCTGGACCGCCCGGCGGGCACGCTCTCCGGCGGCGAGGCGCAGCGCGTCAAGATGATCCGCCACCTGGGCTCCTCGCTCACCGACGTCACGTACGTCTTCGACGAGCCCACCACCGGTCTGCACCCGCACGACATCCAGCGCATGAACAACCTGCTGCTGCGGCTGCGCGACAAGGGCAACACGGTGCTGGTCGTCGAGCACAAGCCGGAGGTCATCGCGATCGCCGACCATGTGGTGGACCTCGGTCCCGGCGCGGGCACGGCGGGCGGCGCGGTCTGCTTCGAGGGCACGGTGGAGGGGCTGCGCTCCGCCGGCACCGTCACCGGCCGCCACCTGGACGACCGGGCCGCCCTGAAGAAGAGTGTGCGCGAGCCCACCGGCACCCTCCCGATCCGCGGCGCGAGCGCGCACAACCTGCGCGATGTCGACGTGGACGTGCCGCTCGGCGTGCTCTGCGTGGTCACCGGGGTCGCGGGATCCGGCAAGAGCTCACTCGTACACGGTTCGATCCCGGCCGGGGCGGGCGTGGTCTCCGTCGACCAGAGCCCGATCCGCGGCTCGCGACGCAGCAACCCGGCGACGTACACCGGACTCCTCGACCCGATCCGCAAGGCGTTCGCCAAGGCCAACGGCGTCAAGGCCGCCCTGTTCAGCGCGAACTCGGAGGGCGCCTGCCCCACCTGCAAGGGCGCCGGCGTCATCTACACCGACCTCGCCGTGATGGCCCAGGTCGCCACCGTCTGCGAGGAGTGCGAGGGCAAGCGGTTCGAGGCGTCCGTCCTCGACCACCACCTCGGCGGCCGCGACATCAGCGAGGTGCTGGCCATGCCGGTCGAGGAGGCCGAGCGGTTCTTCGCCACGGGCGAGGCCCGCACCCCGGCCGCGCACCGCATCCTCCGGCGCATGTCCGACGTCGGCCTCGGCTACCTCACCCTCGGCCAGCCCCTCACCACCCTCTCCGGCGGCGAACGCCAGCGCCTCAAGCTCGCCACCCACATGGCCGACAAGGGCGGCGTCTACGTCCTCGACGAACCGACCACCGGCCTCCACCTCGCCGACGTCACCCAACTCCTCGCCCTCCTCGACCGCCTCGTCGACTCCGGCAAGTCCGTCATCGTCGTCGAACACCACCAGGCCGTCATGGCCCACGCCGACTGGCTCATCGACCTCGGCCCCGGCGCCGGCCACGACGGCGGCCGAGTGGTCTTCGAGGGGACACCGGCGGAGCTGGTGGCCGCGCGGTCGACGGTGACGGGGGAGCATCTGGCGGAGTATGTGGGGGCCTGAGCGGTCCGCCTGCCCGACGCGTCTACTCGGGCGGGCGGTTGTACGAGTCCAGGACCGCTCTCGTCGTCGCCGTGTCCATGAGCCGCAGTTCCCACGGCCCCGTGTTCACGTCGAACTCCTTGCCGAAACCGACCCACTTGCCAGCCATGCGCCGCCCGGTGGGCTCGACCAGCATCTGAACAGCCCCGAAGTACCGGGCTCCTCGGTAGTAGCCCTCGCTCGCGGTCTGCTCGGTCCAGGTACCGGTCACGGTGCTGCCGTCGGCCTGGAGATCGAGGGTGAGGGGACTGTCCGGGTTGAGGGACCCATGGGGCAGGCTGCGCCCGGTGAGCCGGTTGCCGTGCTGGAGCAGCACCACGTGGTGCTTGCCGGGGAAGACCTGGTTGCCGCGGCCGCTGGACACGTACTCATACATGCTCAGCCAGACGCCCGTGTAGTTGATCCGCGGTGAGGTCTGAGGAGTAGGGGATCCGCTTCCGGCCGGAGTGCCGACCGGTGAGTCCTGGAGGTCGTGGCCGCCGTGTCCGTCCTCGGAGATCCGGACGAGGGCGGGCGCCGGGAAGCCGAGGGATTCGATGGGCAGCCCTGTCACCGCCTCCAGTGCTCGGGCGTAGACGGGACGCGGCCCGGCCGTGGTGCCGGACTCCCACCTCTGGACAAGGCGCTTCGAGGCGTCGTTCGGACTCCCCTCCCGCTCTCCGGCCCTGCGGAGCGCACGCGCGAACTCGTCCTGCGACATGAGCAGGCCCATACGGACCGCTCGCAAAGTTCCGTTCGGAGTGGCCATGAGATCGACGGTAGCCGGACCCACGCGAAAGTGACACCCAAATGACGCCCTGGAGGGCGCCGATATGACACCTCGTACGTCGTCGCGCACGGACTGTCATCTGCCCGAAGGTGGCCCTACCGCACAGGCCCGGGTTCACGCGCAGCGTGCCCCGGGCCGACCGACCGTCGAGGAGCCGCGACATGCCGTACCGTGCCGTCCCCCCACCACCGGGCACAGTGACCTCCGAGCCCCCGCTCGACACGCTTCGCCTCCCCTCGGATGCCCTGCCGCTCCCCTCCCCCGAGGACGTCACCGACGGGCAGTCGCGTGGCGCCTCCTGCGTGTGGTGCGGCCACGGCCCGCTCAGCACGGACGCGGTCGTCGACCTCGGCACCCGCAAGAACCCGCTCGGCGGCTCCTGGTTCCCGCGCGCCTGCCCCCACTGCGTCACCGCCCGCGCGCACCGGGCTCTCTCCGCGCATGCCTCGATGTGCGAACAGTGCGTCGACGAGGCCGCCCGCTGCGAGACCGGAAGCGCGCTCCAGCAGCTCGTCAGGGAGAGCCGACGGTGACCCAGAAGCCCGCGAACAGCCCGTCGCCAAGCCGGGAACCTCGCCCCCGCTACGGATCCAGCACCTGCTTCCACGAGCACCCGTCCACGAGACTGCGCTGCACCGATCCGGTCGGACACGACGGCGCACACCGGCATGCGTTCACGAATGCTGAATGGCCGTGACTGCGGGAGGCTGACACGTGGTCATGTACCTAATGCCAAGTTGCGCTGCGGCCCCTCAGCGCGGGAGGGAACCGTGAAACAGCGACTGCCGGAAGTGTTGTGGGGCCACACCATGTGAACAACTCAAGTGCCACCACGACCAGAGAGGTCACCCGCGTGTCCCGGCTGATCGGAATGAAGGAATTCTGGCATCTCTTCAAGACGTTCGAGCACTCGACCTGGCGCTTGGGCACCCGGCGCTGCTACGCGTCTACCCGGGAGGATCCCGGGTACGCGGAGTTCCTCACGACCGGCACAGCCCCGTGCGATCTGGACAGTGAGTGGTGCGTCAGCATCCGCAGGCAGACGTACGCGTCGTCGACAGCCCGCCCACGGAAGGACAGTTGTTCCTGCTCAGCTACGCCCGGTTCAACGCGGCCACGGGCGAGGACATATGGCGGGAGGAAGCGGCACAACTCCAGCTCCTGACCCAGGACTTCTGACGCTTTGGCAGTCGGCTCGTCGCCATGCCGCGCTTCGACGACGAGGACGCTTCAGCGTGCACAAGTGACGGCCGACACCCTCAGTACACCTCGTCTGGACCTCAACCGACGACAGTCAGCCACAACGGGTGGGGGGCGCCGACCGAGCACGCACGCGATGCCTCGCTGTACCCCCACCAGCCTCAGCCACGCTGCCGATACCGTCGACCGCAGCAAGCCCAGACGGCGAGCCCGCGATGACGCTGCCTGAACTCTCCGCTCGGGAAGCTCGGGTTCTCCAGACGCGGAAGCACTACTGAGCTGTGGTGGAGCGGCGTTAGCCCGCGGTGAGCCGTCGAGTGGTGCCTCGCCCCTCGGTGTTCCCCGTGATTCGCCGCACGATTTTTGATCGGGGTCGGCAGACAGTACGCAGGCACGCACCACCAGCCAGTTCTGTGATGCACGCTACCAACCCTGACCGCGTCGACTACGGTGACACGCATGCAGAGTTCAGAGCTATCCGTCCAAGGACAGAACCTCCACCAGCTCTACAACCAGTACTATAAAAACAAACTCCTTGTTGACCGTCGCTACCAGCGGAAGCTGGTCTGGACGCGCGACGAAAAGGAAAAGCTTATCGACTCTGCAGTCAACAAGCTACCGATCCCTCTAATCCTCCTCGCTCAGAGAAGGAAGGGAGGGATGGAAATCCTTGAGCTAATCGACGGACTTCAGCGCCTTGAGGCATTCTTCTCTTTCATGGAGAACAAATACCCTTATAACGGTGAATATTTCGACTTGGCTACAACAGGAGATACCTTGGCTAAGCTCCACTCGGGAGAGCTCAGCCAAAAGGAACCCGTAATGTCACGCGAGAAATCCTTGGAGATTGCCAACTATCAAATCCCCGTCTCGACTTATCGCGATGCGGCAACCTCATCGATCGACGAGGTGTTCCGCCGAATTAATAGCGGCGGAAGGCGCCTGAGCTTGCATGAGATTCGGCAGGCAGGTGTAACTGGGCCGCTGTCAGACGTAGTACGCCGCACTAGCGCCACCATTAGGGGCGACGGGACTTTCGCTGAGGCTTTGACCCTCAGCGAGATGGAAAAGCTCTCCATCTCGCGGAAGGATCTCGAATATGGCCTGGACCTAGATCGCATCTTCTGGACGCGACACAACATTATTGGCGCAGATGACATTCGCTCCTCCGGCGACGAGGAAATGGTCCTGGACCTGGTCCTCGACGCCGTTCTTACTCCCTGGCCTACAAGCGGGTGGCAAAATCGAGATGTAGCTTACGGCTTGCCGCGGAAAATCAAGTCAGCTTCTCCGGGTGAAGTCAACGCAGCCATCGTGGCCGTTGGCGTCGAGAATTTGCAACAACGCCTCGTGGCAGTAATCGAGCTTCTGGATGAAGCCATGCGCGACCACGGCCCCCTGGGTCGTCATATGGTCCACCTGGAGACCTATGAGAAGGGCACGCGACGGCAGTTCCAGGCAATCTTTTCCATCATCTATGAACTCACATTCATTGATGAGATGCAGCCCCTCTCTTTGGAGGCCATTCGCAACGTATTGGACAATTTCTGGGGACGCGACCTTGCCATTCCAACTGGAGGGAGCGCATGGGGTAAGGACGAGAAGGCCAAGCTCTACCCGCAAGTGAAGCGGCGCATCAAGAAGGCTTTCTTTAAGCCTGAGCCCAAAAGTATCGCCAAGCAACTCAATGCGCGCCTTCTGATTGAAAGCTATCTGCAGGGCCCAGTCAACGAGGATCCGCTTGTTGAACTTAAGCAAGGATTCTGCGTACTTTCGGACCCTCCCACTGAGAATACGGATCTGTTCGACGAGATAATGCAGACAGCAGTCGGCATGGCAAACTGGAGCCGTGATGCAACCGGTCTCATTCTAATCGGGATCGCAGATAAGCCATCTGCGGCACACCGATCGAAAGAACTCTTCGGCGTAACTCCGGTCGAAATTCACGGGCAGCACGTACTGGGCACCGAGGAGCAGATCTCCCACTTGGGTCATGACATCGACTCCTGGTGGCTCAAGTGGCAGGAAAAGATTAAGTCTGCCCCGGTGGACTCTGGCTTCTCGGCCGACCTCGTACACAGCTTTAGCCCGCTTGTCTGTGACGGAAAAGTCCTTTGGATCATAAAGCCTCGATCGCCCGGTAAGCCTATCTCGTACAAGAACAGATTTTTTGTGAGAGTCGGCGCATCGACGCGCGAAATGGAAACTGACGATTTCCTCTCTCACATCTCTCGAAACTTCTAACGCAAATCGCTGTGGGGTTCGGTTTCAGGAACCGAAGTGTCATTAATCGGCATCGGTGCGAGTAATCATGACTCCGTAAGCCCCAGCGCGTCAGGCATTCTGTGAGCCTGCCCGGTGAAAAGCGACGTTGGGGGGCATGCCCTTCGAGGCTCGCGTCAAGGCTCCGTAAAGCTGTGTGTGTGGGCCGGCCGCCCCGCCCATGACGTACCCCTAACTCTGGCATCAGGCGGCTGGTTGCTGTGCTCGCAGCACGGGCGCCGGCTGGGCTGGAGCGGGGCGGAAACTGGAGCGCAGGCTCGGCCGGGGGGCGGGCCGCGCGGGGAGCGGAACGAGCCGCCTTGAACCAGTAAAGGAAGTTGTAACTCAGTCCGTGCTGCGGAGCCTTAAGGCGTGCGTGCATGACGGGGATTCGGCATGTTGGCGGTGCACGATAGACACGCAAAGCACCTGGCGGATCATCCATTGATCTAGGTACTGGCGTGCGCGATGGTCATCGTGCAGGGCTCGCGGCGCATGAGTGCCCGGAAAGTTCCGAGGCAGCCGTGGTGCAACCACGTCCCTGCCTCGTCGGAGACGACCGATCAGGGCCGGATAGGTCGTCCGGAGTGCTGGTCATTCTCGCGGTTAATGGGCGGTTTCGCACGAGCACTCGTACCAGTAGCCGAAGCTCGTCATGCTGATCATGGCAGATGGCCCTCGGCACAAACAGGCTGGCGCGTCGGCTCCTGGGCGTGGGCGGGTGCGTGGAGTTCGGCGGTGACCGTGCGGCCGGAATCGCCGCCTCGGGTCTGAAGCCGGTCGGCGAGTGCGGCGACCATGCCCAGCCCTCGACCGTGGGTGGAATCGGGAGTTGGGTGCTGGACCCGGGGGCTGGTGTCGGACGTTCCGCAGTCGGTCACTTCGATGACAACGGCCAGCGGAGAGACTGCGAGCGTCACGTGGAACGTGCTGCCGGGACCGCCACTGGTGGTGTGCACCACGGCGTTGGTTCCGAGTTCGGTCACGATCAGCGCGGCGTCGTCGGAGCGAGGGTGGCCGTCCAGCATCGCGTGCGTCCACTGACGGGCGGCACGGAGCTCTCGGGGGTCGCCGAGGAAGCTGCGTCGGTGGGTGGGCATGGCGTCCTCCATGGGCGGTGACCTGCTGTTCTCCAGGGTGAAACGGCCCACCGGCAAGCGTGGAGCAGGTGGGTCGTAGAATCAGTACCAGCACCGTACTAAAAATACGGGTCACTGGAATGCAGATCCGTACTTTTCGTACGGGTGCCGGGGCGCATAGCGTCGCCCTGGAGCTTGTTGCCGACGTGGACACCGACGGAGGAAGGACCTCGTATGTTCGGACTGATGGTGCGCTTCACCTGCAAGGACGATGCGGCGGCGGCTGCGTTCGACGACCTGGTGGCACGGACGGGTGAGCACATCCGTGCGCACGAGCCCGGAACGGTGGTCTATGCCGTGCACCGTGTTGACGGCCGACCCTTGGAGCGCATGTTCTACGAGCTGTACCGGGACGAGGACGCCTTCCAGGAGCACGAGTCGAAGGACTATGTCCGTCACTTCCTGGCTGAGCGGGAGCAGTACCTCTCCGCCACCGAGGTCGACCGCCTTGGCTTCGTCTCCGGCAAGGGCGTGCGCGTTGAGCAGTGACTACGAGCGGGCACTCGGTCGCAAGATCGCTTCCGGACGCAAGCGTCGCGGGCTCTCGCAGAAGGAGTTCGCCGCGCTGCTGGGGCGTTCGGAAGCCTGGCTGTCGCAGGTGGAGCGCGGCGTACGCCGCATCGACCGGATGACCGTGCTCGGGAAGGTCGCCGACGTCTTGGGCGTACCGGTGGCGGAGCTGGCAGCCGAGGCGCCTCTCATGGCGTCACCGGCCGAGGACCTGTCGAGCGGAGCGGACAGGCTGCGGCTGCTGCTCAGCACCCCGCATGCTCTCAGGGCGCTCGTCCGCCAGGCACGGGATGGTGCGCCCGCGGATGTGACGGCACTTGGTGGCAAGGTCGAGCGGGCCTGGGGACTCGTCCACCGAGGAGCCCACGCCGAACTGACCGAGCTGCTGGAGGCTCTGGTGCCCCGGCTGGAATCTGCCGCCCGCGTCGCCACCGGGGCGGAGCAGGCCGACACCTTCCGCTTGCTCGCCGGCGCGTACCAGGCGTTCGGTGCCGCGCTCGCGAACATGGCGGAGCCCGAGGCCGCCTGGGTCGCGATCGACCGTGCCGTGGCCGCCGCCGAGCGGGCCGGTGATCCCTTGCTGATGGCCGCCGGTGCGTTCCGCTTGTCGGTCGTCTTCCTCGGTGTTCGTCGCTTCGCGCAGGCAGCCGATGTCTCCGGGAGCGCTGCCGAGGCGCTGGCTCATGGGGAGGGAGCCGAGCAGACCGAGAGACTGGCGCTGCGCGGTGCGCTGACACTCCAACGGGCCCTCGTCGCGGCTCGGCTGAACCTGGCCGATGATGCGTACGCGTTCCTGCGTACCGCCCGTGATCTGGCCGAACAGGTCGGCGCGGGGCGCAACGACTACAACACCGAGTTCGGTCCGGCCAACGTGTCGGTGCACGAGGTGTCCGTGGCGGTCGGCCTCGGAGATGCCGGGGTGGCTCTTCGAGCCGCGAAGAGGGTCGACGTGTCGGTGCTCTCCGAGGAACGGCAGGCACGATTCCACATCGACCTCGCCAAAGCCCATGCACAGCGCCGACAGGTGGACGATGCAGTATCAGCTCTGTTGCGCGCGCAGGAGTCGACGCCTCAGTTGGTGAGGGCCATGCCATCAGTGAAACAACTCGTCGCGGATCTGCTGCTCATGGGTCGACCGCCCTCCGAAGCGTTGCTACGGCTGGCTGAGGAGTTGGGCGTGGACGATCCGGCGAGTGGTGTCTGAGGCCAGCCTGTCGCGCCTCGTTCAGTCGGTCCACGTCGATTTCGTCGGTGCTCGAAGCCGTCGTCCGGATCGAGGCGAAGACAGTCGGGACTCGATGCGGCCCTCGTACAGCCACTCCCACGCTTTGTCCGAAGCGTCCGCGTCCGGCGCCGGGGAGATCGTCCGATACCCGCCGGCCAGCCTGCGGAGCCGAGTAGGCGTCTAACGACGCCAGCAGTGCCGACCGCTGCTGCTCGGCCAGATCCTCGCTCCACCCCTCGCACCAGAAGCCTCGCTTCAGCACGAGCGTCCTCCCAGCCGAGGGGCCGAGTACAGCTCCGCGGTGACCGTGTGGCCCTGGTCGGTGTCGTGGACGACGACCCTGTGGGCAATGGCGCTGACCATGTCCAGCCCCCGACCGTGTTCGGCGTCGTGGTCCTGGTGCTTGACCTTGGGGGCCGTGGCCGCGCCGCCGTCGTCCGTGACCGAGACCGCGACCACCTGGGCCGAGACCGCGACGGCCAGGTGGAAGCTGCCGGGCTCCCAGCCGCTGGCTGTGTGGCGGATCGCGTTGGTGCTCAGCTCGCTCACGATGAGGGCGGCGTCGTCCGCCAAGGGTGATCCGCGCAGGATGTCACGGGTCCAGCGGCGGGCTCGGCTCACTTCTTCGGGGAATCCTGGGCAACTCAGTCCCCAGACCCGGACCGTACTCGTATACTCGTCCATACAAGTTCCTTCGTGCTGGTGGGCAGCCATGTGCAGCGGGTTCGGGCTAGACGAGTTTCACGCCGTCGTGGGCGCGGACGGCCGGCGGGGACGTCGCGTCGAGGGCGTCCAGGACGCGGATCGCGTACGCCTCGTCGGCGAGGTCGGTGACCTCTTCGCGGGTGGCCCAGCGCAGGGCGCGGGTCTCGTCGCCGGTGGTGGGCGTGCCGTCGGCGGCCTCGCAGCGGAATACGAGGGAGACGATCAGGCCCGTCATGTTCTTGTAGACGCCGGTCAGGCTGGCGGGGAGGGCGATCTTGATGCCGGTCTCCTCCAGGACCTCGCGCTGGAGGGCTTCCGGGATGGTCTCCTCGCGTTCGAGGACGCCGCCCGGCGGCTCCCACTTGCCGTTGTCGCGGCGCTGGATCAGAAGGGCACGGCCCTGGTCGTCGACGACAACTCCGGCGACGCTCACGGAGTGCGGGCGGTCTGCGCTGTTCACGTTCCTCGGCCCTCTCGGCTGGCTAGGCTCGTCACCGTAGCAACACCACTCGGCAACTTGTCTAGATATCTAAAGGAGTACACGCGTCGTGAGTGTTCTTCCCTCCGGGGCTCTGGGCGATCTCGATCCCACGAGCGATCGTGCGGTCTTCCGGCAGATCGCCGACCAACTGCGCGAGGCCATCGCCCGCGGGCGTTTCCGGGAAGGGGAGAAGCTGCCCTCCGAGGCGGAACTCGTGGAGCACTACGGCGTCTCCCGCATGACCGTACGCAACTCCTTCTCCATCCTTCAGGGTGAAGGGCTCGTGCACGCCGAGCACGGCAAGGGTGTGTTCGTCCGGCCCCGGCCGCCGGTGCGGCGGCTCGCGTCCGACCGGTTCGCCCGTCACCACCGGGAGCAGGGCAGGTCCGCGTTCCTCGTGGAGGCGGACGCGGCCGGCGGCCGTCCGGCCGTCGACAGCCTGGTGGTGAAGGAGGAGAAGGCCGGTCCGGAGGTCTCCGCGCGGCTCGGTGCCGTACGCCGTGTGCTCGTGCGGCGGCGCCGGTACCTGCTCGACGGGCGGCCCGTCGAGTTCGCCGCTTCCTACCTGCCCCTCGACATCGCGCGCGGTACGCCCATCGCCGAGGCCAACCCCGGCCCCGGCGGCATCTACGCCCGCCTCGAAGAACTCGGCCACCGCCTCGACCACTTCGACGAGGAGATCCGCGCCCGCATGCCCTCGCCCGACGAGGTGCGCACCCTGCGTCTCGCGCCCGGTGTGCCCGTCATCCACCTCGTCCGCACCGCCTTCGACACCGACGGCCGGGCGGTCGAGGTGTGCGACACCGTCATGGCCGCCGACGCCTACGTCCTCGCGTACCAGCTCCCCGCCACCTGACGCGCCCGGCACGCAGACGAAAGCCGCCTGCCCGCGGACGGCGGTTCCGCGAGCAGGCGGCTCAAGAGCAGGGGCGTTACTTCTTCTTGCCCTGGTTCTTCACGGCCTCGATCGCCGCCGCGGCCGCGGCCGGGTCGAGGTAGGTGCCGCCCGGGTTGAGGGGGCGGAAGTCGGCGTCGAGGTCGTAGGTGAGGGGGATGCCGGTGGGGATGTTGAGGCCGGCGATGTCGGCGTCGGAGATCTGGTCGAGGTGCTTGACCAGGGCGCGCAGGCTGTTGCCGTGGGCGGCGACGAGGACCGTGCGGCCGGTGAGGAGGTCGGGGACGATGCTGTCGAACCAGTACGGCAGCATGCGGGCGACGACGTCCTTGAGGCACTCCGTCTGGGGGCGCAGCTCCGGCGGGAGGGTCGCGTAGCGCGCGTCGTCGAACTGCGAGAACTCCGCGTCGCGGGGCAGCGGCGGCGGCGGGGTGTCGTAGGAGCGGCGCCAGAGCATGAACTGCTCCTCGCCGAACTCCGCCAGCGTCTGGGCCTTGTCCTTGCCCTGGAGGGCGCCGTAGTGGCGCTCGTTCAGGCGCCAGGAGCGGTGGACGGGGATCCAGTGGCGGTCGGCGGCCTCCAGGGCGAGCTGGGCCGTGCGGATCGCGCGCTTCTGGAGGGACGTGTGGACCACGTCGGGCAGCAGGCCGGCGTCCTTCAGCAGCTCACCGCCGCGGACCGCCTCCTTCTCGCCCTTCTCGTTGAGGTTGACGTCCACCCAGCCGGTGAACAGGTTCTTCGCGTTCCACTCGCTCTCGCCGTGGCGGAGGAGGATCAGCTTGTACGGTGCGTCGGCCATGTCTCCGAGCCTAATCCACGCATTCGGCGCGCCGCCCGTGCGCCCGGCAGGCGGACAGGGGGCCGGTCCCGGGGAGGCGGTTCGCCGGGGCGTGCCGCCGACAGTTGACGGCTTCTGTTAATTGACTGGTTGGGCGGCGGGCCGGGCTCGTAGGTTGTGCGTACGGCGGGCGCGTAAGTCGCGCTACGAGCAGCAGCCACTTACATCCGGGGGTCGTCCATGTCCGTCACCAGTCCCAGACGCGCCGCCGGTCTGCGGCGTGCCGCCCGCGAGACGGTCTCCGGGCTCCCCCGCGAGTTCTGGTGGCTGTGGACGAGCACTCTGGTCAACCGGCTCGGCGCCTTCGTCGCCACGTTCATGGCGCTCTACCTCACCCTCGACCGGGGGTACTCCGCCTCCTACGCCGGTCTGGTCGCCTCGCTGCACGGGCTGGGCGGGGTCGTCTCGTCGCTCGGCGGGGGCGTGATGGCCGACCGGCTGGGGCGGCGGCCCACCCTGCTGATCGCGCAGGCGTCGACGGCCCTCTCCGTCGCGCTGCTCGGCTTCGTGCGCGACCCGGTCTCCATCGCCGGTGTCGCCTTCCTGGTCGGCATGGCCTCCAACGCCTCCCGTCCGGCCGTGCAGGCGATGATGGCGGACATCGTGCGGCCCGAGGACCGGGTGCGCGCCTTCTCGCTCAACTACTGGGCGATCAACCTCGGCTTCGCCGTCTCCTCCATGGCCGCCGGTTTCATCGCCGAGTTCAGCTATCTGGCCGGGTTCCTGATCGAGGCCGCGATGACGATGGCCTGCGCGATCGTCGTCTTCCTCAAGCTGCCCGAGTCGCGGCCCGGCGGCGACGGCGGCGAGTCCGGCCGGGAGGCGGGCGCGGAGGCGTCCGTCGGGCTGGTGACCGTGCTGCGCGACCGCCGTTTCATGAGTGTCGTGGGGCTGTCCTTCCTGGTGGCGGTGGTCTTCCAGCAGGGGTCGGTCGGGCTGCCCGTGGCGATGGGCCGGGCCGGGTTCACGCCCGCCGACTACGGTCTGGCCGTCGCCGTCAACGGCATCCTCATCGTCGCCCTCCAGATCCCGGTCACCCGGCTCATCGAGCACCGGGACCCCAAGCGGCTGCTCGTCGTCTCGTCCCTGCTGGCCGGGTACGGGTTCGGGCTCACCGCCTTCGCCGGGTCGGTCGGTGTCTTCGCCCTGACCGTGTGCGTCTGGACGCTGGGCGAGATGATCAACGCACCGACCCAGACCGGGCTGGTCGTCCGCCTCTCCCCCGTGCACGGGCGCGGCCGCTACCAGGGCGTCTACACCCTGTCCTGGTCGCTGGCCGCCCTCGTCGCCCCGCTGATGTCCGGCGCGGTCATCGACCGGCTCGGCGCTCAGTGGCTGTGGGGGATGTGCGCGGTCGTGGGGACCGCCGCCGCCGTCGGGTACGGCGCCCTCATGCGGAGCCTGCCGCAGGAGGACGACCGTCCGTACCTCGACGGCCAGGGCGGCCAGGACGGCGACAAGGGGCTCGCGGGTGCCGGTGCGGTGGATCGGGCGGTCGCCGACGCCCGTCCCTCCGCCGACACCCGTCCCTCCGCCGAGGCCGGTACCACGTGACCCGTACCCATGTGACCCGCGGCCCGTGGCTCGTACCCGTGAGCCGTGACTCGCGGGGCGGGCCCTCTCACGGGTGCATCCGCGCCCCCTTCATCACCTTGTCCACCGCGTTCCGCGGGCCGTACACCGCCAGACCCGCCAGGTCCAGGCCGGAGGTCCGTACGGCCCGTACCGCCGCGCGGTTGTCGCGGTCGTTGCCGGTGGCGAAGAGGTCGGTGGTGAACAGGGCGCGCGGGAGAGCGCGGGACAGGGCCCGGCCGTGGGCCGCCGCCAGGGTCTCCTTGGTGCCCTCGAAGACCAGCACCGGCTGGCGGAACATGGGCAGGTAGGACACGTCGTCGGCGTCCGCGTACGGCTCGCCGACCACCTCCGGGACCGTGGTGCCCAGGCCGCTGACCAGGAACGCGGTCACGTTCAGGCGCTGCCAGGTCTCCAGGTCCTCGCGCAGCAGTACGGCGATCTTCGTGTCGAAGCGGACGGGCGCGGGAGCGGGGGCGGGGGCCTCGGGAGCGGCGGGCTCGGGGGCGGCGGGCCCGGGGCGGGTGGGCTGTTCGTTCATGGGACGAGGCTCCCGGGCCGCGTACGCCGTCGTCTTGTACGTTCTTTGCGCGGTACGTTCGACACGTGGCCGACCAGCGACAGGCACCCCAGGAAGCCCCGGCGGTCCGGGCGGACCCGGCCGCCCGCCGGGACGTCTCCGCCTGGCGCCCCGGTGTCCCGGGCGTCGTGGAGGTCCTGCACGCGCACTTCACCGGCTACGCCTACCCGATGCACGTGCACGAGGCGTGGACGCTGCTGGTCGTGGACGACGGCGCCGTACGGTACGACCTCGACCGGCACGAGCACGGCACCCCGCACGACACGGTGACGCTGCTGCCGCCGCACGTGCCGCACAACG
Source organism: Streptomyces sp. SAT1 (assembly GCF_001654495.1). Classification (GTDB taxonomy): domain Bacteria; phylum Actinomycetota; class Actinomycetes; order Streptomycetales; family Streptomycetaceae; genus Streptomyces; species Streptomyces andamanensis. The sequence continues at coordinate 3,280,922 of NZ_CP015849.1, forward strand.
GCTCACCGGCCGCGCCGGGCGGCTTCCGCAAGCGGGTCGTGTACCTGGACAGCAGCCGGCTGGGCGAGGAGCTGATCGGAGCGGCCGTGGACGGGCCCGAGCTGCGGGACCCGGTGCTGCGACGGCGCGTCGGGCAGTTGCACTCCGCCCTCGGCCGGCGCGGCGACGAGCTGGAGGCGGAGAGCCGGCTGGCGCTCGTCGGCGGGCGGCTGCGGGACCATCTGCGCCGCCACCGGACGGACGCCGCCGCGCACCTGGAGCGGCGGGACCCGGTGCTCGCGCGGCGGCTGCGGGAGCTGCTCGACGCGCGGGTGGTGGCCGGGGTCCCGCTGGAGGAGGCCGCCCGGCTGCTGCACGCCCATCCGGCGCATCTGGTACGGGCGTTCAGCGGCGCGTACGGCATCGCCCCGCACCAGTACCTGATGTCCCGCCGGGTCGGGCGGGCGCGCCGGCTGCTGCTGGACGGGCTGCCGCCCGGGGAGGTCGCGTCGGTGACCGGCTTCTACGACCAGGCCCATCTGACCCGGCACTTCAAGCGGCTGGTCGGGGTCACTCCGGGGCGCTTCCGGGGGCCTGGCGCCCGATCAGGTGGGTGAAGGCGTCCAGGTTCCGCGTGGACTCCCCGCGGGAGGTCCGCCAGGCGTACTCCTTGCGGATCGCGGAGGCGAAGCCCAGTTCGAGAAGGGTGTTGAAGGCGCCGTCGGCCGCCTCCAGGACCTGGCCGAGCAGCCGGTCGATCTCGTCGGCGGTGACGGAGGCGAGGGAGAGCCGGGCGGTGACGTAGATGTCGCCGAGCCGGTCGACGGCGTAACTCACGCCGTACATCCGCAGGTTGCGTTCGAGGAGCCAGCGGTGGACGCCCGCCTCGTTCTCGTCGGGGTGGCGGATCACGAAGGCGTTCAGCGAGAGGGTGTGGCGGCCCGCCAGGAAGGAGACCGTGGTGGAGAGCTTGCGGGTGCCGGGGAGCTTGACGACATAGGTGCCGGGCCGCGGGCTCTCCCATTCCAGGCCGGTGTCCTCGAAGGCGGCTTCGAGGGTGCGCGCGGCGCGCTCCGCCTCGCCTCCGGTGCCGGTGCCGGCACCTGCGCCGGAGTGACCGTCCGTCCCGCCCGCCTCGTCCGCCTCGTCCGTCTCAGCCATGGTGGGAGCGTACGCGACGCCGGTACGACTGGAGCGCGGCCGTGTACACCTCTGCCGTGGCCGCCGCCGAGGCGTCCCAGCCGAAGGAGCGGGCGTGCCGGGCGGCGGCGGCGCCCGTGCGGTCGACGAGCTCCGGGTGGTCGGCGAACTCGCGCAGCACGCGCGCGTAGGCGGCCGGGTCGTGGCCCTGGACCAGGAAGCCGGTCTCGCCGTGCCGGACGGCCACCGGCAGGCCGCCGACCGCCGCCGCGAGCACCGGGGTGCCGGTGGCCTGGGCCTCGATCGCGACCAGCCCGAAGGACTCGCTGTAGGAGGGCATGACCAGCACGGACGCGGCCCGGAACCAGTCGGCGAGCTGGTCCTGCCCGACCGGCGGCCGGAACCGTACGACATCGGCGATGCCCAGCCGGGCGGCCAGCTTCTGCAGCCCCTCGGGCTTGGCGAGGCCGCTGCCGCTGGGGCCGCCGACCACCGGTACGACGATGCGCGAGCGCAGGTCGGGCCGCTCGTCGAGGAGCACGCCCACGGCCCTGAGCAGCACGTCGGGGGCCTTGAGCGGCTGGATGCGACCGGCGAAGAGCGGGATCAGGGCGTCCTGGGGCAGGCCGAGGCGGGCGCGGGCGGCGGCGCGGCCGTCGCCGGGGCGGAAGCGGTCGAGGTTGACGCCCGGGTGGACCACGGCGACCTTGGCCGGGTCGGCGGTGTAGTGGCGCACCAGTTCGCCGGCCTCGTCCTCGGTGTTGGCGATCAGCCGGTCGGAGGCGGCGACGATCTGGGTCTCGCCGATGACGCGGGCGGCGGGCTCGGGGGTGTCGCCGTCGGCGAGGCTGGCGTTCTTGACCTTGGCCATGGTGTGCATGGCGTGCACCAGGGGGACGCCCCAGCGCTGGGCGGCGAGCCAGCCGACGTGGCCGGAGAGCCAGTAGTGCGAGTGGACGAGGTCGTAGTGGCCGGGGCGGTGGCCGGCCCAGGCCTGCATCACGCCGTGCGTGAAGGCGCACAGCTGGGCGGGCAGCTCCTCCTTGGCGAGGCCCTCGTACGGACCGGCGTCCACATGGCGGACCAGGACGCCGGGCGCGAGGTCGACGCGGGGCGGCAGGCCGCCGGTGGTGGCCCGGGTGAATATCTCCACCTCGATGCCCTGGGCGGCCAGGCGCTGGGCCAGCTCGACGATGTAGACGTTCATGCCGCCGGCGTCGCCGGTGCCGGGCTGGTGGAGCGGTGAGGTGTGCACGGAGAGCATGGCGACGCGCCGGGGCCTGCGGTAGAGCCGCAGCCGCGCGGGAGCCGACGACGAGCGACGCCCGAGCCTGCCGACGTACTGGCTCACGTGGCGTTCCTCCTTGCTGCGGGCATGCCGGACCCTGGGCGCGGTGCGCCCTTCAGGGGGCAACGCCGTCGGGGGCGGCTCCCTTCCCGATGCCCGGGTCTTTGCACAATCATTACCAATCTCGATCAACCGTTCGACGGCGGGATGCGTACGGCTGTTCGACGGTCGAGGTGTGCGGCGGTGTGCGGTGGTGTGTGGCGGTGTACGACGCGTTCGCGGTACGACGCGTTCGCGGTGTACGACGCGTGTCCTGGGCCGAGTGCCCCCATACCCTCGTATCCATGACACCCCGTGCAGCGTCCGCCCCCCGCGCCCGGCTCCGTGCGAGCCGCGCGGGCGTTCCGGGCGGCCGGAGCGGTTCGGGCGGCGGTTCGGGCGGGCGGGCTCCCGTCGTCGGGACGGTGACGCGCGGGACGACCAACCCGAACCGGCTGCGCCGCATGGACCGCTGGATCGCGGCGGTGCACGGCGCCGAACTGCGGCGCGCCGACGAGCCGGTGGCCGTCGACCTCGGCTACGGCGCCGCGCCCTGGACGGCGGTCGAACTCCTCCAGCGGCTGCGCACCGTGGCTCCACGCGCGCGCGTGGTGGGCGTCGAGATCGAACCGGCGCGGGTGGCCGCCGCGCTCCCCTACGAACGCGACGGGCTCGTCTTCCGGCACGGCGGCTTCGAGGTGCCCCTCGCGCGGCGCCCGCAGCTCATCCGCGCGGCGAACGTACTGCGGCAGTACGACGAGGACCAGGTCACCGCCGTGTGGGAGCGGCTGTGCGCCCGGCTCGCCCCGGCGGACGGGCACGCGCGCGGGGGACTGCTCGTGGAGGGCACCTGCGACGAGATCGGGCGGCGGCACGTCTGGGTGGCGCTCGGTCCTGAGGGGCCGCGCACCGTGACCTTCGCCACTCGGCTCGGCTCCCTGCACCGCCCGTCCGACCTCGCCGAGCGCCTCCCCAAGGCACTGATCCACCGCAATGTGCCGGGCGAGCCGGTGCACGCGTTCCTGCGCGACTTCGACCGCGCCTGGGCCGCCGCCGCGCCCTACGCCTCCTACGGCGCGCGGCAGCGCTGGATCCGCGCGGTGCGCGACCTCACGGCCGACTGGCCGGTGACGGACGGGCCGACTCGCTGGCGGCAGGGTGAAGTGACGGTGGAGTGGGGGGCGTTGGCGCCGCGCGGCTGAGCCGGGACCACATCCGTTCCGACGCCCGCGCAGCACCTTTCCGAAGGGCCGCCCCGGAGCCCGTCCCGAGGCCCGACCCGAGGTCCGCCGCCGGATCCCGCACGCCTCGCGCGCCCCGCGCGCCCCCTCCCGCGCTTCCTTCACCTCCGCCCGTCGCACTTGTGGCGACCTGCGGGGAACGATCTTCGGGGGCCGCGCGTCACACAGGCGGGCGGCCGGCGCGGGTGGGCATCGGCGACCGGCCTCTGTCGTTTTGGGCGCCGTCGTGGCACTATCCCCCGGACGGCACATGTTACTGACGGTAAATCAGTTGGGGGCGGGGTATGGGACGGGGCAGGCGCAGTGTGCTCGCGGTGGCCGTGACCGTGGTCTGCGCGGTCACCGTACTGGGGGCGTCGGGCACGGCGTTCGCGAGCGCGGGGCCCGACCCCGCGCCGACCTCGACCGCCACGGCGCCCGCCGCCACCACGCCTTCCACGCCCTCCACGCCCTCCGCCCCGCCCGTCACGGCCCCGCCGGACAAGGACCTGGAGGCCGTCCGCGCCAAGCTGGACGAGCTGTACCACGACGCCGCCGTCGCCACGGACGCGTACAACGCCGCCGAGGAGAAGTCGAAGCGGCAGTCCGCCGAGGTGGTCGGCCTGTCCCAGAAGATCGTCGAGCAGCAGCGGAAGCTGGACGAGCTGAAGGACCGGGCCGGTGCCGCCGCCCGCGCCCAGTACCGCACGGGCGGGCTGCCGCCCCAGGCCCAGCTGCTGCTGAGCGACGACCCGCAGCACTTCCTCGACGGGGCCGGCCGCGTCCTGGAGGGCGAGCGGGCCACCAGCGGCCTGCTCCAGGAGATGACCCGCACCCAGCAGGACCTCCAGCAGTACGCCGCCGACGCCGCCGACCAGCTGCACAAGCTGGAGGACAACCGCAAGGCCAAGGCCACCGCGCAGAAGCGGATCCAGGCGCGGATCAAGGAGGCGGAGCAGCTGGAGGCCCACCTGGAGAAGCGGCAGCAGGAGCGGCTGGCGCAGCTGGAGCGGGAGGCGGCCCAGCAGGCGCAGGCGGCCTGGCTGGACACCGGCATCCTCAAGGAGATCGGCGGCAGCGCGACCGAGGCCGGCAAGAAGGCGGTGCAGTACGCCACGGCCCAGATAGGCAAGCCGTACGAGTGGGGCGCCGAGGGCCCCAAGACGTACGACTGCTCCGGGCTGACCTCGCAGGCCTGGGCGGCGGCCGGGCATCCGGTGCCGCGCACCTCGCAGGAGCAGTGGAAGCAGTTGAAGCACGTGTCCGTGAAGGACATGCGGCCCGGTGACCTGATCATCTACTTCGGCGACGCCAGCCATGTCGCGATGTACGTCGGCAAGGGCCGGATCGTCCACGCCCCGCGCCCCGGCCGCACGGTGACCCTCGCGGGCGCGGGCACGATGCCGATCCTGGGGGTCGTACGCCCGGACGCGTCCTGAGAGGACGGGTTCGTACGAGGGGGGGGTCCGGCAGCCCGGCGCACGCCCCGGCCGGGACCGGGAAGCCGGAACCGGCCAAACAGCACCCGAACGGCACCCGAGCGACACCCGGCCGGGCGGACCGGCGCACGCCTCCCCGCCCCCGGCCGCCCCCTGTCCCGCCCCGGCGGACACCGCACCGCGCCCCGCGTCCTCCGGCACGCGTTTCCCCAGTACACCGCCCGCCCCCCGGCCCGCCGCGCCGCGCGCGGTGCCGCCCCGATGACCTGGGCCATGTGATCCACCGCACCCCCGGCCGCCGCCAAACCCCCCTGGACGTGACCTTCGTCATTCCGGGGCGGCCGACGCCCTGACCAACTCCGGTACGGATCGCGGCATATGCCAGCGGCCGAAGCGCGAGCGACGCGCCTCACACCATTCCCCCGCGGCGCCGACTACCGCTATGGTCCCCGTCGGTGGAACGAGGTCCCTCGTGCCCGCCATGCCCTCGGGGGGAGGGAAGGAACCGAAACGATGCCCGTGCCCGTACCGCGGCAGAGAGAGATCCCGGCCGCGGAGAGCGGCCAGGCGCAGACCGTGTCCCACGGCGGCGGCCCCTCCGGCGCGCAGCTGACGCTGCTGCTGATCGAGGACGACCCCGGCGGCTCGCCGATCGTGCCCGAACTGCTCGACGCGTCCGGCAAGCCGATCCGCGTCCGCACGGCCCGCAACCTCACCGAGGCCGAGCGGCTGCTCACCGACGACGTGCACTGCATCCTGCTGGACCTGGCGCTGCCCGCCCCGGGCCGCTCGGGCGCGGACGACGACGAGCTGGCCGTACTGCGGCACGTGCTGGAGCTGGCGCCCCGGCACGCCGTGCTCGCGCTCACCGCGTCCGGGGACGCCGAACGCGGCGCCGAGGCGGTGCGCGTCGGCGCCCAGGACTATCTGCTCCGCGACGAGCTGGACGGACCGCTGCTGAGCCGGGCGATCCGGTACGCGGTGGAGCGCAAGCGCTCCGACACGGCCGAGCGGCGGCTCGCCGAGGGCCGGCTGCGCGCGCAGGAGAACCGGCGCCTGGAGCGCGGTCTGCTGCCGACGCCCCTGCTGGACGGTTCGATGCTGCGGTTCGCGGCCCGCTACCGTCCCGGCCGCTCGCGCGCGCTGCTCGGCGGCGACTTCTACGACGCCGTCCGCACCCCCGACGGCACCGTGCACGCCATGATCGGCGACGTCTGCGGGCACGGCCCCGACGAGGCGGCGCTCGGCGTGGAGCTGCGTATCGCCTGGCGGGCGCTGACGCTGGCCGGGCTGTGCGGCGACGACCTGCTGAACACGTTGCAGCAGGTGCTGGAGCACGAGCGCTCGGACGACGAGATCTTCGCGACGCTGTGCACGGTGGACATCGCGCCGGACGGGCGCCGCGCGGGCCTGTGCCTGGCCGGGCATCCGTCACCGCTGGTCATGACACCGGACCGGCCCGCCAGACTGCTGCCCTACGACAACAACGGCCCCGCGCTCGGCGTGCTGTCCGGCGCGCGCTGGCCGCGGCTCCAGGTGGAGCTGGGCCCCCGCTGGAGCCTGATGCTCTACACGGACGGTCTGATCGAGGGCCGGACCGGCCAGGACGGCGAGCGGCTCGGCCAGGACGGCATGCTGGACGTGGTCCGCCGCCAGCTGGCCGAGGGCCTGCGCGGCGAGGATCTGCTGCGGGAGGCGGTCCACGAGGTCCGCACCCTCAACGGCGGGGAGCTCACGGACGACGTGGCGGTGGTCCTGCTGGACCGGGAGCCGTAGGAAGCCGCGCCGCGGGAGACCGCGGCGCGACTCCCCCGCGGCCGCGGGCGGCGGTCCTACCGGCCGCCGTTGTACGGCCCGTACGGGCCGTCGCTGCTGCTGCCGCCACGACGGCGGCCCCAGCCGCCGCCACCGCCGCCGGAGACCTGCTTGACCGCGGGCCGCACGTCGACGATGTAGACGATGCTCGCGATCACGCCGATGATCGGCAGGAACGACAGGATCGAGAACAGGTAGCTGACGACGAGCGCCAGGGCGAGGATGATCAGCCAGAACGCCTTGTTCTGCTTGTCGGCCGCGCGGAACGCGTCCTCGCGCCGGATCGCGGCGTCGCACAGCCCGAACGCGGCCAGGACCATGAGCAGGATCTTCAGGATCCCCAGGAACCCCGCGAAGCCCAACATCAGCATGCCGTCCACCGCCCGTCTCTCCGATTCCTGTGCGGCCACCGTACCCGGAGAACGGGCCGGGCATCCCGAGGGTGCCCGGCCCGCCGACCCGGGCGGTCCGCTACTTGGCGGGCGGCGGGGTGGTCCTGCGGGCGTTGGCGGCGGTGGTCCGGCGCGCGGCCGGGGCCTTCTTCGCGGGCGCCTTCTTCGCGGCGGCGGGCTTGGCGGCGGCGGGCTTGGCGGCCGGTTCCGCCACGGCGGCGGGCTTCTCGTCCTTGACCACGACCGGCTCGGGCCGGGTCCGCCGGGGCTCGGGCTCCACCGCGACGGCCAGCTCCTCGACCTCCTCGGCGATGTCCTCGATGCCCTCGGCGGCCTGGCCGCGCCAGGTGCGGACGGTCTTCTCGCCGTGCTCGGCGACCTTCTCGTAGGTCTCCCGGGCCCGTACGGCGTACTCGGCGGCGACGCCGACGCCGCGCAGGGCGAGGTCCTGGGCGTTCTCGCCGAGCCGCTTGAGGTCGGCGTCGAAGTTGGTGCTGAGCTTCTTCAGGTCGGTGTCCAGCGAGTTCAGGAACTCGGTGACCCGGCTCTGGACGGTCGTCTGCGTCTCCTTGACGCGGGCGCCGGCCTCCTTCGCGCGGGCGGTCGCCCGCTCCTGCACGGCCTTCGGGTCGGTGTTGCGCACGGCGTCGATCCTGGCCGGGGCCTCGGCGGCCAGCTGCTCCACCAGGGCGGGCACCTTGCGGGCCTGGCGCAGGGCCAGGTCGGCGGTGCCGGCGGCGAAGTAGAGGGGGGTGGGGTCGCTGAGGGTCTTGCGCAGGTCGTCGGCGATGGCCATGGTGATGATCCTCCCGGATCGCTTTCGGCTGAGGGTGGTCTGTACCGCGGTCGGCCGCCGGGCCCGTACGGGCCCCGGGGTCAACCGGCCGTCTCCCGCGGTTCACTGTCACTGCCGCCGGACGTACGGTCGCGGCGCTCGGCGGACGCGGGGCGGCCGGACGGTATGGCACCGTCGTCGGCGCCGGCGCCGTCGGGGCGGGCGCCCCCGAACCCGTTCTCCTTGCGGAAGGACTCGTAGATCTGGAGCAGTACCTGCTTCTGCCGTTCGTCGAGCGTGGGGTCCGCCAGGATGACGGCGCGCGTCTCCACCTCGTCGCGGTCGCGCTCGGCATCGAGGATGCCGGCCCGTACGTACAGCGTCTCGGCGGAGATCCGCAGCGCCTTGGCGACCTGCTGCAACACCTCCGCACTCGGCTTGCGCAGCCCGCGCTCGATCTGGCTCAGATACGGATTGGACACCCCGGCGGCATCGGCGAGCTGCCTGAGCGACAACTGCGCGTTGCGCCGCTGCTCGCGCAGGTACTCACCGAGATTGCCGACGTTGAGCGATGCCATGCCTCCACCATGCACCCCCCTTGCTAACAATTGCAAGCACAGCGCTTGCAAGAGCGTTCCGAGGCGCGCAGGGCAGCACCGGGAGGGGCGGGCGGCCAGGCCGTCCGCGGCCTACTCGAAGCTCTCCTGGAAGCCCTGTGCGGCGAGGATCGTGTCGATGCGGGTGCGGTGGTCCTTCTCCCAGTCGTCCAGGGACCGGGCGGCCTCCTCGGCGAGGCGGGCGCGGGCCGCGGTGAGGATCTCGGCGGTGCGGGCGGCGGGGACCGTCACGATGCCCTCCTCGTCGGCGACGACGACGTCACCCGCAGCGACGAGGACACCGCCGCAGCGCACGGGCTCGTTGAGGGGGCGTACCGCCGACTTGGCGCCGGGGACCGGGACGGTGCCGCGGGCGAAGACCGGGAAGCCCAGCTCGCGCACCTCGGCGAGGTCGCGGACGAGGCCGTCGGCGACGAAGGCGGCGATGCCCCGCCGCCGCGCCACGGCGCACACGTTGCCGCCGGCGAGGGCGTACTCGCGGTCGCCGGACTCCACGACGATCACCGAGCCGGGCGCGGCGCGGTGGATGGCGGCGTGCAGCATGAGGTTGTCCCCGGGCGGGCACCGCACGGTGAACGCCGGTCCCGCCACCCGCGGCACCGGCTGCCACAGCGGGTGGATCCCGGGGTCGATGACGTGCTCGCGGCCCAGCAGGTCGGCGAGGGTGGTGGTGGGGACGTCCCGGAAGTCGGCCGCGGTGGTCGTCTCTGCGTCGGTCATGCGGGTGACCCTAGTCCGCCGTACTCCCAAGAGGCGTCCGGCCAAAGTACGTTGCCCGCGCCCGGCCGACCCGCTACGGTCGACGGTATGACTGCCGGGTCGGCCTTGTGCCGTGAGCGAGTCGGGTACCCGGCCTCCGAGTGAGGTCCGGGCGGGCCCGGAGCCCGCCGTTTTCTCCGTGTCTTCCACACAGCACCGCGAGGCGCGCGCAGCGCGCCGGAAGCCCACGACGGAGAAAGCAGACACCCCACCGTATGCCCAACGACTTCAACCAGCACGTCATCGACGAGTTCCGCGCCCACCGCGGCCGGCTCACGGGCCCCTTCGAACACGCCCGGCTGCTCCTGCTGACCACCACCGGCGCCCGGAGCGGCGCCCCGCACACCACCCCCGTCGGCTACCTCCCGGACGGCGGCGACCGTGTCCTGGTCATCGCCTCGGCGGGCGGTTCGCCCCGGCACCCGGACTGGTACCGCAACCTCCTCGCCCATCCGCGCGCGACCGTGGAGAGCGGCGCGTTCACCTACGAGGCGCGGGCGGTGGTACTGGCCGGCGAGGAGCGCGACCGCGCCTTCTCGCGGGCGGTGGAGGCCGATCCCGGCTGGGCCGCCTACCAGGAGAAGACCGAGCGGATCATTCCCGTGGTCGCCCTGTACGAGGCCGGGCGCGGCGGACCGCCGCCGGTCAACGCCTCCTCGCCCGGTGCGGCGATCAAGGTGGTGCACGACGCGTTCCGCCGCGAACTCGCGCTGATACGCCGGGAGATGACCACCGGCGGCGGCAGCACGCTCGGCGCCCAGTTGCGCGTCAACTGCCTCACCTTCTGCCGGGGCCTGCACCACCATCACACCGGCGAGGACACGATGCTGTTCCCGTTCCTCGCCGAGCGGCATCCGGAACACGGCCCGGTGCTCGACCGGTTGCGCGCGGAGCACGTGCGGATCGCCGAGCTGGTGGAGCGGCTGCGGCGGGCGGTCTCGGGCGCCGGGTCCGGTGACGGCGGCGCGGCGGACGCCCGCGCCGAGGTGGTCCGGCTGACCGAGGAGCTGGAAGCCCATCTCACGTACGAGGAGGAGCAGTTGGTGCCGCTGCTCGACGCCGGAGGCCGTGCGTCCGGTCCGGCCTGACCTCAGAACGGCAGCGGCCGCGCGTGCACCACGTCCAGCCGGGACACCGCCCGGGTCAGCACCACGTACAGCCGGTTCAGGCCCCGGCCCTCGGCCTCGGCGATCGCCGCCGGTTCGACGGCGACGACGTGGTCGTACTCCAGTCCCTTGGCGAGGCCGGCCGGCAGCACGGTGACCCTGGCCGGGGGCCGGGGCCCCGAGCCGGAGCCCGGTGATCCGCCGCCATCCGGTCCGTCCGGTCCGTCCGGTCCGTCCGGTCCGTCCGGTCCGTTCGGTCCGTTCGGTCCGTTCGGTCCGTTCGGTCCGTCCGGTCCGGCGGCGGGGATCCCGGCCGCGGCGAGCGCGGCCAGCGTCCGGCCGGTCTCTGCGTCCGCGGTGATCACGCCCACCGAGCCCTCCCGGGCCAGCGCGTCGCGTACTGCCGCCACGACCGCGGCCGTCAGAGCACCGCCCACCGGTCCGTCGGCGGTCCCGTCGGCGACCACCTCCCGCAGCCGCAGTTCCCCGTCGCCGCGCAGCGAACGGGCGGGCGGCACGTCCGCGTCGAGCCGGGCCAGCAGCCGGTTGGACAGTTCGACGACGGCGCGCGGCACCCGGAAGCCGGTGATCAGCCGGACCACCGGCGCCTGCGGCCTGCCCAGGTGCGCGAGCAGTTCGGACCAGGTCCCGGCGGCCCAGGGCGTGGTGCCCTGGGCCAGGTCGCCGAGGACCGTCAGCGAGGCGTAGGGCGCCCGGCGGGCGATGGCCCGGCACTCCATGGGCGAGAGGTCCTGGGCCTCGTCGACGACGATGTGTCCGTAGCCCTCGGGGTGTTCGATCAGCCCGGCGACCTCGTCCAGCAGGACCAGGTCGGCGGCCGACCAGCGGGCGGTCCGGTACGAGCGGGGCGGCCGGGCCCACAGCAGGGCCCGCTGCTCGCCGGCGTCGAGCAGGCCGTCCGCCGCGCGCGCCAGCACGGCCGGGTCGGCGAGGAGCGCGGCGACGACCTGCTCGGGCCGGACCGCGGGCCACACGGCGTCGACGTAGGCGCTGAGCGCGTGGGCCCGTTCCGTGCGGCGCACCCAGGAGGCGGGGCGCGGTCCGGAGCGGCGTTCGGCCTGCTCCTGGAGGAGGCGGACGGCGCGGGTGCGGACCCGTTCGCGGCCGATGGCGTACGGCACCCGCTCGGCGCGCACATCGGTGACGATCCGCGCCAGCGCGCCCGCCGGGACGCGCCAGCGGTAGGAGCCGTCGGCCACGACGAGGGGGCCGACGCCCTCGGTGCTCACGCGCGCGTACAGCGCCCGGCGCAGCACCCGCGCCATCCGGGCGTCGTGCTTGACGCGGGCGGCCGGTCCGCCGTCCTCGGCGCGTACCTCCGGGCGGCCGGTGAGCGGGTGGCGGGCGATCTCCTCGGCGACGGTCGACTGCCGTACGCCGCTCTCGCCGAGGGCGGGCAGCACCTCGGCGATGTAGGAGAGGAAGGTGCGGTTGGGGCCGAGGATGAGCAGGCCCTTGCGCGTCAGGCGCCGCGGGTGGGTGTAGAGCAGGTAGGCGGCGCGGTGCAGGCCGACGGCGGTCTTGCCGGTGCCGGGGGCGCCCTGGACGCAGACGGTGGTGTCCAGGGCGGCGCGGACGAGGTCGTCCTGCTCGGGCTGGATGGTGGCGGCGATGTCCCGCATGGGGCCGATGCGGGGGCGTTCGATCTCGCGGGCGACGATGTCGCTGGTACGGGACTTGCCGCGGCCCAGGTGCTCGTCCTCCAGGCCGGTCAGGTCGGCGGAGTCGCCGCGGCTGCCCGGTGCCCAGCCGAAGCGGCGGCGGACGGCGACGCCCTGCGGGTCGCGGGCGCTCGCCCGGTAGAAGGCGCGGGAGACGGGGGCGCGCCAGTCGACGACGAGCGGCGGGGCGGTCGGCGCCTCGGTGATCCGCAGCCGGCCCACGTGGTAGCTCTGGCCGCTGTGGTCGGGGTGGCCGGCGGCGAAGTCGAGGCGGCCGAAGAAGAGGGGGCCTTCGGGGAGTTCGCGCAGGGCCTTGGCGCGGCTGCGCAGCCGGTACCCGAGGACTTCGGCGTCCGCCCCGGAGGCGGAGACGTCCTCACTGACGACGACCTGTTCCCCGGCGCCCTCGACCATGGCGGCGAGGGCGGCGCGGCAGGTGTCGTGGTGGGCGCGCTCGGCGGCGAGCGCGGCGGCCGGGACGGGGCCGGGAGCAGGGTCGGGTGGCGTCATTCCGCCCACCCTACCCAATTAGCGTTACCGAGTTACATTTTTTACTCAGTCTCACCACGTGGCGCCGGTTCCCGCGGCACGAGGTCCGGCAGGCAGCCCGCGAGCCGGGCGAACGCCCGCTCGGCCGCCGCCACCGCCTCGGGCCGTACGTCCTCCAGGGGCTCCCCGGCCGCGATCCGCCGCCAGTTGTCCTGGGCGAGGATCCGCTGCACGGCGATGATCTGCCCGGCGGCCAGCCGGGCGTCGAGGCCGCCGCCGAGCGCTTCGGCGAGCGCGGCCTCGGAGCGCTCCAGGTGCGTGTGGGCGCGGGCGACCAGGGAGGGGGTGCCGTACAGGAGCGCGTGGAAGGCGAGCACCTGGGGGTGGTCGTTGAGGCCGGTCACCGGATCGTCGCGGTCCAGTCCGTCGAGGAAGTGCCGGCGCAGCGCGTCCACCGGCGCGGCGGGCGCGGCGGCGGCCACTCGCGCGGCCTCGTCCTCGTGGTCGGCGATCCGGTGCAGGACCAGGTCCTCCTTGGCCGGGAAGTAGCGGAAGAGGGTCGGCTTGGAGATCTCGGCGGCGGCGGCCACCTCCGCCACCGACACCGCGTCGAACCCCTTCTCCAGGAAGAGCCGTACGGCGGTGTCCGACACCGCCTGGTACCGCTGCCGCCGCTTGCGCTCCCGCAGCCCCGCCCCGCCGCCGGTCCTGTCCGTCTCGCTCATGGGGCGAGCCTACGCAGCGCCGGCCGGTGTCCCGCGCCGCGGACGGGTCACGGGGCGCGGACGGGTCACGGGGCGCGGTGGCCCTGCCGTGCGCCGTGCGGCGCGTGCCGTCCGTGCGTACGGTGCCAGCGCGCGAGGGCGGCCGCGACGCGGGCGGGCGAGGGCACCGACTCCAGCGCCAGCGGGAGGGCGGCGGCCGCCAGGATCCGGTGCAGCCGGCCGCCCAGCGCGGCGAGCCCGCGCCGGTCGGGCTCCGCTCCGGAGCCGAGCGACAGCGCCGTACGGATCACGTCGGTGAAGACCGACTGGGCCCGCTTGAAGTCCACGAGCAGACCGAGGTCGTGCTCCCAGCCGCGGGAGCTGCCGGGGCGTACGGCCTCGGCGGTGCGGCACCACGCCTGCGTCATCCGGCGCGCCTGCCAGCGCGGGTAGCGCATCAGGTACAGATGGGTGGCGAGGTCGTACAGCGGGTCGCCCAGCATGGCCAGTTCCCAGTCGATGGTCCACAGCCGGCGCTCCGCGTCGACGATGAAGTTCTCCCGGTGCAGATCGGCGTGGAGCAGGCAGAACGGGCGCTCGCGCAGCCCCTTGAGGTGCTTGCGCAGCCGCTTGAACACCTCCGCGTCGATCCGCAGATCGGTGAAGAGGCCGCCGAACTCCGCGAGGTTGCGGGCGTAGACCCGCTCCTCGGCGAACAGGACCAGCCGCTCCAGGAAGGCGGCGGTGTCCCCGTCGGCCGGGCGGTCCTCGGCCGCGCAGCGGCGCTCCACGGCGAGCATGCCCGGGGTCACCGCGATCAGTTCGCCGAACAGGGCGGCGGTCTGCCGGAACAGATCGCCCGGTACGGCGTTGCCGGACGGGCACAGCGCGCCGAGCGTGCGGCCCTCGATGAACCGCTGGAGCCGGGTGCCGCCGACCTCGACCAGCTCCGGGATCCGGCCGATCCGCCCCCGCAGGGCGGACAGCAGCTGCTCCTCGGAGGCGAAGCAGCGGCGGTCGAACCAGAGCAGGTCGCCGCGCGGCTCCCGGCACTTCCACCGGCCGGGGCGCAGCGCGCCCGCCTCGCCCGCCAGCGGGAACACATAGGTCTCGTGGTGGTAGCCCCGCAGCGGTCCCTCGACCCTGCTCTCGTCACCACTCGCCTCGACCGCGTGCAGCCGGGCGCTGGAAGCCAGTTCGAGCGGCATCGCCCGTTCTCTCTCGCCGTGAACCCTCTGCGTGGACCCTCTGAGGAACGAGCCCTGCCGAAGGGGCGAACCCCTCCGAAGGGTGCAGAAGTGGGAACACGCTACCCCCACCCGGCACGCGGCGCGCAGCGAACCTCTCGCGTCTCACTCGTGTCCCGTCCTCCGGGCCCCGACGCGCCCCCCGTACGCCCCCGTCGCGCGCCCCGCCCGAGGTCACGCGGGGCGCAGCGCCGCCAGCAGGGTGTCCAAGGAGTGGACGATCATCCGCGCGCCCGCCGCCGCGAGGATCTTGCTCTTGCCCGGGTTGCGGGCGTAGCCGAGGAAGGGGACGCCCGCCCGCTCGGCGGCCCGGAGGTCGGTGGGGGTGTCGCCGATCATCAGGGCGGAGGCGGGGGCCGCGCCCATGGCGTTCAGCGCGCGCTGGAGGCAGTGCGGGTGGGGCTTGAGGTGGTGCAGCTCGGCGGTGCGGCCGTACAGGTGCGGAGCGAAGCAGGGCAGCAGTCCGCGGCCCTGGAGGTAGGCGCGCACCACGGCCGGGGAGTTGTTGCTGGTGACGGCGAGCCGGGCGCCGACGGCGGTCCAGGTGCGGATCAGCGGATCGGCGTACGGGGTCGGCATGGCGCTGGCGGCGGCCTTCAGCTCCTCCTGGGTGAGGCGCTCCTCCAGCTCCGTCACCAGGTCGCTGCGCGGGCGGCGGCGGTCCACCGCGCGCAGCAGGGCGTGCGGGTCCAGCGGTTCGCGTTCGGCCTCGCTCAGCAGTCCGTGCAGGCCCTGCTCGCCGAGCCAGTCCAGCAGGCCGTGCGCCACCCGCTCCGCCGAGTGCCCCGCGAAGAGCCGGCAGACCGGGCCGTCGAAGTCCCAGAGGACCACCTGCGCCCGGGAGACCAGTTCCCGCAGCGCCCTGCTCTCCGTCTGCGTCGTGTCAGAAGTCACTAGGAGAGTGTCAGGTCCGTGGTGATGGTTTCCCAGAGGGCGTCGAACCACTTCTGGGACTCCTCGACGAACGCGGCGTCGCGGTGCCCGGCCCGTCTGGTGAAGGAGAACAGCAGGGACTTGGAGCCGAGGGCGTCGTACATGTCGAGGGTCTGCTCGCCCCAGTCCTCCGCGCGCCGGGTGAGGGTGTAGTAGCCCATCAGGGCCTCCTCGCCGCCCAGCAGGTAGAGCTTGACGGGCGGGGTGAAGGGCAGCGCGCGGAAGGTGACGCGCACGTCGATGTCGTGGGTGGCGCGCAGGGACAGCAGATTGTGCCGCAGCACCTGGCCCTGGGCGTTGCGCATCTCCAGCCAGCGCCGGTGCACCGCGTCGTCCTCGCCCGGTCCGGTCACGGACACCGGGAAGGCCAGCGCGATGTTCCGGGAGGGCACCAGCACCCGTACGTCGATCGAGTCGGGGCGCATACGGCCCTCGTGGATGAGGCGCAGCGGCTCGCCCATGGCCACCATCAGGGTCTCCGCCGTGTGGCAGACGACGTCGATGCGCACCCGGCGGCCGGCGAACACCTCGGTCAGCCGGGGGGCGAGGCCGACCATGGTCGGCTGCGGCTCCTCGCGTACGGGGGCGGCGTCGGCGATCCTCGGCGGGCTGCCCTTGCTGACGTTGCTGAGCAGGCCGTCGCTCTGCAGTGACCGCAGGGCCTGGCGCACGGCGCCGCGCTCCACGCCGAACTCCTCGGCGAGTTCGGCCTGGGTGGGCAGGCGGTCGCCCGGCCTCAGCTCGCCCGCGCGGATCCGCTCGCGCAGGGTGTCGGCGATCTCCTGCGGAGAGCGTCTCCGACTGCCGTCCACGGCCAGGTCCTCATGGGTCACGACCAAACGGTACAACTTTGATCCACCTGGCGGGAGTTGTTCGAAACTTGTTTATCGGTATCGACCAAGTGGGGACAACTAGAAGTGAGTTGGCTGCCAACTCGGGGGAGTTGGTGGGAGTTTTCCGGCCAGCCAGGTAGGTAAGGGGGAACCACCGTGCCCGTCCTCGCTCTTGTCTCCGCCGTCCTCGCCGTCGGCTTCGAGCAGTTCGTCCAGTGGCGGTACGGCGCCGCGGGCATGGTCGGCCTCGTGCTGCTCACCGTCGGCACCAAGGCGAAGAACCACACGGTCAGTTCGGCCGGCGCGGTGCTCCTGGCGCTGCTGCTCGCCGGGCCCGCCCTGTGAGCCGGGCGCCGGGCGCGGTCAGCCCGTGAGCGTCAGCTCCGAGCTGATCGTGCCCCACAGCGCGTCGAACCACAGCCGCGACTGCCCGACGAACGCCGTGTCGCGCGGGCCCGCGCCCGCCGTGAAGGAGAACAGCACCGACCGGGTGCCCTGCGCGTCGTACAGCGGCCGGGGCGCGTGGTCGATCTCCTCCTCGCGGCGCCCCACGGTGTAGTACGCGAACAGCGCCTCGGCGCGGCCCAGCAGGTAGAGCTTGACGGGCGGGGTGAAGGGCAGCGCGCGGAAGGTCACGCGCACGTCGATGCCGTGGGTGGCGCGCAGGGACAGCAGATTGTGCCGCAGCACCCGGCCCTGGGCGTTGCGCATCTCCAGCCAGCGCCGGTGCACCGCGTCGTCCCGCCCGCCCCTTCCCCGGCCCTCCGCGGACACCGGGAAGGCCAGCGGGATGTTCCGCGACGGCACCAGCACCCGCACGTCGATCGTGGCCGGTTTCAGCCGTCCGGCGTGGATCTGGCGCAGCGGCTCGCCGAGGGCGAGGGTCAGCGAGACGGCGGTCAGGCAGAGCGCGTCGACCCGCACATGGGGGGCGGCGAAGGCGGCGGTGATCCGGGGCGCGAGCGCGGCGGTGGTGGGCAGCGGGGGCGCCGGGGCGCCGGCCGGGGCGCGCTCCGGGTGACCGGTGACGAACGCCGGTCTGCCCCGGGTGACCTGGGAGAGCAGGTGCTCCGCCGCCAGGGTGCGCAGGGCCTGCCGCACGGTCGCGCGCTCGACGCCGAACTCCGCGGCCAGCACCGCCTGCGCGGGCAGCCGCGCGCCCGGGGGCAGCGCGCCGCTCCTGATCCGCTGCCGCAGTTCGTCGGCCACCTCGCGCGGCGGTCTCCGCCGCCGCGGGATGCTCTCCCGCCCCGGGCCGAAGGCGTGTTCGGGGTCCACGTCCGCACCGTACAACTTCCCGCCATCTTGGGGCAGTTCCCCAGAAGGTGGTTATAAGTCGCGCCCAAGTGGAGATAAGAAAAGTAGAGTTGGCAGCCAACTCGGCCGACCTGGTCGGAGCTTCGGCTGGTTGGCTCCACGGTGACATGAGAACGACGCCGGACCGCGTTTCCCTCCGGAGGGGAGCCGGGAGCACGGTCGCGGCGCCGCACAGCCACAACTGAACAGCCGCGCCGAGGGCGCGGACAGCACAGCCACAACTGAAGAAGGTCCACCCGCACAGCCACAACAGAACAGCACGCTACGGATGCGTCACCCCTGCCTCGGTCACCGGCGGGAAGGAGCGTTCAGAACATGTCCGGGCACCACGGTCGCCGGGACGTGCGGAGCAGGGCGTCGGCCAGTCGGGCGGCGCCCGCTCGTTCTTCCCGGACCCGGCCCAGCGCCACGAGCCGCACCGCCGACTCGTCACCGAGCCACAGCGGTGCCAGTTCCCGGACGTCCAGCGTCAGATCGGCGGAGCGCGTGGTCGGCGCGCAGGACGCCCCCTCGGGCGACGCCTCCAGCAGCCAGCGGCCCCGCGCCCAGCCGCCCGCCTCGTCCGCGATCTCCAGCACCAGCGAGCCCCGCCCCGCGTAGGTGCGCGCCTCCAGCGCCCGTACGACGTCCAGGATCCGCACCCACAGCCAGTCGGCCTGGGTGGTGATCACGGCGGCGCGCGGGTCGGGCAGGAGGAAGGGGAGCAGGTCGTCCGGGGCGCGCCGGCCGCTCTTGACCTTCACCACCCAGTCCGTCGCGCACACATGCAGCCAGAGCGCGCGCTCGGCGGCCGGGGAGACGGCGATCAGGCTCTTCACCGTCGCGGTGTTCAGCGGCTGCTTGGCGTCCGTCCAGGTGTCGTCGCAGACATAGGCGGCCAGCCCCTCGACCGTGCCGTCCGCCGCGCGGTACACGGCGTGGAAGGGCTCGGTCCACGGACTGCGGTCCAGGCGCACCGCTCCGGTGTTCACCTGCCACCAGCGCTCCGTACGGTCGATCGCGCCCGGCTGGACGCGGCGCAGCCGCTCGTGCAGCTCGGGGCCGAGCTTGCGGACGTCGTCGGCGTCCACGAGGTCGACCCGGCCGCCGCCGTCCGGGGCCGGGCGGCGCGCGTCGAGGCCGGCCCGGGGCACGTCGATCGTCCACTCGGTGGCCCAGGTGGCGGGGCCGAAGCCGTAGCGGCCGTAGATCGGGTACTCGGCGGCGATCAGCGTGGCGACGACGTCACCGCGCTCCCGGGCCGCCGACAGGTCCCGCGCCATCATGCGGGTCAGCAGGCCGCGGCGGCGGTGGGTGGCGGTGACCGTGACGCTCGTGACGGCGTCGGCGGGGACGGTGGCGCCGCCGACCACGGTCAGTTCCTGCGCGAAGGACCGGAAGGTCGCCACGCACCGGCCCCGGTCGAAGGCGCCGAGCGTCCGGGCCGGGTCGATGGAGGAACGGCGGTCGGCGATCTCCGCGTCGGAGACCTCCGGACTGCGCAGGAACCCGGTGTTCAGCGCGCGGGTCCAGTCGGGGATCTCCGCCTCGGTGACGGGGCGGACGTCGAGGGGGAGCTGGTCGCCGGTGGTCATGGTCCGACCGTAGGCGGTGCGGACAGGAGGTGTCGCGGGCATTTCCGGCGGCCGGGGCGCGCTCCGGCCGCGCGCCCCCGGGATCACAGCAGCAGGTCGTCCACCTGGGCCTCGCCGTCGCGGTATCTGCGGGCGATCTCCGCGCTGCATCCGTCGGCGGTGCGCTGGAGCCGGTGGCGGCGGACGGACACCCGCTGCTCGTAGCGCACGAGCCGGGCCATCCCCGCGCCCAGTTCCAGGTCGGTGCGCGCGTCCAGGTCGGACAGCTCGACCTCGGCGAGCATCTCGGCGGACAGCCGCCGGTACTCCTCGCCGTACGGGGTGCCGACGGTGACGTGCCGGGCCGAGGAGCGCTGCCGGGCGGGCGCGTCCCGCAGGATCTCCGCCAGCCGCTCGACGACGGACGCCCCGGCGCCCTCCACGGCCGACACGAACCCGGCCTCGCCCTCGGAGAGCCGGTCCCGGCAGCCCCGCCGCGCCAGCTCCGCGCGGAGGATGTCGATCCGCCCCTGGAGCAGCCGCCGCACATAGCTCAGGTCGGCCTCGTCCCGCTGCGCCGCCCGGCGCAGCGCGCGCAGCTCCGGCAGGCTCAGCACGGTCAGGTCGCAGTCCGCCGGATCCTCCTCCCGCGCCGGACGCGGGTCCACCACGGGCGGGCTGTCGGTACGCTGCACCGGCGGCCGGTGGGCGGTGGGCTCCGCGACGGCCGCGCACAGCGGCGGCACCGCCCCGGACTGCGGTTGTTGCTCGGTACTCGATGTGCTCATGCGCCTCAACCGTCCCCTCGACCGGCGCGTACGGAAGCATCGTGCCACCCCGAGTGGCCAGTATGTGACCGAGTGCCCCCGATCCGCCCCAGATGGGGGGTTACGAAGCATAAAGAAGCACGATATGGACGTCGGGCATCATGGTCGGCATGCGTGCAGTGGTGCAGAGGGTGGACGGCGCGAGTGTCGTCGTGGACGGCGAGACGGTGGGGGCGATCGAGGGCGAGGGGCTGTGCGTCCTCGTCGGCGTCACCCACGAGGACACCGAGGAGAAGGCGGCGCAGCTCGCCCGCAAGCTGTGGTCGGTCCGGATGCTGCACGACGAGAAGTCGTGCAGCGACATCGGCGCGCCGCTGCTGGTGATCAGCCAGTTCACGCTCTACGGCGACGCCCGCAAGGGCCGCCGCCCCACCTGGAACGCGGCGGCGCCCGGCGCGGCGGCCGAGCCGCTCGTCGACGAGGTGGTCGCGCAGCTCCGCGCGCTGGGCGCGACGGTGGCGACGGGCCGGTTCGGCGCGCGGATGCGGGTGTCGCTGACGAACGACGGCCCGTTCACCGTCCTGCTGGAGATCTGAGCCAGGTGGCGCGGGAGCCTACGGCTCGACGACGGTCTCCTGGGCCGCCGCCGTGTCCCCCGCCATCAGCCGGGCGTCCACCGGGACGTTCCGCTTGACCAGGGCGAGGGCGACCGGGCCCAGCTCGTGGTGGCGCGCCGAGGTGGTGATCTGGCCGACGCGGCGCCCGTCCGGACCCTCGTCGGCGAGCCGGATCTCGGTGCCGTGCGCGGGCAGGTGCACCTCGCTGCCGTCGAGGTGGAGGAAGACCAGGCGGCGCGGCGGCTTGCCCAGGTTCTGCACCCGGGCGACCGTCTCCTGTCCCCGGTAGCAGCCCTTCTGGAGGTGCACGGCGGTGCCGATCCAGCCCAGCTCGTGCGGGATGGTGCGGTGGTCGGTCTCGAAGCCGACGCGCGGGCGGTGCTGCTCGACGCGCAGCGCCTCGTGGGCGAGGATCCCGGCGGGCGGCCCGGCCTCGGCCGCGTAGGACTCCAGGTCCTCGCGGGGCAGGAACAGATCACGGCCGTACGGGGTCTCCCGGACGACGGCGCCCTCGGGGACCCCGGCGATCGAACCGGCCGGCAGGTGCACCACGGCGAAGTCGGCGGTGCGGTCGGCGACTTCGACGCGGTAGAAGAACTTCATCGACTCCAGGTAGGCGATCAGCGCCTCCTGGGTGCCGGGCTCCACATGCGCCCAGACGGTCTCGCCGTCGTCGACCAGATAGAGCGCGTGTTCGATATGGCCGTGGGCGGTGAGGATCAGCGCCTCGGTGGCCCGGCCGGCGGGCAGATCGCTGACGTGCTGGGTGAGCAGCAGGTGCAGCCAGCTCAGCCGGTCCTCGCCAGAGACGGCGACGACACCGCGGTGCGACAGGTCCACGAAACCGGCGCCGTCCGCGAGAGAGCGCTGTTCGCGGAACAGGTCGCCGTAGTGCGCGGCGACGCCTTCGTCCACACCTTCGGCGGGGACGGCGCCGGGCAGCGACAGCAGGGGGCTCTTCATACGGGCAAGCCTACGACGCCGGGTCCGCGCCCTTCCGTGAGCAGTCCGCGCAGCGGCCGAAGATCGCGAAGTGCTTCATGTCGGTGTCGAACCCGAACTGCCGCCGCAGTTTCGCGGTGAACTCGGCGGCCACCTCGACATCGGCCTCGATCACGTTGTCGCAGTCGCGGCAGACCAGGTGGAGGTGGTGGTGGCGGTCGGCCAGGTGGTAGGTCGGCGCACCGTGCCCGAGGTGGGCGTGGCTGACCAGGCCCAGCTCCTCCAGCAGCTCCAGGGTGCGGTAGACGGTGGAGATGTTGACCCCCGACGCCGTCTTGCGTACTTCGCACAGGATGTCGTCGGGGGTCGCGTGTTCGAGGGTGTCCACGGCTTCGAGCACGAGTTGCCGCTGCGGCGTCAGCCGGTAGCCGCGCTGCCTGAGGTCGCTCTTCCAGTCGGTGCTCACCACACCACGAGTCTAGGCCCTGGGGCCGGGGGCCCTACTTGAAGAAGGCGATGCCGTCGTCCGGGAGGTCGTCGGGGAGGGCCTTGGCCCAGCGCTCGACCTCCTCCGGGGTGACGACCTTCTTGAGGTGGGCCGACATGTAGGGGCGCAGCTCGACCTCGGGGGTCTGCTTCTCGCCGACCCACATCAGGTCGCTCTTGACGTAGCCGTACAGCCGCTTGCCGCCGGTGTAGGGGGCGGAGGCGGGGGTGCGGGCCACGGCGTCCGTGACCAGGTCGATCTGCGGCTTCTTGTCGGCCATCTCGCCGTACCAGATCTCGATGACGCCGTCGTCGCGGGTCATCGTGACCTCGACCTTGCGCTCGGCGTCGATCCGCCAGAAGCCGGACTCGGACTCCAGCGGGCGCACCTTGTTGCCCTCGTCGTCCAGCACCCAGGTGTGCGAGCGGTACTCCAGGAAGTCCCGCCCGTCATGGGTGAAGGAGACTTCCTGGCCGAAGTTGCACTTCTGGGACCCGGGGAAGTCGTGCACACCGGCGCCGGCCCAGTCGCCGAGCAGGAACGCGAGGGGGACCAGGTCCTTGTGGAGGTCGGACGGGATCTCGATCATGAGCGGGGACTCCTGGACGTGGTCAGCGCTGGCCCTGGTACAGCTTCTTCACGGTCAGGTAGGCGAAGGCGAGGACGCCGACGCAGACCAGGACCAGCAGGGTTTCGAAGAAGATCTCCACGGGGTGCTCCTTGTCGAGCGCGGTGCGGTACGTACGTACTCAGGGCCGGACCCCAGCTTAGTAGGCGTGGGCCCGGCCCTCTCGGCGAGGTGCTCCCCCGGCGGCTCAGCCGAGCAGTTCGCTCTGGAGCGTCACCGTCTGCTGGAAGGGGACGGCGGCCGCGGAGCCCTTGCGGGACTGCACGACCAGGGCGAGGACGTCACCCGCGCGGAGGTACGCCTGGCGGGTCTGCTCGGCGCCGTAGGGCTTGGCCTCGGCGTAGGCGACGCGTTCGACGCCGTCCACCCGGGCCCCGGTCGGGAACCCGTTGTCGAAGACGGACCGGTCGACACCCGCCAGCTCGTACCCGGGGCCGCCGGACTGCGAGAGCCCGTCGTCGTACAGGTGCTGCACGACGGCCGCGGTGTCGAACTGCAGCAGGTAGATCCGCGTCCGCGTGCCGTCCGCCGTGGTCCAGCCGCGGGCGGCGACGTGCCGCAGCCCGTGGTCGGTCAGCTGCTGCCCGAACTTCTCCCGGTCCTGCGGGCGGGCGTACGCGGTCAGGAAGTCCTTCGTCGCCAGCCAGCCGCCGGCGCCCCGCAGGGCCGTGTCCTCGTGGGCGCCGTGCGGCGCGGGCAGCACCAGGGCGCGCAGGTCGGTGTAGTGCGCCCCGGCGGTGTTGTCCGCGTCGTCCACCGCGGGACGGCCGGGCAGCAAGGGCGGCTTGACGATCGACGGGTAGTCCCAGCGGCCGTCGGAGGCGGTGGCGAGGCCGGGCACGTCCGTGCGGTCCATGCGGGTGACGCCGTACGCCGTCCCGGCACCGGCCGCCGCGAACACGGCGACGGCGGCGGTCCACCGCAGCAGGGCCCGCAGCCGCGGGCGGTCCTTGCGGACGGGCGGGGGCGGTCCGGCGGGGGCGGGCGCGATCTCGGGCGCGCTTCCGGCCTCGGCGCCGGACACGGCATCCGGGCCGGACACGGCATCCGGGCCGGTCACGGTCTCGGCCGGTTCGATGGTGGCCGGTTCGGTGGTGGCCCCCGGGGCGGGGGTACTCCGGGCGTTCTGGTCCGTGCTCTGTTCGGTCATACCGCCTGCCCCGGTTCCTTGATGCGGTCGAGCTGGTCGCGGAGCATCTCGGCCGCGCCCTTCGTGTCGAGCGGCTTGGCCGCCTGCATGGTCGCGCTGACCAGGACGTCGCCCTCGTACGCGGAGCAGGTCATCGCGTCGAGCTTCTCCTTGGAGTCCGTGGGCGGCAGGAAGCACCGCGCGTTCTTGTGCCCCTCGATCCTCGGACCGGCCCGGAAGACCTTCAGGGCCTCGAAGAGCTGCTGCTGGAACCCGGCGACGGAGCGCACGGTCCGGCTGCTGCCCATCCGGGCGAGCACGATCTCGACGGTGAAGGCGTGGTCGGCGTAGTAGGCGTTGCCGACCGCGTCGCCGTTGCTGAGGTAGCTGCGCATCGCCATGCCTTTGACCTGCTGTTTGTCGATCTCCTTCGCCAGTTGGCGACGCTGGGACAGGGGCAGGTTCCGCAGCGCCTGCTTGCGCAGTTCGGTGGCCTGCGCCCCGCTCAGCTCGGCGTCGGCCCCGAACTCACCGATGTCCGGGCCGCGCACGAACTCCTGGGTGCCGTACGGCAGCAGCATCCCCTTCAGACCGGTGGCCGCGCCCTGCCGCTGCCCGGCGGCTGCGGGTTTCGGCATGCGCCAGACCGGCGCCCCCGGGGAACGGTCGGCGTCGCGCACGACGGCGACGGTGTAGCCGGTGCCGCCGACGAGCGCCAGGAGCAGCGCCGCGCATCCGGTGACGAGGCCCGCCCGGCGGCGGCGCGGTGCGGGGGCGGCCGTCCGGTCCCGGTGGTCCGGCTGGTCCGGACGGTCCGGGGAGGGCGAGTGTGCGGGCTGGTCCGGGTGGTTCTCGTTCACAGCCGCCCCATCTGCCGCTCGGCCAGACTCATGATCTCCTTCTTGGTGATCGGCTTGGTGTCGTAGACGTAGATCTCCATCACGATGTCGCCGCGCCAGGCGTGCGCCTCGGCCCCGTACACCGGGACGTATCCCGGCTTACGGTCCGGTTCGGTGTCCGCGAACGCCATGCCCGCGCCGGTGCCCGGGATCGGCCAGCGGTGGCCGCGGGTCTCCCGTTCCGCCAGTAGATGTCCCCCTCCGCGCTGTCCTCGGCGGTCAGTTCCTCTTCCTGGCGGTACTGCACGAGACGGACCTCGACCTGATGCGTGCCGTCGGTCTCCCACCGGACGACGGCCGCCCGCCGGAACTGCTCCGCGATGTTGTTGCTGAACGCCTTCTTCGGGCTGGTGAACTCGTCCGCGTACTCCAGCAGGCCCATCCAGCCGTCTCCGGTCGGGGCGAGCCGGCCGTCCTTGGCCCCCTTCGGGCGGTCGACCAGCAGCTTGCGCAGGTCGCCGTCCGTCTTCACGCGGCGGTCCTGGGCGGCCGGCAGGGGTTCCGCCTCGCCCCCGGCCCGCTCGACCACCGGCTGGGACAGCGGCGGGAGCGGGGTGGGCGGGCGGTGGGCCTGGACGGCGTAGCCCGTGCAGGTGCCGGCGACCACGCCGAGCACGGCCGCCGCGGCGACGAGCAGCAGGGTGCGCCGGAGCCGGCGCGGTGGTCGGTCCGGCGCCCTCTCGGGTGCGGAACTCGGTCTTTCCGGTACTTCCACGACGTGCCCCCACAGTATGGAGCGCGCCTTTCGTGTGCGCGCTGCACAGGAGACACATGGGTCATGCATGGAGTTGTAAGGGAATTGATTACGATTCAGCCATGGCGAAGAAGCTCGTGATCAAGGTGACGGCCGGGGCGGACGCCCCCGAGCGGTGCTCGCAGGCGTTCACGGTCGCGTCGGTGGCCGTGGCCAGCGGGGTGGACGTGTCGCTGTGGCTGACCGGGGAGTCGTCGTGGTTCGCGCTGCCGGGGCGGGCGGCCGAGTTCGAGCTGCCGCACGCGGCGCCGCTGCCCGATCTGATCGACGCGATCCTCGCGGCGGGGCGGATCACGCTGTGCACGCAGTGCGCGGCCCGCCGGGACATCACCGAGCGGGACGTGATCGAGGGCGTGCGGATCGCCGGGGCGCAGGTCTTCGTGCAGGAGGCGCTGGGGGACGGGACGCAGGCGCTCGTCTACTGAGCGGCCCCGCGCACCCCGCGCCTTGAAGGCACCGCCGGTCAGTGGCGTTTCTTGCCGTCCAGCTCGTCCCACCACTCGTCGGACTTCGGGTCGCCGGACGGGTCGTCCCACCAGCGGTCCTCGGGGCCGCGCCGGTTGGCGACCATGGCGGCGACCGGCGGGATGACCATGGCGAACAGGCACATGCCGACGGCGGCCGGCACGGACCAGATGCGCACGACTCCCCAGGCCAGGACGAACAGCCCGATGCAGGTGCCCATCATGGCGAAATACGCGTGACGACGGCGTGCGTACATGTGTCCAGGGTAGGTCCGCCGGGCCCGCGCGGGCAGGCCGGAGGGCCGCACCCCTGGCGTCCAACCCCGGGTGCGGCCCTCCGCGTGCTCGGCGGTCTCAGACCGCGATCGCGACCTCCGCGAGGCCGCCCTGCTGCGCCACGACCGTACGGTCGGCGGTGCCGCCGGGAACGAGGGCGCGCACGGTCCAGGTGCCCTCGGCCGCGTAGAACCGGAACTGGCCGGTGGCGGAGGTCGGCACCTCCGCGGTGAACTCACCGGTCGAGTCGAGCAGGCGCACGTAGCCCGTCACCGGCTCGCCGTCGCGGGTCACCTGCCCCTGGATCGTCGTCTCACCGGGCTTGATCGTCGAGGCGTCGGGGCCGCCGGCCTTCGCTCCACACATGGCGTACTCCTGAAGAGAGGTCTTGAGAGGTCGGTCGGGCGGTTACTTGCCGGAGCCCAGCTCGATCGGCACGCCCACCAGGGAGCCGTACTCGGTCCAGGAGCCGTCGTAGTTCTTGACGTTCTCCACGCCCAGCAGCTCGTGCAGCACGAACCAGGTCAGCGCGGAGCGCTCACCGATGCGGCAGTAGGCGATGGTGTCCTTGCCCAGGTCGACGTCCTCGTCGGCGTAGAGGGCCTTCAGCTCCTCGTCCGAGCGGAAGGTGCCGTCGTCGTTGGCGTTCTTGGACCACGGGATGTTCTTTGCGGAGGGGACGTGGCCCGGACGCTGGGACTGCTCCTGCGGCAGGTGGGCCGGGGCGAGCAGCTTGCCGGAGAACTCGTCGGGCGAGCGGACGTCGACCAGGTTCTGCGCGCCGATGGCCTTGACCACGTCGTCGCGGAAGGCGCGGATCGCGGTGTTCTGCGGCTTCGCCTTGTACGCGGTCCTCGCGCGCTCGGGCACGTCGGTGCCGTCGACCAGCTCGCGGGCGTCCAGCTCCCACTTCTTGCGGCCGCCGTCGAGCAGCTTGACGTTCTCGTGGCCGTAGAGCTTGAAGTACCAGTACGCGTAGGAGGCGAACCAGTTGTTGTTGCCGCCGTAGAGGATCACCAGGGTGTCGTTGGCGATGCCCTTCTCCGACAGGAGCTTCTCGAAGCCCTCCTGGTCGACGAAGTCACGGCGGACCGGGTCCTGGAGGTCCTTGGTCCAGTCGATGCGGATCGCGTTCTTGATGTGGTTCTTCTCGTAGGCGGACGTGTCTTCGTCCACCTCGACGAGGGCGATGTTCGGGTCGTCCAGGTGTTCCTGGACCCAGTCGGCATCGACCAGTACGTCGCTGCGGCTCATGTTCCATCTCCTCCGGGGCAGTCGCGGGGGCGTGAGAGTGCGTGGCTGCGCGCTCGCGGGGCGAGCGGCGCATGAGGGGGCCCGGCAGGCGGGCGGGAGACGCGGAGCCTCGCGGGGCGTCCGCTCAGAAGGGGCGACAGAGCATGGCGGCAACGCGGCACAGGTCCACTGCCCGCCGCTTGGTGAGATCCGCCTGTCGCTTCATGGCCTCGATCGTAGGGAGGGACAGGCGGCCATGTCACCGGCATGTCGCATGATGAGACGGGATCGTCCGCATTGCGGGATGGAGGGGTGGTGGCGAAGCGGTGGGTACGGGGTCGGAGCGGGCGGTTCCCCGGTCGGCGCCGGGTGTCCATCTGCGGTGCGGACGGGCGTGTCTCGCCAGTCGGACGCTATCCGGCCAGCTTGACCTTCGAGCCCTTCACCGTGATCTCGACGCCGTTCTTCGCGGCCCGCACCGAGGCGAGCCGGATGCCGCCGGGGAGCTGGTCGATGGCCTGCTGGAAGTCGGTGACCGACCGCATCCGGCCCTCGGCCAGCGCGAGACCGGCCAGGTCCGGCAGGCCGTCGGCCTTGACGCGCACCTTGTTGTTCTCGACGCTGACGGAGCTGAGCACCTGGATCGGGGCGGGCAGCGCGGACACCTTCACCGTCACCTTGATCTTGCCGTTGCCGCCGTCGGCGAGGCCCACCACCCGGGTGGTCACCCCCGGCAGCACCTGGGTGGACTCGGCCCCGGCGGTCTTCAGCAGCTCGGCGTAGGCGATGGTCGCGGTGCCGGTCGCGTCGGCGGCCGTGGCGGAGCTGTAGTCCCCGGAGAACTCCACGCCCCTCATGTCGGCCTTCAGGTCGTCGATCCGGATCTTCTGCCCCCGCTCGCCG
The DNA here is from genome assembly GCF_001654495.1 of Streptomyces sp. SAT1. GTDB lineage: Bacteria > Actinomycetota > Actinomycetes > Streptomycetales > Streptomycetaceae > Streptomyces > Streptomyces andamanensis. Next base: position 3,309,348 of record NZ_CP015849.1, read on the forward strand.
CCGTCCGCCTCGTAGTGCTCGATGCCGACCTCGACGTCGTCCAGCTTCCCGCCCGCCACCTGGGTCAGGAACGGGAAGCCCTTGATGGACACGTCCGGGCTGCTCGGCAGGTGCTCCGTCTCCCGCAGCTTGTCCGCGACCTGCTGCTCGGCGAAGTGCACGGCCACCCGGTCGGCCACCGTGAAGAGCACGCCGAGGACCACGACGACGATCAGCAGTATTCGCAGCGCGCGCATCCCGTGCTTCCCCCACTCGGCGGTTCCCGACGGCCCCGGACGGCCGTCAGGCGCGAGCGTAACCCGCCGGGCGGGCCCGACCCGGACTTTGTCGACCAGCTGTTACCAGCTGTTACGAGGGCGCCGCTCAGCCCGGCGCGCCCAGCCCGGCGCGCACAACCTGTGCGCTCAGCCCAGCGCGCGCCCCAGCAGCCACACCACCGGCGCCGCCGCCGACAGGGGCAGCGCCACCCCGGCGGTGAAGTGCACGAAACGCGAGGGGTAGTCGTAGGCGGCCACCCGGTGCCCGACCAGCGCGCACACGCCCGCGCCCGCGCCGAGCAGCGCGCCCCGGGCGCCGAGCCCGGTCAGACCGCCCACCGCGATGCCCGCACCGGCCGCCGCGAGCAGCGCGACCACCACCGAGGCGGCACCGGGCAACGGCAGCGCCCGCGCCACCACGGCCGCCGCGACCGCCACCGCGCCCACCGCGACCGTGTCCGCGCCGGCTCCCAGATAGCCGGTCGCCAGGATCGCCAGCGCCGCCGAGGCGACGGTCGCCATCAGCCCGTACATCCGCTCGTCCGGCTCGGCGTGCGAGCGCAGTTGCAGGACCAGGGAGAGCAGCACCCAGACGCCGAGCGTGCCGAGGATCGCCGCGGGGGCGTGCGCCCGGCCCGCGCCGAGCACGGCCGCGTCCGAGACGAGGGCGCCCGCGAAGGCGAGGGCGATGCCCTGGCGGGCCGGCCACATGCCGTTCAGCCGGAACCAGCCGGCCGCCGTCACGGCCTGGAGCACCACCAGCGGTACGAGCAGCGCGTACGTGCCGGCCTCGGCCGCGCCGGCCAGCAGCAGGCCCAGCAGCGCGGTCAGCCCGGCGGGCTGCATCCCGGGGTCGATGATCGGCGAGCGGCCCTCGGCGCGGGCCCGCTGGGCGTCGGTGACGCGCGTGTTGCCACCGACTGTGGCGGGGCCGTAGCCGGAGCCGGCGCCCGGACCCTCACCGGCCGGGGCGGGGGCCTGGGCGGGAGCCGCTTCGGGGGCCGGGGCGGCGGGCTGGGGCTGGGGCTCCGGGTGGGCCAGCGGGGGCAGGTAGGCCGTCCGCGCGGCGGCGGACTCCGGCGCGGGGGCCGGTTCCCGCGCGGTGACGACGGGCTGCCCGTGCGTCTGGCTGTCCCAGGTCTGGCCCTGCCACTGCTGCGTGTGGTCCAGGTCCTGTCCGTGGCCGTAGCCCTGGCTCTGGGCCTGGTTCTGGCTGTGGTCCTGGCTCTGGGGAGCGGTGTACGGATCGGCGTACGGCTGCTGCCCCTGGCCGGGCCAGACCTGCTGCGGCTGGGCGGCCTGCTGTCCGTACTGGTCGTACTGGTCGTGCGGCTGGCCGTACTGCTGGCCGTACTGCTGCCCGTACCGGTCGTACCGGCCGTCGGGCCGCTGCTGGTACCGCTGCCCGTTCTGCTGGTGCGCGTAGGGGTCGTAGCCCTCCGGGGCACCCTGGCGGGGATCGCCGTACCCGGCGCCCTCATACGGCTGGTCGGTCATCGCTCACCCTCCTGCGAACGGCGGGAGCACCTCGACCGTGCCGCCCTCGGTCAGCCGTACCGTCTCATGGTCGCGCGTCCCCACGGGGTCACCGTCGATGAGGAACGAGCAGCGCCGCAGGACGCGGGACAGCTCGCCGGGGTGCCGCTCGCGCACCGCGTCGAGCGCACCGGCGAGCGTCTGCGCCTCGTACGGCTCCTCGGCGACCCCGGCCGCGGACTTCGCCGCGGCCCAGTAGCGCACCGTGACCTTTGCCATTCGTTCCTCGATACTCGGTGTCGGACCGGCAATGAACACGGTCAGGCTAGCCCGCCCGTGCGACGGCCCAGCGCGCGATGCGGTGCAGCAGGGGCCCGGGGGCGGCGTTCTCGGCGTGGCCCATGCCCGGCTCGACCCAGAGTTCGCCGTGGTCACCGGCCGCCGCGGCCAGCATCCGGGGGTGGTCGAGGGGGAAGTAGGCGTCCTGGTCGCCGTGCACGATCAGCAGCGGTACGGGAGCGATGCGCGCCGCCGCCTCCACCGGGGAGAGCGGGACGGGGTCCCAGGCGCGGTGGTGGATCCGGGTACGGAAGCCGTAGCGGCCCACCAGGCGTCCCTCGGGGCGCATGACCAGCCAGTGCAGCCGACGCATGGGGGCCGTGCCCCGGTAGTACCAGCGCGCCGGGGCGCTCACGGAGACCACGGCGTCGGTGTGCTCCGCCGCGCGCCCCCGGGCGCCGCCGTCCTCCGGGCCGTGCAGCGCCGCGTGCCGCAGCACCACCGAGCCGCCCATGGAGAAGCCTACGGTGACCACGCGCGCGTGCCCGAGACCGCGCGCCCAGGCCACCGCCGCGGCGAGGTCCAGCACCTCCCGGTCGCCGACCGTCGAACGGCCGCCGGAGGCGCCGTGACCGCGGAAGGAGAAGGTGACCACGGCTCCATGCTCACCGAACACCTGCGCGATACGACGCACGTGCGGGCGATCCAGGTCACCGGTGAAACCATGTGCGATCACGAAAACCGGGCGCGGGGCCGCGGCACCGGACGGCACGTCCGCCTCAGCCGCCTCAGCGGTCTCAGCGGTCTCAGCCGCCCTGGCCGCCCCGGCCGTCACAGGCTCTCCGGCTGGGTCCCGGCGGGTCCGTCCGGCGGCGCCCGGCTCGTACAGCGCGTCGACCGCCACCCCGTCAGCCGCCCGCAGAAACCTTCTGACCTGCGTACGGGGCGGCGTCTCGGAGTCCGGGACGATCGTCGGACGCGCCACATGACCTGCCGTATCCCCGCTCATGTCGGCTATTCTGCTGGGAAGAGGACTCGGGCAGCGAAGCCCCCGGGTCCTTTTGTGCTTTCGGCGGGCGTTGTATACGACGCGGGAAACCGCAGGTGTACGCCGGCCGCCGGGGCGCGGTGGCTCTTGACACGCGGGCGGTACCCCAGCGCCGGGACCCCGAGGAGGAACCAGAGGCCATGGACGAGCGAACCGTGTACGACCATACGAGGCGGACGGCCCGGACAGGGTGGTCACGATGAGTTCACTGCTGCTCCTGACCAACGCCCTCCAGCCGTCCACCGAGGTGCTCCCCGCCCTCGGTCTGCTGCTGCACCAGGTGCGGGTGGCTCCGGCCGAGGGCCCCGCGCTCGTCGACACGCCGGGCGCCGACGTCGTCCTGGTCGACGGGCGGCGCGAGCTGCCCCAGGTGCGCAGCCTGTGCCAGCTGCTGCGCTCCACCGGACCGGGCTGCCCGCTGGTCCTCGTCGTGACGGAGGGCGGTCTCGCGGCGGTCACCGCCGACTGGGGCATCGACGACGTCCTGCTCGACACCGCGGGTCCCGCCGAGGTGGAGGCCCGGCTGCGGCTCGCGCTGGGCCGCAGGCAGCTCGTCGACGACGACTCGCCGACGGAGATCCGCAACGGCGACCTGTCCGTGGACGAGGCCACCTACAGCGCCAAGCTCAAGGGCCGGGTGCTGGACCTCACCTTCAAGGAGTTCGAGCTGCTGAAGTACCTGGCGCAGCACCCGGGCCGCGTCTTCACCCGCGCCCAGCTCCTCCAGGAGGTCTGGGGCTACGACTACTTCGGCGGCACCCGGACGGTCGACGTCCACGTACGGCGGCTGCGCGCCAAGCTCGGACCCGAGCACGAGTCGCTGATCGGCACCGTACGGAACGTCGGCTACCGCTTCGTCACCCCGGAGAAGCCGGAGAAGAGGGCGGAGAAGCGGCCGGAGAACGCGGCGAACACGGCGAAGGCGCAGCCGGAGGACGCCGAGGGCGCGGGGAATCAGGGGAAACCGGTCCGCGCCGAGGCGTGAGCCGGGGGCGCGGGGGCGGCGTGCCGCCACCCGTCCCCGCGGGCGGGACGTTGCGGTTGCACATCCATGCCGTGATAAGCCCTGCCCGGGGCTGATCCATCCGCGTAGACTCCGCGCGTGGCCAAGGTGACTCGGGACGACGTGGCGAGACTGGCGGGGACTTCCACCGCCGTGGTCAGCTATGTGATCAACAACGGACCCCGGCCGGTCGCCCCGGCCACGCGCGAGCGCGTCCTCGCCGCGATCAAGGAGCTGGGGTACCGGCCCGACCGGGTCGCCCAGGCGATGGCCTCGCGGCGCACGGACCTGATAGGTCTGATCGTCCCGGACGCCCGCCAGCCCTTCTTCGGGGAGATGGCGCACGCGGTCGAGTGGGCGGCGGCCGAGCGCGGGAAAATGGTCCTCGTCGGCAACTCCGACTACGTGGCCGAGCGCGAGGTCCACTATCTGCGGGCCTTCCTCGGGATGCGCGTCTCGGGCCTCATCCTCGTCTCGCACGCGCTGAACGACCTGGCCGCCGCCGAGATCGACGCCTGGGACGCCCGCGTGGTGCTGCTGCACGAGCGGCCCGAGGCCATCGACGACGTGGCCGTGGTCACCGACGACCTGGGCGGCGCCCAGCTCGCCGTACGCCACCTGCTGGAACACGGCTACGAGTACGTCGCCTGCATGGGCGGCACCGCGGACACGCCCGCCGTGGGCGACCCGGTCTCCGACCACGTCGAGGGCTGGCGGCGCGCGATGGCCGAGGCCGGGCTGTCCACCGAGGGACGGCTGTTCGAGGCGCCGTACAACCGCTACGACGCCTACCGGGTCGGCCTGGAGGTCCTGGCCGGACCGGACCGGCCGCCGGCGGTCTTCTGCTCCACCGACGACCAGGCGATCGGCCTGCTGCGGGCCGCCCGCGAGCTGCGGATCGAGGTCCCCGGCGAGCTGGCCGTGGCCGGGTTCGACGACATCAAGGAGGCGGCGCTCGCGGACCCGCCGCTGACGACGGTCGCCTCCGACCGCTCCGCGATGGCCCGCGCGGCCGTGGACCTGGTCCTGGACGACGGGGTGCGGGTCACCGGTTCGCGGCGCGAGCGGCTGCGGGTGTTCCCCTCCCGGCTGGTGGTGCGCGCCTCCTGCGGCTGCGGCTGACGGCCCGCCCTCCGGTCCTCTCCCCTCCCCGTCCCCTCCCGCCCGAGGCGCCTTTATATCGGGCATACGAGGTTCTGTCGGGCTTTTCAGGGGGGACTCACGAAGCTCTCATGATCCCGGGACACTCTCAATGACATGACCGAGAGCATCCGCCGCAGCGGCGAGTACGAGTACTCCCAGGGTGACGCACAGACCCCGACCGCCTCCTTCGCGCAGCCGGCGGACCCGCACCGGTCCGCCGCCTCCTCCGCGAGCCCGGTGAACCCGGTGAGCCCGGTGAACCCGGAGTGGCCGCCCCCGCCGGCGTACGCCCCGGCCACTCCCCCGGCGTACGCCACCGGCGGCCACGGCGGTCATGACGGCTACGGCGGCCAGGGCCACGGCGGCCATGACGGCGGCACCGCTCTCCTGCCCACCGCCCCGGCCGGTCCCCCGCCCGCCCCCCGCAAGCGCGCCAAGGGACCGCTCGCGCTGCTCGCCGCCGTGGCGATCGCGGCGGCGGCGGTCGGCGGCGGCACCGCCTACGCCTTCCAGCAGCTGACCGGCAAGGACACGGTCGCCGCCGGGACCACCAGCACCAACGTGGTGCCCTCCAGCCAGCGCGGCAGCATCGCCGCGATCGCCAAGGCGGTCAGCCCCAGCGTCGTGGAGATCACCGCGACACTCAGCAACGGGACCTCCACCGGTTCCGGTGTGATCATCAGCAGCGGCGGCGAGATCGTCACCAACAACCACGTGATAGCGGGCGCCTCCACGATCAAGGCGCGGACCAGCAACGGCGACACGTACACCGCGCAGGTCGTCGGCACCGACAGCTCCAAGGACCTCGCCCTGATCAAGCTGGCGGGCGCCTCCGGGCTGAAGCCCGCCGCGCTGGGCGACTCCAGCGCCGTGGCGGTCGGCGACCAGGTCGTCGCGATCGGCTCCCCCGAGGGCCTGACCGGCACCGTCACCAGCGGCATCGTCTCCTCGCTCAACCGCGACGTGACCGTGTCCACCGACGAGAGCCAGGGGCAGGGCCAGGGGCAGGGGCAGGGCGACGGCCAGTGGCCGTTCGAGTTCGGCGGCCGGCACTTCAACGGCGACACCGGCTCCTCCACCACCACCTACAAGGCCATCCAGACCGACGCGTCCCTGAACCCGGGCAACTCCGGCGGCGCGCTGATCGACGCGGCAGGCAACATCATCGGCATCAACTCGGCGATGTACTCGGCGGCAACGTCCGGTTCGGGTGACTCCTCCAGCGCCGGCAGCGTCGGACTCGGCTTCGCCATCCCGATCGACACCGTCAAGGCCGACCTGGCCAAGCTGCGCTCCGGCGCCCAGAACTGACACCGGCGGGCCACGGCGGCGCCCCCTCGGGACCCGCCGCCGGCCGCCCCGCCCACCGCACCGCGAGGAAGGACACGCGCAGGCACCACGGCACCCCGCACGACAAGGAGCACGCCATGATCCAGCAGCTGATCCACGCGAGGACCACGAAGAACGCCACCGCCCACGCTCCCGCCACCGGCGCCCCCGCGCGCGGCACGGCCCCGGCCCCCGGCCCCGGCATCCCCGCGCGCCGCGCCCCCGAGGCCGCCGCCGGCTCCGTGGCCGTACCGCACCTGATGGGGCTGCGGATGCCCGCCGACCGCCCGCACCGGCACAAGGTGCCTCTGGGCCGGCTGACGGCCGTGGCGGCCTGAGCGGACGCGCGGCGCACGGGACAGGTGCCGGACATGGGAATCTGGGAGCAACCCACCCCGGGCCCGGGGAGCGGCCGGCCGGTCGTCCCGCCGGGCCCGGACTGCCCCGAGGAATCCGAGGAACCACCACCGATGAGTCCCGCCGACGGCGACCGCGACGACCGCGACCGAGTCTCCCAGCGCATCCTGATCGTCGACGACGAACCCGCGGTGCGCGAGGCGCTCCAGCGCAGTCTCGCCTTCGAGGGGTACGGCACCGAGGTGGCCGTGGACGGCGCCGACGCCCTGGAGAAGGCCGGCGCGTACCGGCCCGACCTGGTCGTCCTCGACATCCAGATGCCCCGTATGGACGGCCTGACCGCCGCCCGCCGGATCCGCGCCGCGGGCGACACCACCCCGATCCTCATGCTGACGGCCCGCGACACGGTCGGCGACCGGGTCACCGGCCTGGACGCCGGGGCCGACGACTACCTGGTCAAGCCCTTCGAGCTGGACGAGCTGTTCGCCCGGATCCGCGCGCTGCTGCGCCGCAGTTCGTACGCGGCGGCCGTGGACGCCTCCGTCGACGAGGGCGACGTGCTCGCCTTCGCCGATCTGCGCATGGACCTGGCGACCCGTGAGGTGACGCGCGGCGGGCGCCAGGTGGAGCTGACCCGCACCGAGTTCACCCTCCTGGAGATGTTCATGGCCCATCCGCGCCAGGTGCTCACCCGTGAGCAGATCCTGAAGGCGGTCTGGGGCTTCGACTTCGAACCCTCCTCCAACTCGCTCGACGTCTACGTCATGTACCTGCGCCGCAAGACCGAGGCGGGCGGTGAGCCGCGCCTGGTGCACACGGTGCGCGGGGTCGGCTACGTCCTGCGGCAGGGCGGCGCGGAGTGAGCAGGGCCCTGCGCCGCTTCCGTTCCCTGCCGATCCGCTCGCGACTGGCGCTGCTGGTGGCGGCGGCGGTGGCGTTCGGGGTGGCCGCGGTGTCGGTGACGTGCTGGTTCATCGTGCAGGGGAAGCTGATCCAGCAGATCGACGACGACCTGCGGGCGGCCAGCAGGCCGGTGGGCGTGCGCAGCGTGCAGAGCCTCCTCGCCAACTGCAGCAGCACACCCGGCAGCACGGACGAACGAGGTCCCGGCTCCACCGACTACTACATCCAGATCATCGACTCCGCCGGGCGGACCTGCGTCTTCGACGACTCCGTCGGCACGGTCAAGGCGACCGGCACCGACACCGCCGTCGCCCAGAACGCCGACCGGGGCCTGTCGACGCTGCACGACAGCACCGACACCAAGGGCGACCCGGTGCGCGTGCTGGCCTCCCCGCTGCTCATCGCCTCCCCGGCGGGCCCGCAGATCTACCCCGGCCACGCGCTGCTGATCGCCTCGCCCCTCAAGGACACCGACAAGACCCTCAACGACCTGGCGCTCCTGCTGCTGCTCGTGTCGGGGATAGGTGTCGTCGGGGCCGGTGCCGCGGGGCTCGCGGTGGCCCGCGCCGGTCTGCGCCCGGTCGACAAGCTCACCGAGGCCGTCGAGCACGTGGCCCGCACCGAGGACCTGGCGGTCCGCATCCCGGTCGAGGACGACAGCGAGGACGAGATCGCCCGCCTGTCCCGCTCCTTCAACTCCATGACCGCGTCCCTGGCGTCCTCCCGCGACCTCCAGCAGCAGCTGATCGCCGACGCCGGACACGAACTCCGCACGCCGCTGACCTCGCTGCGCACCAACATCGAACTGCTCACCCGCAGCGAGGAGACCGGCCGCCCGCTGCCCGAGGCCGACCGCAAGGCGCTGCTCGCCTCGGTGAAGGCCCAGATGACCGAGCTGGCCGCGCTGATCGGCGACCTCCAGGAACTGTCCCGCCCCGAGGGCCAGCGCGGCGAACGCGTCCAGGTGATCGCGCTCCAGGACACCGTCGAGTCCGCGCTGCGCCGCGCCCGGCTGCGCGGCCCGGAGCTGACCATCACCGCCGACATCGAGCCCTGGTTCGTCCGCGCCGAACCGGCGGCCATGGAACGCGCGATCGTCAACATCCTCGACAACGCGGTGAAGTTCAGCCCCGAGGGCGGCGTGGTCGAGGTCCGGCTCTCCCACGGCGTCCTCACCGTCCGCGACCACGGGCCCGGCATCCCGGCCGACGAACTCCCGCATGTCTTCGACCGCTTCTGGCGCTCCCCCGGCGCCCGCGCCCTGCCCGGCTCGGGCCTCGGCCTCTCCATCGTCGCCCGCACCGTCCAGCAGTCCGGCGGCGAGGTCGCCCTCACCCCGGCACCCGACGGCGGCATGATCGCCACGATCCGCCTCCCGGGGGCGCCCACTCCGCCGCCCGAACTGCCGTGACCTGCGGGGATGACCCGCTGTCAGTGGTCTCTTCTAGGGTGGGACCCTGAGCGTGGACGGCAGGCTGGGGGGGCAGAGCGGTGCGGGTGGAGCGGCATCAGGTGGGGGACGCCCGGGTGGCGGCCGCGGTGGAGGGGTTCGCCGGGCGGGTCGGGCGGCTGGTGCATTCGTTCTCGAAGGCCGGACCGGTGACGGCGTACGAGTACCGGCTGATCGCGGAGGAGTTCCTCGACTGTCTGGGGGCGCTGTCCGTGGCGGACCCGGGGCTCGGGTCGCCGGAGGCGAAGGCGGTGCTGGAGGACGCGGCGGAGGCGGCCGTGGGGGCGGTGGCGTACGCGGCGTACCACCCGGTGTACCCGTTCGAGGTGTTCCTCCCCTATGTGAACTGGGGGGTCTGCCACGACCGCGAAGAGGGCGAACCGCTGCCGGTCCCCCTGCGGACGGACTGGTGGCTGGACGCGTTCTGCCTGGCCGTGCCGGCCGGGCGGGCCGAGGACCACGCGGAGACCTTCCGCTTCGCGTGGTGGGCCCGGCGCGCTCCCGCCGAGAGACGGACCGGACTGCCCGACGACGAGCTGGTCAACGGCTTCCTGGCGTACGTCCTCGGGGACACGGGCGGCGAGGAGGACGGCCACCCGCCCTCCGACGAGCAGCAGGTGGCCGCGCTCGACGCGGCGATCGGGCGGGTGCGGGCGGGAGACGGCGGGGGCGGTGCCGCCGGGCCGGACGACCGGGCGGAGACCGTCGGGCTGCTCGCGCTGCGGGCGCTCGCCGCGGGAGACCGCGAGGCGTTCCGGGACGCTCTGGTACGGCTGCTGCGGCCGGTCGCCGAGGCCGCGGGGCCGGATGCCGCCCCGCGCACACTGCTGCCGCTGCTGCCCCTCGCCCTCGCGGCCCTCGCCCACCGGCGCGAGGGCCGGCCGCCGGAGATCGAGAGCGACTATCTGCCGTACGGGCCGGTCACCGGGTTCGAGCGCGAGGGGCCGCGGGTCGGGCCCTATGGACAGGAGGCGCGGTCCGGCACCCGTGCCGAACCGCCCACCGGACCGCCCACCGGACCTGCCACCGGACCTGCCGCCGGGCCGGTGCGGTTCGCGCGGCCCGAACTGCCCGGCGGGACGCGGCCGGACAGAGAGACGTGGCTCCGGGAGCAGGTGCGCGACGCGCTGGACCCCGACCCCGCCGACCCGTACGCCACCTGGGAGCTGTCGCGCGCCCTCCACCATCTGGAACTGCTGGTCACGGGCCAGGCCCGCGGGGCGGCCGATCCCGGCGAGGCGATGGCCGACGACGTGCTGCTGGGCTCGCGGTGCGGCGCCGTCGTCTTCCGCGCGGCCCTCGCCGAGCCCGGCACCGAGGTCGAGGCCGAACTCGGCGGCAGGACGGTCCGGTACGCCGCCTGGAAGGCGGACGACGGGCCCGACGCGCGCACCTGGCAGCTCGCCGTGAACCTCGCCCTGATCTCCGGCCGCCCCGACGACCTCGCCCCGCTGCTCGCGGCCGGACCGCCCGAGGAGCGCTACGGCGACACCCCGCTCACCGGCTACCGCCGCGCCCTGCACGCCCAGCTGAGCGGCACGGACCCGCGGCCCGCCCTCGACACGGCCCTGCGGCGGTGCGCGGCGATACGCAGCTCCGCGTTCCTGCCGCCGCCGCTGGTGCTGCTCTCGCAGTTCACCGGTGGTGACGAGGAGAGCTTCAACCTGGCCCTGCTGGACGCCCTGGAGACCCATCGCGACCACTTCTCGGTGGGCGACCGGGCCGAGGGCCCCGACGCCGCCCTCAGCCTGGACGTCCTGGCGCTGGCCTGCCACGCCCGCCGCCGGGGCTGGGAGATCAGGGTCGAGTCGCCCTATCTGCCGCCCCGGCTGCTCCGGCCGGCGCGCCCGCTCCAGAGCCCGTAGGGCGAGGGGCCCGATCCGCGCGAGACCTCCGCCGCCCGGTCCCCGCTCGGTACTCTCGGACGCATGACCAGCGACGAGACCGCACCGACCGCCCGCTCACTGGAGACCGTCACCGCGCTCTCCCCGGACCAGGCCGACGCCGTCCTCGGCCTGATCGCCGCGGCGGCCCGCGCCGACGGGCAGCAGGCCGTGTCCGAACAGGGCAGGCTCCAGTTGCGCGGCGGCGCCCGCGAGGGGGTGTCGCATCTGCTGCTGCACGTCGACGGCGAACTGGCCGGGTACGCGCAGCTGGAGGACACCGACCCGGTGGAGGCACCCGCCGCCGAACTGGTCGTGCACCCGGCGCACCGCGGGCACGGACACGGCAGGGCGCTCGGCTCGGCGCTGCTGGCCGCCTCCGGACGGCGGCTGCGGGTGTGGGCGCACGGGGGGCACTCCGCCGCCCGGCACCTCGCCCAGGTCCTCGGGCTGACCCTGTTCCGCGAACTGCGGCAGATGCGGCGCCCGCTCGCCGGCTTCGACCTGCCCGAGCCGGTGTGGCCGCAGGGCGTCACCGTAAGGGAGTTCGTGCCCGGCCGGGACGACGCCGCCTGGCTCGCCGTGAACGCGGAGGCGTTCGCCCACCACCCCGAGCAGGGTTCCCTCACCCAGCGGGACCTGGACGCCCGCAAGGCCGAGTCCTGGTTCGACCCGGGCGGCTTCTTCCTGGCCGAGCGCGAGGGCCGGCTGATCGGCTTCCACTGGACCAAGGTGCACGCCGAGGACGGCCTCGGCGAGGTGTACGTCCTCGGGGTGCGGCCCGGCGCGCAGGGCGGCGGCCTCGGCAAGGCGCTCACCGTGACCGGCCTGCGGCACCTGGCCGCGCGCGGTCTGCCCACCGCGATGCTGTACGTCGACGCCGACAACAAGGCGGCGGTCTCGGTCTACGAGCGGCTGGGCTTCACGACGTACGAGACGGACCTCATGTACCGGACGGAGATCTGAGGCCCGCGCTGCCCCGGTGACCGGCCGCGCGCCGGCGGCCCAGGGGGTCGGGCAGGCACGCCGCCCAGGCCAGCGCGGCGGTGACGCCGATCGCCGCCCACCACCGGTGCGCCACCGCCCAGTTCGGGTCGTCCGGGACCGGCAGCAGGCTCCACCGCTGCGGTGCCAGCAGCAGGGCGACGGCGAGCACGAGCAGGGTGAGCGCGACCGTCGTGCCCGGCGTGGGCTCGGGGCCGAAGCGCACCGTGGCCGCCGCGAGGGCCAGCGCGGTCAGCGCGACCGCCGCCGCCTCCAGGGTGAGCGGGCCGGCCGGCGGGCGGGCCCGCTCCGGCACGAGGAGCAGCGCGGCGGCCCACCAGGCCGCGGCGAGCGGGGCGACGAGCGCCAGCCGCAGCGCCGCGCGCACGGGCCGCCGTACCGGCACCGCCGAGGTGGTGTGCCGGGCCGGGTCGTCGAGCAGGAACGCCAGCGCGAACCCGCCGAGCAGCGCGACCAGCCGCAGCACGACCACTCCGGCCGCCGGGCCCGGACCGCCACCGGACACCAGCCGGGTGCCGCCCGCGCAGAGCAGTGCCAGCCCGCCCGCCGCGCCGAACACCCGCCACGGCAGCGCCCGCCACACCGGCCGGACCAGCGCGCCGATCACCCGGCGCGGCGTCCCGTCGGCGCCCCGCTCCTGACCTCCCGTCACCTCTCGCACGAGTCCGTGTCCTTCCCGTGGCCGATGCCCGGCACGTGCAGCAGTTCGGCGACCCGGGCCGTGGAGGTGCCGGGTGCGGTCAGTTCCTTCCAGTGGCCGCGTACGGCGGAGGCGACCTCCGCGTGCGGGCGGCCGAGCAGCGTGCGGACGACGTCGGTCTGGCCGGCGCTCATCAGCAGGTTGCCGGTGGGCGTCAGCGCGACGGCGCCGCCCTCGACGCTGTCGTCGATGCGGACATCGCGCAGGGAGGCGAGCGGGTCGGCGTCCCCGCCCAGGGCGAGCCACAGGACGGTGACGACGCGGCCGTCGCACAGTTCGGACCCGGCGTGCTCGTCGCCCGCGACCAGGACGGAGGCGAGGCCGACGGCGTACTCGGGGACGCGGTTGCCGCCCCAGCGGGTGCCGACCGTGACCGTGCCGGGCACGGTGGACGGGTCGTAGGAGGGGTCGTTGTCCAGGCCGTAGCGCGCCTCGACGCGCTGGCGCACGGTCAGCGGGCGGGTGGCGGCGGTGCCCCCGGCCAGGGCGCGGACACGGTCGGTGGTTTTCGCCCAGGCCCCGGTGCGGCCGGTCCACTCGGGCAGCGCGCAGTACGTGGTGGCGCCGTGCGCCGTGCAGCGCTCGACGGCCTCCGGGTGCGCGGACACCTGGGCGCGGGCCGCCAGGAGCGCGGCGGAGGGCCCCTGGGACTGGCCGGCGATGCCGGTGGCGGTCGCGGCGAGCGCGAGCGCGGTGAGCGCCGCGACGCCGGTGGAGCGCCCGCCCGAACGCAGCAGGGCGGCACCCAGCAGCAGGACGGCGAGGCCCGCCAGATAGAGGGCGTGCCAGGCGGCCGGGCGGCCCACCAGGTCGGAGGGGAACGGGTCGGCGCCGCTCTCGGTGACGACCGGGGACAGCCAGCGCTTCCAGTGGGCGCCGCCCGTCGCCGTGGTGAGGAACAGACCGGCCAGCAGCACGCCGACGACGACGAGCGGCGCGGCATGCACCGAGGGGACCAGCCGGGCCAGCAGCACGCCCGCGACCCCGCCGAGCAGGGTCACCAGCGGCGCCACCGACAGCTCGGCGAGCGAGCCGTGGCCGACCGCGCCCGGCTCCAGCGCGTCCGAGGTGAAGCGGGCGGCGACGACGAGGGCGGTGAGCAGCGCGAACGGCACGACGGACAGGGCGTGGGCGAGGGTGCGCCGCCACGGCTCCATGACCAGCACGCCGAACTGCTCGTCGGTGCCCCGGCGCAGGGAGCGCAGCACGGCCCGGTCGGCGCAGACGAACAGGGCGAGGCCGAGCAGCAGTCCGCCGCTCTGGGTGGCCCGGTCGGCGTCCTGGAGGGCGGGGTGGTCGGCCATGCCCTCCCGGCCGGTCAGTTCGTGCCAGCCGGTGTGGCCGGAGTAGATCTGCCAGGCGGTCGCGGCGACGTACACCGCGAAGAAGACCAGCACCACGGGGTGCCGGGCCAGTTCGCGGGTCTCGGCGCGGGCCAGGGCGAGGACGGCGCGGGCGCGCGGGCCGTGCGGGCCGCCGTCGGCGGCGGTCGCGGCCGGGTGCGCCGGGCGTGCGGTGGTCGTCGTCATCACGCCGCCGCCTTGCTGCCGGAGTCGTCGAGGGCCAGCAGGTAGCCGTCCTCCAGGGTGGGTTCGAGCAGGCGGGCGCCCTCGGGCGGATCGCCGACGTTGCGGAAGTCGCCGGTGCCGGTGCGCCAGCCGGCGCGGGCGGCCGGGTCGCGCTCGGTGCCGCTCCACACCCGGCCCGCGGCCTGCGCGGTCAGTTCGGCGGGGGTGCCCTCGAAGCGGATCCGGCCGCCGGCCATGACGATCACGTGGTTGCAGAGCATCGCGACGTCCTCGGTCTGGTGGGTGGACAGCAGCACGGTGCGGCCCTCGGCGGTACGGGTGACCAGGTCCCGGAAGCGCATCCGCTGCTCGGGGTCGAGGCCGACGGTGGGTTCGTCCAGCACCACGAAGCGGGGGGCGCCGACGAGCGCGGCGGCGAGGGCCACGCGCTGGCGCATGCCGCCGGAGAGCTTCTTGATGCGCCGTCCGCGTACGTCGCCGAGCCCGGCCTCCTCCAGGGCGCGCCGCACCGCGCGGTGGCGGGCGCCGCGGTCGGTCAGCTCCTTCAGGATCGCCACGTAGTCGACGAAGGCGAACGCGGTGAAGTCCGGGTGCAGTCCCGGGTTCTGCGGCAGGTAGCCGAGCAGGCGGCGCAGAGCCAGACGGCCGGCCGTGGTGCCCGGGTCGTGGCCGAGCACGGTGAACGCGCCCCGGTCGGCGGGCACGGCCGTGGCCAGCACCCGCAACAGGGTCGTCTTCCCGGCGCCGTTGGGCCCGAGCAGCCCGGTGATGCCCTCCTCCAGCCGCAGCGACACGTCGTCGAGCGCGGCGACGCCGCCGTAGCGGAGGGTGAGCCCGGAGGCGGAGACTGTGACGGTCACGAGGCACTCCCGTGCAGAGGATCGAAGCGGGTCGCGGTCATGGGGGCGGGGCCGGGGCCGGGGGCGGGATCCGGGGTGGTGGGGGTCAGAGCTTGCGGCGCGGGCGTCACGGCCGGTGGTTCCCGTACGGCAGGTCCCCGTGCGGGGGGCGGGCCGTGGCCATGTCGAAGCGGTCGCGCAGCCGGTAGAGGAGGGCGGCGGCGAGGGCGGCGACCGCGGCGGCCGTGCCCTGGCCGGCGGCCGTGAACGGCGGCAGGGGCGCGTCCCCGTGCCGGGTCGCCTCCGCCGCCAGCAGGAGGGCGGTCCAGGCGCCGCCGGTCAGGGCGGGGGCGAGGACCGGGCCGAGGCGGGGGGTGAGGGCGAGGCCGGTCGAGGTGAGGGCGAGCGCGGGCAGCAGCCAGGCCAGGGCGCGCGGCCCGTAGCCGGGCAGGGCGAGGGTGGCGAGGCCGTTGACGCCGAGCGCGGCGACCAGCACCGCGACCGCACGCGTCAGCACCAGCCGGAACCCGTGCATCGGGGCGACCACGGTCATCTCGTACGCCGGGTCGAACGCGGGCCCGTAGGCGAGGGCGACGCCCGCCAGCGGGAGGAGCGGGGCGAGCGCGAGGAACAGGGTGGGCGAGTCCGGGCCGCGCAGGGTGTCGGAGACCGCCGCCGTCATCACCAGGACAGCGGTGACCGCGATCAGCCACGACCGGCGCAGCACCGGCGTGGCGGCCAGCAGCCGCGCGGTGTGGCCGGCGACGCCGCAGCGCACCAGCAGCGCCTCCAGCGGGCCGGGGCGGGGCGCGTCCAGTTCGGCGTCCAGCCGGGCCCAGCCCTCGTCCAGCGCGGCCTGGTCGGCGAGCGCGGCGAGCCGGGCCCGGCATCCGGCGCAGCCGGCGAGGTGGGTGTCGGCGGACCACAGCAGGGGTGCGGTGAGTTCGCCGCGGTCGTAGGCGCGCAGGTCCTCGTCGGCGAGGTGCCAGGTCTTCCGGGGTGTCGTTCCGCCGCTCATGCCAGCGCCTCCCGCAGTTGCTTGCGGGCGCGCAGGGCCCGCGTCTTGACCGTGCCGGGCGGGATGCCGAGCAGGACGGCCGCCTCCCGGGTGGTGAGTCCGTCGACGACCGTGGCCTGGAGTACGGCCCGCAGTTCCGGCGAGAGCCGGGTGAGGGCGCCCGCGAGGTCCCCGTGCTCGACGCCCGCGAGGACGCGTTCCTCGGCGGACGCCTCGTCGCGGTGGCGCAGCCGGGTCAGGGCCTGGCGCAGCCTGCCGCGCGCGCCGTCGCCGCGCAGGGCGTCGATCAGCCGGCGCGAGCCGATCCGCCACAGCCAGCCGGCCGCGTCCTGGGCGGCGGCCTCCTCCCGGTAGCGCGCCGTGCCGCGCCACACCGCGAGGAAGGTCTCCTGGACGACGTCGTCGACCATCGCCGGGTCGGCGCAGCGTCCGCGCAGCCGGGCGGCCAGCCACGGCGCGTACCGCCGGTACAGCTCCTCGAAGGCGCGCCGGTCGCGGTCCGCCGCGATGGCCCGCAGCAGTTCCCCGTCGCTTCTCGTTCCGCTCACATCTCCTCTTCGGACGGACCCCGCGTACCGGTTCACGGCACACGCGACCCGAATCCGGGCCGGCCGGGAGGCCCGCCGGTCACCCGGTGGGCTTCTGGCCGGCCGGGGACGGTCCCTGCCAGGTTCCCCCACGGCCGGGACCGGCCCCCGGCGGGCCCCCGGCCGGGGACCCACCGGCAGATCCCACGAGGCTTCGGGCAGCCCGGGACGGCCCCAGGCCCCTGGCCGTCCGGCACACCGACCGCCACCGCCACCACCCCGACCCGGCACACCGACCACCACCGCCACCACCCCGACCCGGCAAAAGCACCGCCCCGCCCCCGGAGGGCCCCGCCCCCGCAGGCCGCCCCCCGATATCCCGCACGTCATGTCTCCGTAACCGTTGATTCAGACGGGCTTGCGACGCTCGGTCAATGAGACCCGCCGTGCCTGAGCCTGCGCCGCCCCCGGAGGGGACCGCAGCCGTGCTCCCGCCCGCGCCTTCCGACGCGCCTGTCCCCCTCCCCGCGCGGAAGAATGGATTTATGAGCCAGCCAGACGCCCAGGCAGCAGCGCAGCAGGTCCCGCACCCCCAGCCCTCCGTGGGCGCCCTCGCGGCCCACCGCCCGCACACCGTGGCCGCGGCCGTCTCCGATCTGGAACCCGACATCGACGCCGATCTGGACGTCTACGAGGAGCCCGGGGAAGGCGGGGACGGCGAGGAGCGGCTGCCGCAGGGCCGCTTCCTCGACCGGGAGCGCAGCTGGCTCGCCTTCAACGAACGCGTGCTGGAGCTGGCCGAGGACCCGGACACCCCGCTGCTGGAGCGGGCCAACTTCCTCGCGATCTTCGCCAGCAACCTGGACGAGTTCTTCATGGTCCGGGTGGCCGGCCTCAAGCGCCGTATCGCCACCGGGGTGGCCACCCGCTCCGCCTCCGGGCTCCAGCCGCGCGAGGTGCTGGAGATGATCTGGGCCCGCTCGCGCGAGCTCATGGCCCGGCACGCCGCCTGCTACCACGAGGACGTCGCCCCGGCGCTCGCCGAGGAGGGCATCCACCTGGTCCGCTGGGGCGAGCTGGCCGAGAAGGAGCAGGCCCGCCTGTTCACGCTGTTCCGGCAGCGCATCTTCCCGGTGCTGACCCCGCTGGCCGTGGACCCCGCGCACCCCTTCCCGTACATCTCCGGCCTCTCCCTGAACCTGGCCGTCGTGGTGCGCAACCCGGTCACCGGGCACCGCCACTTCGCCCGCGTCAAGGTGCCGCCGCTGCTCAACCGCTTCCTGGAGAGCTCCCCGGGCCGCTACGTCCCCCTGGAGGACGTGATCGCCGCCCATCTGGAGGAGCTGTTCCCGGGCATGGAGGTCCTGGAGCACCACACCTTCCGCCTCACCCGCAACGAGGACCTGGAGGTGGAGGAGGACGACACCGAGAACCTGCTCCAGGCCCTGGAGAAGGAGCTGATGCGGCGCCGCTTCGGGCCGCCGGTGCGCCTGGAGGTGGAGGAGTCCATCGACCGGGAGGTGCTCGACCTGCTGGTGCGCGAGCTGAAGATCAGCGAGGCCGAGGTCTACCCGCTGCCCGGCCCGCTCGACCTCACCGGCCTGTTCCGCATCCACAGCCTGGACCGGCCCGAGCTGAAGTACCCCAAGTTCGTCGCCGGGACCCACCGCGACCTCGCCGAGGTCGAGTCGTCCACCCCGCCGGACATCTTCGCCGCGCTGCGCAGCCGCGACGTGCTGCTGCACCACCCCTACGACTCGTTCTCCACGTCCGTGCAGGCGTTCCTGGAGCAGGCCGCCGCCGACCCGGACGTGCTGGCCATCAAGCAGACCCTGTACCGGACCTCGGGCGACTCCCCCATAGTCGACGCGCTCATCGACGCCGCCGAGTCCGGCAAGCAGGTCCTCGTGCTGGTCGAGATCAAGGCCCGCTTCGACGAGCACGCCAACATCAAGTGGGCGCGCAAGCTGGAGGAGGCCGGCTGCCATGTCGTCTACGGGCTCGTCGGCCTGAAGACGCACTGCAAGCTGTCCCTGGTGGTCCGCCAGGAGGGCGACGACACGCTGCGCCGCTACAGCCACGTCGGCACCGGCAACTACCACCCCAAGACCGCCCGCCTGTACGAGGACCTCGGGCTGCTCACCGCCGACCCGCAGGTCGGCGCGGACCTCTCCGACCTGTTCAACCGGCTCTCCGGCTACTCCCGCCGCGAGACCTACCGCCGGCTGCTGGTCGCCCCCAAGTCCCTGCGCGACGGCCTGATCTCCCGCATCAACAAGGAGATACAGCACCACCGGGCGGGCCGCCCCGCCTTCATCCGTATCAAGGTCAACTCGATGGTCGACGAGGCCGTCGTGGACGCGCTGTACGGCGCCTCCCAGGCGGGCGTGCCCGTCGACGTGTGGGTGCGCGGCATCTGCGCCCTGCGCCCCGGCGTGCCGGGCCTGTCGGAGAACATCCGCGTCCGCTCGATCCTCGGCCGCTTCCTGGAGCACTCCAGGGTCTTCGCGTTCGGCGGGGGCGGCGAGCCGGAGGTGTGGATCGGCAGCGCCGACATGATGCACCGCAACCTCGACCGCCGTATCGAGGCGCTGGTCCGGGTCACCGACCCGGGTCACCGGGCGGCCCTGAACCGGCTGCTGGAGACCGGCATGGCCGACACCACGTCCTCCTGGCACCTCGGCCCGGACGGCGACTGGACCCGGCACGCGAGTGACGCGGACGGCCAGCCCCTGCGCAACATCCAGGAGACGCTCATAGACGCCCGGAGGCGCCGGCGTGGCACAGCAACACCTTGACCCGACGGAGAACCCCACCGCCGCCGGGCCGCCGGGCGGGCCCGCCGGGCCGGGCGGCGGCACGGGCGCGGACGCCCTGGCGGCCTATCTGCGGGCCCAGGCCACGGAGTTCCTGAGGGCGCTGCGCCTGCACCGCGAGGCGGGGCCCGCGGCGGGCGCCGGCGAGGAGGCCGCCGAAGCGGCGCGCGCCCTGCGCCGCTCGGCCCGCCGCATCAGCGGCAGCCTGCACACCTTCCGCGGCGCCCTGGACGAGACCTGGGCGGAGGAGCTGCGTCCCGAACTGGCCTGGCTGTCGGGCACCCTGGCCCGCGAACACGCCTGCCAGGCCCGGCTGGACCGGCTGCTGGCCGCGCTGCACCGGCTCTCCGGTCCGGCCGGACCGGCCGGACCGGCCGGCTTCCCCGCTGCCGCGACCGCGGGCGGCGGCCGCGCCGACCTGGCCGCGGCCGGCCGGAGCGCCGCCGTGCCGGGCAGCCGCACCGCCCCGGCGGGCGGAGGCGCCGTGGGGCTCCAGGCGCCGGCTCCCGCGGCGGACCGCGGCAGCCTCACCGTGGGCGCCGCCAAGGCGGGCGCGCTGCTGGACCGCCAGCTCACCCTGGCCCGCACCCGCGCCCACTCCACCGCGCTCCAGGCACTGGGTTCCAGCCGCTTCCACGCCGTCGCCGACAAGGTCGCCGTCCTCGCCAGCGACGTGCCCCTCACCCCCGCCGCGCACACCACGGACCTGCGCGCCCTGGCCGCGGCCGCCGAGGAGCGCCTGGCCGACGCGGTCGCCGCCCTGCCGCTGGTCACCGCGGGCAGCCCCTACAACGCGGAGGCGCTGATCCACGGCCTGTCCCCGGACCCGGCCCCGCACCCGCAGGACGCCCCCTGGCACCAGGTCCGGCTGCTGCTGCGGCTGCACCGCTACGCCCAGGAGGCCCTGCGCGGCGGGCTCCCGGCCGACGGTCCTTACAGCCCGGACGGTACGGACAGTCCGGACGCCCTCGACGCCCCGGACCCGGACACGGGCGCGGACGGTGCCGGTGCCGGTGCGCGGCTGCCGGCCGCCGGCCGGGCCCTGGACCGGCACCGCGACGCCTCGGAGGCCGCCGCGGCGGCGGCCTCGGCGGCCCGCACCCCGCGCATCGCCCCGGCGACGGCGTACGCGCTCGGGGTGCTCCACGCCGACCAGCGGCACGAGGTGGAGGCGGCGCGGTTCGTCTTCCAGCAGTCCTGGCCGGTCCGGGCCGTGGGCACGGGCTGAGGGCGGGGGACCGGGTGGCATCCGCGAAGGACACCGTGGTGGCGGCGGCCGGCTGTGTGCTGTGGCGCCGCTCGCCGGTGGACGGCACGCTCGAACTCTGCGTGATCCACCGGCCGAAGTACGACGACTGGTCCTGGCCCAAGGGCAAGCTGAAGCGCGGCGAGGACCCGCTCGCGGGGGCGCTGCGCGAGGTCCTGGAGGAGACCGGGCACCCCGCCGTGCCCGGCCCGGAGCTGAGCACCGTGGCCTATCTGGCCGACGGGCGCCCCAAGCGGGTGCGCTACTGGGCCGCCGAGGCCGGGCCCGGCCGCTTCGTGCCGGGCCGGGAGGTGGACCGGCTGCGCTGGCTCGCTCCGGCCGCCGCCCGCGACCGGCTCACCCGGGCCCGCGACCGCGAGCTGGTCGGCGAACTGCTGCGCGCGCTGGAGGGGAGCGTCCCGCGGCCGCCCACCACGTGACCCTCAGCCACCCGCCACTCGCCACTCGCCATCCACCGCCCGCCGCCCGAGCCTCAGCCGCCCGCCGCGTGCGCCTCCGCGTCCGCGCGGGCCAGGCTGCGCGCCCTGCGGGCGGGCCCGCGCCAGCCGCAGTCGCACCGGGCCAGACAGAAACGGCCCTGTTCGACGGTGGTCGTGCGGTGTTCCCGCTGCCGTGCTTCCTCCTGCGCCACGGCGTCCACGCTACCCATCCCGGGTGAACGCCCGGTGCCGCCTTGCCGCCGTCCGCCCCCGCGCGTGACGGGGCTCCCTACCCGTCGTTAACCGGACGACAGGGGCCCGGTACGGACGCGGCAGCTGGGGGTAGGCAGGCGATGACCAAGCGGCGGCAGGCGAGCGGGGCGGTGGTGCTCGCGGCGGGGCTGCTGCTCTGCGCGGGCGCCTCGGGATGCTCCGGCAGGGGCATGGCGGCCGAGGACGCGCGGGCCGCCGACGATCCGGTGCACACCCTGCGCCAGGCCCCCGACGCGCTGCTGCGGGCGGGCAGCTCCCAGGCGCGTACGTCGATGGAGATGGCCGCCGGCGGCACCCGGGTGACGATCCGCGGCGAGGGCGCCTACGACTTCCGCACCCAGCACGGGCAGCTGACGGTGATCCTGCCGCAGGACCCGGCCGGGGCCACCGGGCACCCGCCGATCGTCGAACTGCTCGCGCCGGGCGCGCTGTACATGAAGAACCGGGGCGCGGGCGTGCCCGCCGACAAGTGGGTGCGGGTGGCGACGGCCACGCTCTCCGACGGCAATCTGGTCACCGGCGGCGCCACCGACCCGTTCGCCGCCGCCGAGGTGCTGCGCGGGACGCGGACGGCGCGGTACGTGGGCCGGACGCAGGTCGCGGGGGTGGCGGTACGGCACTTCCGGGGCACCGCCGATCTCGCCCTGGCGGCGGACGGCGCCTCGGCGGCCGGCCGGGGCGCGCTGCGGGCGGCGGCGAAAGGGTTCGCCACGGCCGAGGTGCCGTTCGACGCCTATCTCGACGACCAGGGCCGCGTGCGCAAGCTCCGGCAGAGCTACGCATTTGTGAACGCCCGGCGGAAGGGCACGGTGGAGGTGTTCTCCACCACACTGCTGTACGCCTTCGGGACCAAGGTGACCGTGACCCTGCCGCGCGAGAAGGACATCTTCACCGGTCGGGTGGCCGAGGAGTGACCCGGTGCGCCGGGGGCGCACCCGGCGCGGGGCCGGAATCGACCGGTGGACTAGCCCTTCCGTGCCATGCGCGGGGTGTGCGCCGCTCCCTACTCTGGGTCTGCGGTCGCCGCGCCCGGTGACGCAGGGAAGAGGTGATGCGCGTGGCCCCGGTCGGCGGTACGGCGGTGCAGGACCACGTGGCCCTCGCCGAGATCGAGCTGTGCGGCGAGCTGATCATCGCCGCCTCGGCCGCCCGGGAGCGGCTGAGCCTGGAGTACATCGACGAGGTGCTGCGGGTGACGGAGGAGCGCCGCGGTCCCGGCCGGTGATCCGCGCCGGGGCGTGCGCCCCCGCGTGCGGCCGGGCGCCCGCCGGCCGGTGCGCGCGGCGGCCGGGGCTCAGGTGCGCAGCAGCCGGCCGATGGCCTTGGTGGCCTCCTCGACCTTGGCGTCGATCTCCGCGCCGCCCTTGACGGCCGCGTCGGCGACGCAGTGCCGCAGGTGCTCCTCCAGCAGTTGCAGGGCGAAGGACTGGAGGGCCTTGGTGGAGGCGGACACCTGGGTGAGTATGTCGATGCAGTACGTGTCCTCGTCGACCATCCGCTGGAGCCCGCGGATCTGGCCCTCGATCCGGCGCAGCCGTTTGAGATGTTCGTCCTTCTGTTTGTGGTAGCCGTACGTGGCGTGTTCGTGGCCCTCGGCCTCGCACGGCGCGGTGTGCTCCGCTCCGGTGGCCCCCAGGGGCGCCGTGGCACCCGCCTCGGTGGTCGTCATCGCGTCCTCCCGCTCGGAACGGAAAACAAACGGAAACTCAAGGAGCACACCCCGGGCACACCGCGGGCCCACTCCGGGCATACCCCTACCGGGTATATTCTAACGAATTTTTCCGGGTAAAGGGCCCTTCGCCCGCCCCCGTGCCGACCACTGTGCCTGATGGGCGACACTGGGGGACGGCCCCTTAGCCGTGGCCGGATGATGCGCTTAGCATCACCCTGACCGAAACCGAAGCACCCCGAGGACCCCACGTGCGCTTTCGTCTGACCCCCAGGGAGACGAGCTTCTACGACATGTTCGCCGCGTCCGCGGACAACATCGTCACGGGCTCCAAGCTCCTGATGGAACTGCTCGGGGCGGACGCGTCCGCCCGAGCCGAGATCGCAGAGCGTATGCGGGCCGCCGAACACGCCGGTGACGACGCCACGCACGCGATCTTCCACCAGCTGAACTCCTCGTTCATCACGCCCTTCGACCGCGAGGACATCTACTCCCTCGCGTCGTCCCTGGACGACATCATGGACTTCATGGAGGAGGCCGTCGACCTGGTCGTCCTCTACAACGTCGAGGAACTGCCCAAGGGCGTCGAGCAGCAGATCGAGGTCCTGGCGCGGGCCGCGGAGCTGACCGCCGAGGCCATGCCGCACCTGCGGACCATGGACAACCTCACCGAGTACTGGATCGAGGTGAACCGCCTGGAGAACCAGGCGGACCAGATCCACCGCAAGCTGCTCGCCCACCTGTTCAACGGCAAGTACGACGCGATCGAGGTGCTGAAGCTCAAGCAGATCGTGGACGTGCTGGAAGAGGCGGCCGACGCCTTCGAGCACGTGGCGAACACGGTGGAGACCATCGCGGTCAAGGAGTCCTGAGGCGTCCATGGACACCTTCGCTCTGGTTCTGACCATCCTGGTCGCGCTCGGTTTCGCGTACACCAACGGCTTCCACGACTCCGCCAACGCCATCGCCACCTCCGTCTCCACCCGCGCGCTCACCCCGCGCGCCGCGCTGGCGATGGCCGCGGTGATGAACCTCGCCGGTGCCTTCCTCGGCAGCGGCATCGCCAAGACGGTCAGCGAGGGGCTGATCGACACGCCCACCGGCGGCAAGGGGATGGGGATCCTCTTCTCGGCCCTGCTGGGCGCCATCGTCTGGAACCTGACCACCTGGTACTTCGGCCTGCCCTCGTCCTCCTCGCACGCGCTGTTCGGCGGCCTGGTCGGCGCCGCGCTCGCGGGCGGTACGACCGTGTACTGGTCCGGGGTGATGGACAAGGTCGTCACCCCGATGTTCCTGTCCCCGGTGGTCGGTCTGATCGTCGGCTATCTGGTCATGACGGCCATCATGTGGATCTTCCGCCGGACCAACCCGCACAAGGCCAAGCGGGGCTTCCGCATAGCGCAGACGGTGTCGGCGGCCGGCATGGCGCTCGGCCACGGCCTCCAGGACGCGCAGAAGACCATGGGCGTCGTCGTGATGGCGCTGGTCATCGGCGGAGTCGAGACCTACGGCGACCCGATCCCGGTGTGGGTGAAGCTGGTCTCCGCGCTGATGCTGTCGCTGGGCACCTACGCGGGCGGCTGGCGCATCATGCGCACCCTGGGCCGCAAGATCATCGAGCTGGACCCGCCGCAGGGCTTCGCCGCCGAGGCGACCGGCGCCTCGATCATGTTCGGCACGGCCTTCCTCTTCAAGGCCCCGATCTCCACCACCCATGTGATCACCTCGGCGATCATGGGCGTGGGCGCCACCAAGCGGGTCAACGCGGTCCGCTGGGGCGTGGCCAAGAACATCGTCCTCGGCTGGTTCATCACCATGCCGGCCGCGGCCGTCGTCTCGGCCGTCGCGTTCTGGCTGATCGACCTCGCGTTCCTGTAGGAACCGCGCCACCGCGCCGTACACACGCACAGGGCCCGCCCCCGGAGACCGGGGGCGGGCCCTTCCGCGTCCTCGCGGTGGCACCGCCATGCAGCACCGCGAGGGGCCTGGGGGATCAGCCGAAGCGGCCGGAGATGTAGTCCTCCGTGGCCTGCACCGACGGGTTGGAGAAGATCCGCTCGGTGTCGTCGATCTCGATCAGCCGGCCCGGCTGGCCCACGCCCGCCAGGTTGAAGAACGCCGTACGGTCCGAGACGCGGGCCGCCTGCTGCATGTTGTGCGTCACGATGACGATCGTGAAGCGCTCCTTCAGCTCGCCGATCAGATCCTCGATGGCGAGGGTGGAGATCGGGTCGAGCGCCGAGCAGGGCTCGTCCATCAGCAGCACCTTCGGCTCGACCGCGATGGCGCGGGCGATGCACAGCCGCTGCTGCTGACCGCCGGACAGCCCCGAGCCCGGCTTGTTCAGACGGTCCTTGACCTCGTTCCAGAGGTTGGCGCCCTTGAGCGACTTCTCGACGATGTCGCCCAGCTCGCTCTTCTTGTGGCCGCCGTTCAGCCGCAGCCCGGCCGCCACGTTGTCGAAGATCGACATGGTGGGGAACGGGTTCGGCCGCTGGAAGACCATGCCGACCTCGCGGCGGACCGAGACCGGGTCTATCCCGGTGCCGTACAGGTCCTCGGAGTCCAGCATCACCTTGCCCTCGACCCGGCCGCCGGGGGTGACCTCGTGCATCCGGTTGAGGGTCCGCAGGAACGTCGACTTGCCGCAGCCGGACGGCCCGATGAACGCCGTCACCGAACGCGGCTCGACCGTCATCGAGATGTCCTCGATCGCCTTGTGGGAGCCGTAGTACGCGGTGAGCCCGCTCACGTCGATTCGCTTGGCCATGACTACTTCTTCACTTCCGTCTCAGTCGCCGAGGGGGTCGCTTGGCGACCGGCCACGCGGCGGTAGCCGCACAGGGTTAACGAGGGGCCTTCCAGCGGGCGATGCCGCGGGCCACCAGGTTGAGGATCATCACCGCGGCGATCAGGGTGAGCGAGGCCGCCCACGCCCGGTCGTACGCCGCGCCGGAGCCCGCGCTGTTCGCGTACTGCTGGTAGATGTACAGCGGCAGCGAAGCCTGCGCCCCTTCGAAGGGATTGGTGTTGATGAAGGGGTTGCCGAACACCAGCAGCAGCACGGGTGCGGTCTCGCCGGCGATACGGGCGATGGCCAGCACGATGCCGGTGGTGATGCCGCCGATCGAGGTCGGCAGGACCACCTTGAGGATCGTCCGCCACTTGGGCACGCCCAGGGCGAGCGAGGCCTCGCGCAGCTCGTTCGGTACGAGCTTGAGCATCTCCTCGGTGGAGCGGACCACGACCGGCATCATCAGGATGGCCAGGGCCAGCGAACCGGCGAAGCCGAACGGCTCCATGTCGAAGATCAGCATCAGGCTGAGGATGAACAGGCCCGCGACGATGGACGGGATGCCCGTCATGACGTCGACGAAGAAGGTCACCGCGCGGGCGAGGTTGCCCCGCCCGTACTCGACCAGGTAGATCGCGGTGAGCACACCGATCGGGGCACCGATCGCGGTGGCGAGGCCGACCTGTTCGAGGCTGCCGATGATCGCGTGGTAGATGCCGCCGCCCGGCTCGGTGTCGGCGACGACGCCCATGGAGTGCGACAGGAAGTAGAAGTCCAGGACCTTCACCCCGCGCCGCACCGTCGTCCACACCAGGGAGATCAGCGGCACCAGGGCGATCAGGAAGGAGACCCAGACCAGGCTGGTGACGACCCGGTCCTTGGCCTGGCGGCGGCCCTCGACCCGGGCGGTGACGCCGTAGGTGCCCAGAATGAACAGCAGGGCGGCGATCAGCCCCCACTGGACGCGGCTGTGCAGGTCGCCGACGACGCCGATGACGACGGCCACGACGACGGATCCGGCGGCGGTCGCCCACGGGGTCCACTTGGGCAGGCGGGCGCCGCGCAGGCTGCTCGGACGCCGGTCGGCGATGGTCGCGGTGCTCATGCGTTGGCCCCCGAGTACTCCTTGCGGCGGGCGATGATCAGCCGGGCCGCGCCGTTGACCAGCAGGGTGATGACGAACAGGACCAGACCGGAGGCGATCAGCGCGTCCCGGCCGAACTCGGTCGCCTCGCTGAACTTGCTGGCGATGTTCTGGGCGAAGGTGCCGCCGCCCGGGTCGAGCAGGCTGGCCTTGATGTCGAAGGTCGGGGAGAGCACGGTGGCGACGGCGATCGTCTCGCCGAGCGCGCGGCCGAGGCCGAGCATCGAGGCGGAGATCACGCCCGAGCGGCCGAAGGGCAGCACCGCCATGCGGATGACCTCCCAGCGGGTGGCACCGAGGGCCAGCGCGGCCTCCTCGTGCATCCGCGGCGCCTGCCGGAACACCTCACGGCTGACGTTGGTCACGATCGGCAGGATCATGATGGAGAGCAGGATGCCCACGGTGAGCATCGACCGGGGGGCGCCGCCCTCCCAGGAGAAGATGCCGGTCCAGCCGAGGTAGTCGTTCAGCCAGCTGAAGAGGCCGTCCAGGTGCGGCACCAGGACCAGGGCGCCCCACAGGCCGTACACGATGGACGGCACGGCGGCGAGCAGGTCGATCACGTACGAGATCGGACCGCTGAGCCGGCGCGGGGCGTAGTGGGTGAGGAAGAGCGCGATGGCGACCGCGATCGGGACCGCGACGACCATGGCGACCACCGAGGACACCACGGTGCCGAAGGCCAGCACGGCGATGCCGAAGACCGGCGGCTGCACACCGGTGTTCCACTCGAAGGTGGTCAGGAAGTTGCCGTCGTCCTTGCTGATGGCCAGGCACGCGCGGTAGGTCAGGAAGGCCGCGATGGCGGCCATGATCACGAGCAGCAGGATGCCCGAGCCGCGGGAGAGACCGAGGAAGATCCGGTCTCCGGGGCGGGTGACGCCGCGGCCGGTGCGCTGGTCGGCCGGGCCGGGGCTGGGCGGGAGCGGGGGTGCGTCGGCGTCTGTCTTCTGTGTCGATATGTCCATCGGGTTCTCCGGTCTGCGGAGCCGTGCGCGGGGCGCGGCTCCTGGCGGCGGTGCACCGGACGGTGCGGTCCGGCCCCGGTACCGGGGCCGGACCGCACGCGGATCAGCTCAGGCCCTCGATGGTGGTGCGGACCTTGCCGATGATGGCGTCGGGGATCGGCGCGTAGTCGTTGGCGGTGAGGATCTTCTGGCCGTCCTCACTGGCGATGTAGCGCAGGAACGCCTTGGTGGCGGGCAGGGTGTCGGACTTGTTGCCCTTGTCGCAGACGATCTCGTAGGTGACCAGGACCATCGGGTACGCGCCCTCGGCCTTGGTGTTGTAGTTCAGCTTGAGCGCCAGGTCGCTGCCGGTGCCGACGACCTGGGCGTCCGCGATGGCCTTGCTGGCGTTCTCGACGGTGGCCTTGACCGGGGCGGCGGCACCGGTGTTGATGGCGACCGTGCTCAGGCCCTTGGCGTAGGAGAGCTCGAAGTAGCCGATCGCGCCGTCGGTCTGCTTGACCTGCTGCGCCACACCGGAGGACTGCGGGGCGGCCTGGCCGTCCTTCGCCTGCCAGGCCTTGCCGCCCGAGTACTTCCAGTCGTTCGGCGCGGCGGCCTTGAGGTACTTGGTGAAGTTGTCCGTGGTGCCGGACTCGTCCGAGCGGTGGAACGCCTGGATCTTGAGGCTGGGCAGCTTCGCCTTCGGGTTCAGCTGCTTGATCTCCGGGGCGTCCCAGGTCTTGATCTTGCCGTCGAAGATCTTGGCCAGGGTCGGCGCGTCCAGGACCAGGTCGTCGACGCCGGAGACGTTGTAACCGACGGCGATCGGGCCGCCCACCATCGGCAGGTCGATGCCCTGACCGCCGGTGCAGACCTTCTTCGAGGCCTCGATCTCCTCGGGCTTCAGCGCGGAGTCGGAGCCCGCGAAGGCGACCTGGCCCTGGCTGAACGCGGTGACACCGGCGCCGGAGCCGCCGCCCTTGTAGTTGATCTGCGTGCCACAGGCCTGGCTGAACTGCTTGACCCAGGCGTCGATCGCGTTCTTCTGCGCGGAAGAGCCGTCAGCCCGCAGCTGCCCCTTCGCGCCGTCGCACTTGACGGAGCTGTTCGAGGCGGCGGTGCTGCCGCTGCCGGAGGCGTCGCTCTTACCGCCGGTGTCGTCCGAACCGCACGCCGTGAGGGCCAGGGCGCCGGAGACGGCGAGGACGCCGAGAGCGAGTGCCCGCCGGTTCTTGCGCTGAAGCTTCACTTGAGGGAGTTCCTTCCAGGAGCCGCCGTCCTGATCGGCGGCGTGCGAAGAGTGACTGGCACCGATGCGACGAGATGCGCATCAGCACCGGGTAAGGCCGAAATTAGGCAGAACAGATGAAGCGGCCGATGGCCGGAAGTGAACGCGGGGTGAACCCCTGCCGTCGGTGCGGTGAGGTCACGGAACGCTCACGGGGAGAACACGCGTAGATCCCGATGGGGTCCCTCCGGGGGTGCGGGCTGCCTCCGATGGGGCCCCTCCGGGAGTGCGGAGGGACGCGGGGGCGGGGAGGCGAAGGGCGGGGAGGCAAGGGGGCGGGGAGGCGGGGAGGCGGGGAGATGTGCGAGTGGAGGGCGGCAGACGGCGGACGACGGAGCGGCGCGGCGGCGCGGCGGCGGCAGGCGATGGGCCACAAGGGCATCCGCCCGAGAGGCGCCTGCACGTCCGCGTCCCCGTCACGCTCACCGACAGGCGTTCACCGGCGGGCGATGGCCTGCGCGCGGTGGCCGACGCGCGGCGGGGCGGGGCCGCCGGTCCGCACGCCGACCCGCACCGAGCCCACGGGCCAGCGGGGCAGCCGGGCGGCCGGACAGCCGGGCAGCCGGGCAGCCGCCCGCGAGACCGCCGGAGCGTGGCCGACGGCCCGGCGGTCGGCAGGCCGCGGGCCGCGGGTCGCGAGCCGGGACCCACCACCACCGGCCGCGGTGGTGGTGGCGGCGACGGTCCGGCCGGTGACGGGCCGTCCCCCCACCGGCCACCGGCTGAACACGCCCCCGCGCGCCCCCGCGCCCCCACAGGCTCCTGTGCACGCCCCCGCGAGGGAACCCTCCGGCCCCTCGCGCTCGTCTCGGTTCCGGGGGGGCTGACGAGAGGCGCGGAGCATGGAACGACGTGGGTTCATGGCGGGCGGCGCGGCGGTGGTCGCGGCCTTCGCCACGGCCTCGTGCAGCGGCGGCGGTGGCGACGGAGCGGCGCCCCGGGCGCCCGGCGGCACCGGCACCGCCACCGGGCGGGGCACGGCGGCCCCGGCCCCCGCGACCGGCACCCGGACGACCGGCACCCCCGCCCCCGCCGACTGGTCCGCGCTCGCCCGGTCCCTCGACGGCACCCTGGTCCGCCCCGGCGACACCGGCTGGACCACGGCCCACCGGCTCTACAACACCCGCTTCGACAGCCTGCGGCCCGCCGCCGTCGCCTACGTGGCACACCCCGACGACATCCGTACGGCCCTCTCCTACGCCCGCGCCCACCGGCTGCGCGTGGCGATCCGCAACGGCGGCCACTCCTACGCGGGCTGGTCCTCCGGCGACGGCCGCCTGATCGTCGACGTGTCGCAGCTCGCCGCGGTCCGGGCGAGCGGCACCTCGGCGGTGGTCGGCGCCGGCGCCAAGCTCATCGACGTCTACCGGGCACTCGCCGCGAAGGGCGTGACCATACCGGCCGGCTCCTGCCCGACCGTGGGCGTCTCCGGCCTCGTCCTGGGCGGCGGCCACGGCGTCGTCTCCCGCGCCTACGGCCTGACCTGCGACAGCCTGACCCAGGCCACCCTGGTCACGGCCGACGGCCGGCAGCTCACCGCGGACGCCGCCGAGAACCCGGACCTGTTCTGGGCGCTGCGCGGCGCGGGCAACGGCAACTTCGGCGTCGTCACCGAGCTGCGCTTCCGCACCCGCCCCGCGCCCCAGGCGGTCTCCGCGTATCTGAGCTGGCCGTGGGCGCGGGCGGCCGGCGTGGTGCGGGCCTGGCAGGAGTGGGGTCCGGACCAGCCGGACGAGATCTGGTCCTCGCTGCATCTGGAGAACACCCCGGGCGGCGCCCCGAAGGTGTCCGTGGCCGCCTTCTCGCTGGGCACCTACGGCGAGCTGCAGAACGCGGTGGACCGCCTGGCCGACCGCTGCGGCGCGGCGTCGGGCGTCTCGCTCAACCGCCACTCCTACGAGGGCGCCATGGAGTCCTACGCGGGCTGCTCGTCCTTCGCCGCCGAACCCCAGTGCCATCTGCCCGGCGCCGCCCCGGGCCGCTCCCCGCAGGGCGCACTCGGCCGGGAGACCTACGCGGCCCGCTCGGACTTCTTCGACCGCTCGCTCTCCCCGGCCGCCGTCCAGACCCTGCTGGCCCAGGTGGAGGCGGTCACCGGCGGCCCCGGCAGCGTCGCGTTCACCGCGCTCGGCGGCGCCGTCAACCGGGTCTCCCCCACCGCGACCGCCTTCGTGCACCGGCGTTCCCGCATGCTCGCCCAGTACATCGCGTCCTGGACCCCCGGGACCCCGGGCACGGCGGCCCGGTCATGGCTCACCGCCGCGCACGGCGCGATGCGCCCCCACGCCTCCGGAGCCGCGTACCAGAACTACACCGACCCGTCCCTGACGGACTGGCGCACGGCCTACTACGGCGACGCGGCGGACCGCCTGGTGAAGGTGAAGCAGCAGTACGACCCGGACCGCTTCTTCTCGTCCCCGCAGAGCCTGTAGCGGTGGCGACGGTCACCGGCCCGGCCGCGGCCGCGGCCGGACAGGTCCTACGCCGCGAGGTCCCGCTCCTGCGCCGAGGCGTGCTCCTCGCCGCGCGCCCCGGGCAGCACCGGGTTCACCCCGGTGTCCCGGCGCCCGCGCACCAGCCAGCCGCCCCAGCGCGTCCCCTCGACCGCCCGCAGCACCGGAGTGAGCAGCGCCGTCGCGACCGGGGACAGCAGCAGCGCGACCGCCGTACCGAGCGCGAACCCGCCGACCACGTCGGTCGGGTAGTGCACGCCCATGTACACCCGGCAGAACCCCTCCAGCAGCGCGAGCCCGATCCCGGCCAGACCGAACCGCCGGTCGGCCACGAACAGCGCGGCGCCCATCGCCATGGTGAGCGTCGCGTGGTCGCTCACGAAGGAGAAGTCGGTCTTGCCCGGCACGAGCACATCGAGGCCCTGGTGGTCCAGGAAGGGCCGGCGCCGCTCCACGAAGCCCCGGATCGGCACGTTCACCAGGACGGCGAGGCCGGCCGCGAGCGGCGCCCACACCAGCGCGGCCACGGTCGGGGCGGCGTCCGGCCCGCCCCGCCGCCGCACCGACCACCAGCACCAGACCACCAGCAGCACCATGGCCAGCAGCAGCCCGTACTCCCCGACGAACTCCATGGTCCGGTCGAACCAGTGCGGCGCGTCCTTGGCGAGGCCGTTGATGTCGTAGAGCAGGTCGACGTCGGGGTTCGACCCGGATTCGGCGAGTCCAGCCATCGTGCTGCGGCCCCTTCGTCGTGTCCCTCCGGCCGCACCCTGCGTGCGCCGCTCCTGCCACCCCCGTGGTCGTAGGTCCGCCTCCGCCGCCGGCACGCGTGCGTGACGCGTGCTCCGTCAGACATCCGCCGGGCTACGTCAACAGGAACGCACGACCTCGATTCATACGTTCCACACTCCACCGAAAGATCACGCAGACGTTACCGAAGAGAGACTCATCACCGCAGCTCAGGGGGCAGGTTCACGCTGGGTTCACGCCGTGACGGGGAGTGCTTTCGCGCCATCTTCGGTGACCCGGGTGGCGCCGAAGTAGTCGGGGGTGTCGATCGGGTCGAAGCGGATCACGGCGCCGGTCCGCGGCGCGTCGATCATGTAGCCGCCGCCGACGTAGATGCCCACGTGCCGGATGGCCCGCGAGTTGGTCAGATCGTCGGAGAAGAAGACCAGATCTCCCGGGAGCAGTTCCTCCCGCGCCGGGTGCGGCCCGGCGTTGTACTGGTCGTTGGCGACGCGCGGCAGCGTGACCCCCACACTGTGGTACGCGGCCTGCGTCAGCCCCGAGCAGTCGAACCGCCCGCCCTGCGCCGCGGTCCCCTCGCCGCCCCACAGATACGGCGTGCCCAGCTTGCTCTGCGCGTAGGAGATGGCTCCCGCCGCCTGCTCGGAGGGATCGATTCGCGCCACCGGCGCCGCGAAGCTCTGCGCCAGCGTCGTGATCGTCTTCACATAGTTCCGCGTCTCGGAGTACGGCGGTACGCCCCCGTACCTGATGACCGCGTCCGCGCCCGCGTTGTAGGCGGCGAGCATGTTGTGCGTGGCGTCACCGGGCACGCTCTTCACATAGCCGGCGAGTTCGCAGTCGTAGGACGCGGCCGAGGGGATCGCGTCGTCCGGGTCCCAGACGTCCCGCTTGCCGTCGCCGTCGCCGTCCACGCCGTGGGTGGCCCAGGTGCCGGGGATGAACTGCGCTATGCCCTCGGCCGCCGCCGCGCTCCGGGCGTTCGGGTTGAAGCCGCTCTCCTGGTACAACTGAGCCGCCAGCAGCGCCGGGTTGATGGCGGGACAGAGGTTGCCCCACTTCTGCACGAGGCTGCTGTAGGCGGCCGGGACGGCGCCCTTGGCGAGCCCGACGGCCCCGCGGCCGATGCCGCCCGCCAGGTTCCCGGCGGTGAGGTACACCCCGACGACGAGTGCCAGCACGAAGGCGAGCACGGAACTGACGGCGGCGATCCCCACGACCCATGCCCTACGCACCGTCAACCACCCCTCGCCGCCCAGGAGTCCGCTGGGGACATATTAGAGGCGCGGCGCCCGTTTCCGGGATGATCACACACGCCGAAAACAGGCCGAAAACCGCCTGTACCCCACTCCCGCCCCGGCTTCCCCGGCTGCCCCCCTCAGCTGCCCCGGACGACTCCGGCCCGCTCCCGCCCGGCATCTGCTCCGGTCCGCTGCCGCCGGGCGTCTACCTGGGCCGGCCCAGCGGCCAGGGGCCGCGGCGCGTCCTTCAGGGATCGCCCGCGGCGTCCCGGTACAGCTCGGCGGCCTCGGTGCCGAAGGCGACGCTGTAGGACGTGTCCGCCGTGGACCCGCCCATCTCATGGCCGCCGAGCACCCCGACGACCTCACGGCGCCGGTTGACCCACGGGCTGCCGCTGGTGCCGCTGGTGAACTCGGGGCAGTCGATGCGCTGCTGGGTACTGCTGTGCTCGCTGGGCCGGTTGAGGCAGCTGATGGGCTCCTCGGCGGAGTCGGGGTAGCCGGTGACGGTCACGGCGGTGGCACCGGTCGCCGTACCGGCGGCGAAACGATTGCCCCCGACCCGGTCCTCGATCTCCTGCCCGTCCAGCGGGGCCAGTACGGCGAAGGCCAGGTCGCTGTCCTCGTCCTCGCCCTTGGTCCAGCCGCCGGGCAGGAAGCGCTTCTCGACCTTCCACTTCCCGTAGGGCGCCTCGCCGTCCCGGTAGCCGGGCACGAAGACGAGGTCGGTGTCGTCGGCCAGGCAGTGGGCGGCGGTGAGGATGAGGTCGCGGTCCGGGCTGTGCACCACCGAGGCGGTGCAGAAGTGCCGGCCGCGCAGCGTGCCCGCGTCACCGGCGTCGAACAGCGCGCCGACGCGCGCGCTCAACGGGGTCACCGAGGCGACGGCGGTCACCCCCAGCGGACCCTGGCCGTCGTCCGCCGCCGCCACGGAGGCGGACGTCACGGCGATCAGCATCAGGCCCACGAACAGCGCCTGGTTGCGGGCGCGGGCACGCGGGCGTCCGTGATGTACGGGGCTCGGGATACCTGAGGTGCGCTTCATCGGTCACCACTGTGTCTCAAGAAGGTGAGAAAGGGATCCCGACTTCGCTGAGATTTTCCTGTGAAACCCCCGTTCACCGCACACTCTGCCCCGCATCGCCCGGCTTGTCCCACCGCCCGCTCTTACCGCGCACACGTACGCCCGCGCAGCGCGCACGCGGGAGTACCGCACCCCGGCCGGCCCGGACCGTGAGACCATCGGAACGTCCGCTTCACCCGACCGGCCGTCAGAAACCGGACCGGGGCGCAAAAGTGACGAAAAGTGACAACGACGGAACCACACCACAGGTTCCGGTACGACCTCATTGCCCGGCGTGACCTGCCGTGATACACAGAGTGACCATACGTACGAAACTCGCCAGCCGATGGCGCCAAGTCGACATCCGCGGGCGGCATTGTCAGGGACAATGAGGCCTGACCTCTGCGTGCCCGCAGAGGCCGTGGAACTACCCACCAGGGGCGGTGACTTACATGCTCTTTGCGGCCGACAAGGGAGACATCAACACCATCATCGGCGGGATCGCTCCGGACTGGGGGCCCTTCGGCAGCCTGGGCAACGAGGCGAAGGTGATGATCGAGGTCGTGATGGCGGTGGCCATCCTGCTCTGCCTCGGCATCGCCGTCTGGGGCGCCGCCAAGCAGCGGATCGGCGCGACCGCCCTGCGCGACACCTTCAGCGCGGAGCAGGGCAAGGGCCTGATCATCGCCGGTCTCACCGGGGTCTTCATCATCGGTTCCCTCGGCACCCTGTTCACCATCGTGTACGGCATGGCGGTGTAGACCGTGCGACCCATCTGACGGCGCACACCCGCGCACACCGCGCACGGTGCGCCGTTCCAGCCGCCGGCCGTCCCGTCCGGGCGCGTCCGGTGCCCCCGTTGCCCCCCACCCACCCACCGTGCCGACCGGCCGAGGTTGCGTTTCCCTGATGTCGAGTCACCACACCGCGCCCGCGCGGGAACCAGCGCGACTACCGTCGTACTTCCACGCGTTCCGCCACGAGGCCGAGGTCAAGGACGAGGGGGCGTACCGGGCATGAGTCTCGGAGACGAGCACGGACACGGCGACTCCGCACGCGCCGACAGCGACCCGTACGGCGGCGGCCAGACCCGCACCAGACTCCCCGACCGGGCGGGCGACCCCTACGGCGGCGCCCGCCGCGGCGCCCGCTCCTCCTCGCGCGGAGTGGTCACGGTGGTCGCCGTGGTCGTCCTCCTCATCGCCGCGATCGCCTTCGCGAACCGCGGCAGCGGATCCTCCGGCAGCGCCTCCCGCGGCGGCTCCGGCGCCCGCGCCGAGGCCGCGGCCACCGCCCCCACCGGCACCCGCCCCGTCACCACCAGAACCGCCGGCCTCCCCTCCGGCTTCGCCCACGACCAGCAGGGGGCACAGAGCGCGGCGGCCAACTACGCGGTGACGCTGGGCTCGACCGGCATGTTCAAGAAGGACAGCCGGCACTCCATCGTGAACCTCCTCTACACCCCCGAGGCCGCGGCGAAGCTCCAGGACCCCCTCGACCATGCCTACTCGGCCGACTTCCTCGCCAGGATGGGCCTGGACGCCAACGGGAACTCCCCGGCGGGCAGCACCTTCGTCTCCCGCGTGACCCCGGTCGGCACGACCGTCCGTCAGTACAGCGCCACCGACGCGCGGATCTCGGTCTGGTACGTGGGACTCATCGGCATGTCCAAGGCCGCCACGACCGATCCGATCACCTCGTCCTGGAAGACGTGGACGTTCGATCTGCGGTGGAACCAGAACGACTGGAAGATCGTCTCCGACACGCAGCAGAACGGCCCGGCACCGGTCCCCGGCGACGACAAGGCCGCCACCTCCGACCAGATCCGCAAGGCCATCGAAGAGTACGGAGGGTTCACGTATGCCCGGTAGCAGGCAGCGCGCGCTCAGGCTCACCGGAGTCGTGGCGGCCGTACAGGCATCGGTGGTGCTGCTGGCGACCCGCGCCGTCGCCGACCCCTCCCCCTCGTCCACTCCCACGGCATCGCCCACGGGTGACGACAGCAAGTGCGACCTGATCTTCGGCCGGGCACGGCAGTACTGCGAGCGCGGCAACGGGGCCAGCCGAGACACCCCCTCCGCTCCGCCCTCCACCGCCGACCCTCTCTCCTCCCTCGCCAAAGGCTGCGCCGACGCCGCCTCCTGGACCGTCAAGCAGCTCAGCAAGGCGGTGCAGGAGACCGCCGCGGTCGACTTCACCAACCAGAAGTTCCTCCAGCAGTACGCCATCGTCTTCGCCGCCTCGGCCATCCTCACGCTCCTGCTGTGGCTGCTGGCAGTCGCCAAGCGGGCCGTGCGCGGCGTACCGCTGTCCACCGCGCTCTCGGAAGCCGTCGGCTTCCTCTGGCTGACGGTGCTCGCCTCCGCCTTCACCCCGCTGATCCTCTACACGGTCGTCTCCGCGACCGACAGCGTCAGCGACGTCCTCGCCAAGGCCACGGGCGACCAGACCGGCACGTTCTTCGGCACGTTCGCCGGCGCCCTGGACAAGGGCACCGACATCGGCGGCGGCCCGATCATGCTGATCCTGGTCTCGATCATCTCGATCCTGGCCGCGGGCGTGCTCTACCTGGAGCTGTTCCTGCGGGCGATCCTGCTCTACGTCGGCGCCCTGCTCGGCGTCGTCGTCTACTCCGGGCTCGTCGACAAGAACCTGTGGGGCCACGTCCGCCGCTGGGCGGGCATCATGATCTCCGTCATCCTGGTCAAGCCGGTGATCGTCATCGTGCTCGGCCTCGCCAGCGCGCTCTCCACCGACGACGGCCCCGACGCGCTCGCCGCCGTCGTCTCCGGCCTCGCCATCATCCTGCTCGCCATCTTCGCCAGCGCCATGATCTACCGCTTCGTGCCCGGCTTCGGCGACGAGATCGCCGCCGGCCGCAACAACCGCATCATGCAGGGCGCCGAAGGCAAGGCCGCGGCCGTCATCAGCTCCCCGGCGAGCCTCGTCGCCCAGGGCATCAAGACCCACAGCACCCGGGCCGACAGCGGCGGCGCGGCCGGTGGCGGCGCCTCGGCGCCCCGCCCCGCCAACCAGACCGCCGGCGGCTTCGCCGCGCACGGCTCGCGCGCCGGCGACAGCGGCGGCTCCGTCCCCTCCGCCGCCCCCGCTCCCCGCGCCCCCAGCCCGGTGAACACCCCCCACGCCAGCAGCACCCGCAACAGCAACACCCATCGCACGGGAGGTGAAGGGCGTTGACGACCGAGTCCCACGTGTCCCCCGCGGTCACGCCCCGCCGTACATATCTGATCGGCCGCGCCCGGCCGAACGCCATCGTCGGACGCAACCGCGAGACCGGCGAGATCTCACTGATCATCGCCGGCGCCGCCCTCGGCATGCTCTGCGGACTCCTCGTCCCCGTGCTGTCCCTGCGCATCGTCCTGCTGGCCGGCTTCCCGCTGCTGGCCCTGGCCGCCGTCTACGTGCCCTACAAACACCGGACCTTCTACAAGTGGTTCGAGATCAACCGCAGCTTCAAGCGCACCGTCAAGCGCGGCGCCGTCTACCGCTCCGGTGTGATGGAGGCCGGCACCCGCAGCGACGGCCGGGAGATCGAGATCGGCCCGCCGCCCGGCATCGGCCGGATCACCTGGCTCGCCGCGCCGTTCGGCCCGGACGAGATCGCCGTCCTGCTGCACGCCGACCGCAAGACGGTCACCGCCGCCATCGAGATCGAGGGCCCCGGCGTCGGACTGCGCGACTCCGAGGACCAGGAGGCCCTCGTCGACCGGTTCGGCACCCTGCTCAAGCACGTGGCCAACGGCGACGGCTTCGTCACCCGCCTCCAGATGCTCGCCCGCACCCTGCCCGCCGACCCCGACGCGCACGCCAAGGACGTCTCCCAGCGCGGCGACGAACGCGCCCCGCAGTGGCTCCAGGGATCGTACGAGCAGCTCCAGTCCATGGTGTCCACCAGCAGCGAGCAGCACCGCGCCTACCTCGTCGCCTGCATGCACTTCAGCCGCGAACTGGCCGCCGAGGCGCACGCGATGGCCCGCGCCGCCCGCCCCGGCTCGGGCCGCAGGCTCGACCGCGACGCCGGGCTCGCCGTCGTCATGGCCCGCGAGCTGACCGACATCTGCTCCCGCCTCCAGGAGGCCGACATCCGGGTGCGCCAGCCGCTCGGCCAGGGCCGCCTCGCCTCGCTGATCCACTCCATGTACGACCCGGACCACCCGATCGACCACATCCAGGCGATGACCCAGCGCAACGCCTGGCCGGCCGAGCTGGACGCCATGGAGCCGAC
This sequence comes from Streptomyces sp. SAT1, assembly GCF_001654495.1. Taxonomy (GTDB): domain Bacteria; phylum Actinomycetota; class Actinomycetes; order Streptomycetales; family Streptomycetaceae; genus Streptomyces; species Streptomyces andamanensis. The sequence goes on from NZ_CP015849.1 coordinate 3,348,467, forward strand.
GTTCCTCCAGGCCAAGACCCGCGAGTCCGCGACCCGCGAGCCCTGGTGCCACGCCACCGCATGGGTCAAGGAGTGGCCGATGACCCCGGTCGGCGTCAACTTCCTGGCGCCGCTGCTGGTCCACACCCCGGACGTGATCCGCACGGTCGCCGTCACCATGGACCTGGAACCCACCGAGGTCGCCATCGAGCGCATGCTGACCGAGAAGACCAACGACGTCGCCGAGGCCAGCCGCGCCGCCAAGATGAACCGCACCGTGGACCCCCGCGACGTCCAGGCCCACCACCGCCTCGACCAGCGCGGCGACGACCTCGCCAGCGGCGCGGCCGGCGTCAACCTCGTCGGCTACATCACCGTCTCCTCCCGCACCCCCGAGGCCCTGGCCCGCGACAAGCGGACCATCCGCGCCTCCGCCGGAAAGTCGTACCTGAAGCTGGAGTGGTGCGACCGCGAGCACCACCGCGCCTTCGTGAACACGCTCCCGTTCGCCACCGGAATCCGACGGTAGGGGCTGATGCTCTGATGCGGGACCCGCTGACCGCACTCACGGACGCCTTCACGTCCTTCCTGTTCGGGAAGGTGGAGACGACCCGGCTGCCGGTGCGCACCTCCACGGGCCAGGCCCAGGCGGTCTACCTGCCCACGGCCGCGCCCGGCCTCGGCGACTCGGGCGTCATCATCGGCCGCGAGGTGTACTCCGGGAAGGGCTACATCTACGACCCCTTCCAGCTGTACGGCCAGCAGCTCCCCGCCCCGCACTGGCTGGTCCTCGGCGAGTCCGGCAACGGCAAGTCGGCCCTGGAGAAGACGTACGTCCTGCGCCAGCTGCGCTTCCGCGACCGCCAGGTCGTCGTCCTGGACGCCCAGGGCGAGGACGGCGTCGGCGAGTGGAACCTCATCGCCGAGGAGCTGGGCATAACTCCCATCCGCCTCGACCCGACCGCCGCCCTCAACCACGGCATCCGCCTCAACCCGCTCGACCCGTCGATCACCACCACCGGGCAGCTCGCCCTGCTGCGGACGATCGTCGAGGTCGCGATGGGCCACGGCCTGGACGAGCGCTCCGGCTTCGCCCTCAAGGTCGCGCACGCCTACGTCAACGAGACGATCGTGCAGCGCCAGCCGGTCCTGTCCGACATCGTCGAGCAACTGCGCCACCCCGAACCGGAGTCGGCGGAGGCGATGAACGTCGCCACAGACGACGTCCGCGCCTGGGGCCTGGACGTCGCCCTGGTCCTGGACCGCCTGGTCGACGGCGACCTGCGCGGCATGTTCGACGGCCCGACCACGGTCGGCATCGACCTGGACGCGCCGCTGATCGTGTTCGACCTGTCCCACATCGACCGCAACTCCATCGCCATGCCCATTCTCATGGCGATCGTCGGCGTGTGGCTGGAGCACACCTGGATCCGCCCCGACCGCAAGAAGCGCATCTTCCTGGTCGAAGAGGCCTGGCACATCATCAACAGCCCGTTCGTGGCGCAGCTGTTCCAGCGGCTGCTGAAGTTCGGACGCCGGCTCGGCCTGTCCTTCGTCGCCGTCGTCCACCATCTGTCCGACGTGGTCGACGGCGCCGCGGCGAAGGAGGCCGCCGCCATCCTGAAGATGGCCTCGACCAGGACGATCTACGCCCAGAAGGCCGACGAGGCGAGAGCCACCGGCCGGGTCCTCGGCCTGCCCCGGTGGGCGGTGGAGATCATCCCCACCCTCACCCCGGGCATCGCCGTGTGGGACGTCAACGGCAACGTCCAGGTCGTCAAACACCTGATCACCGAGACCGAACGGCCGCTGGTCTTCACCGACCGCGCCATGACCGAGTCCTCGCACGACCGCCTCGCCTCCGACGACGCCCTGCGCGCCGCCGAGCTGGAGGCCGAGCAGCGGGCGGCGGCCTTCGTGGAACAGCATGTCCCCGACCTGGGCGGCTCCTCCGAGTCGACGGTGGCATAGGAGAGGCGGGCAGGTGAGACCCGACGACCGCGCCCCGGGCAGGGGCCGGAGCCAGGGCGGCATCCCGGACGGCCTGCTGGTCGGCCTGCTCGCCTTCCTGCTCGGCATGACCGTGCTGGTGTGGACGGCGACGGGTCTGGCCGGGCTGTTCACGCACGGCTCCTGGCCGTCCGGCGTCAGCTTCCCCCGTACGCCCCTGGCCATGCGCCACCTCGCCACCGACCCGCACGACATCCCCGGCGCCTGGCCCGACACCCCGCCCGGCAGCCTCTCGGGATACGGGCTGTTCTGGGGCCTGCTCATCGGCCAGCTGATGGTGCTGTTCGTACTGACCGTCTTCGCCATCGGCACGACCGCGCGCTGGCGCGCGAGCCGGGCCCGGCGGCGCGCCGAGGCCGGGGCCGCCCGCACCCGCCCGGCGACGGCTCCCGCCCCGCCCGGGACTGCCGCCCCCTGGCAGGAAGCCGCACCCGCGCCGGCATCCCACGAGGTCCCCGGCGCACCGGTCCCGCCGCAGCACCACCCCGCGCCGCCGGACGCCGTGCGACCGCCCGCACCGGCCCAGACCGCGTCTGCGCCGGCCACGGCGGCATCCCTCCCGGCACCGGTACCGGCTGCCTCCGAGCCAACGCCGCAGCCGACCGTAGAGACCGCCGTAGAAGCCGCCGTGGAGACCGTCGCACGGCCCACGCTCGTCGTGGCGCCGAAGGAGAGCCGCCGGGCGACGGCCGCGCAGGCGGTCCTCGACGCCGCCGGTCCCGCCCTGGTCGTCACGTCCGACCCCGCGCTGTGGCAGGACACCAAGGACGCCAGGGCCAAACTGGGCCCGGTCCTCCTCTACGATCCCGCCCACCTGTGCGAGACCCCGGCCAGGCTGCACTGGTCGCCCCTGTCGGGCTGCGCGGACAAGGACACGGCGGTGGCACGCTCCGGCGCCCTGCTCGCCCCGGTCCACTCCACCGCGAAGATCGACCAGACGCTGAACGACACCGCCCGCACGCTCCTGCGCTGCTATCTGCACGCCGCCGCCGTCGACGGCCGTACGGTCCGTCATGTGCACCGCTGGTCGCAGGGCACCCAACTCCAGGAAGCCGTAAGGATCCTGCGGACCAACCCGAAGGCCGCGACCGGCTCGGCGGGCGAACTGGAGGCCGCGCTCACCGCGCACCCCGACCGCCGCGACCAGGCCCAGGAGCTGACCGGCCGCGCCCTCGCCGCCCTCTCCACGGTGAACATCCGCGAGGCGTGCACACCGCACCGAAATGATGCGGTCGCCTTGGATTCCTTCGTCAATGAAGGGGGAACGCTTTACGTGGTGGGGGAATCCATCGAGGATCCCCGTACCAACCCGGGTGCCATGCCCCTCCTCACGGCACTCGCCGCAAGCGTGGTCGAGCGCGGCCGGCGCATGGCCGAACGGTCATCCTCCGGTCGGCTCGACCCACCACTCACGCTCGTCCTCGACGACGTGGCGGCCGTCGCCCCGCTGCCCCAGCTCCCCGAGCTGCTGGCCCACGGCGCTGACCGCGGCCTGCCGACACTGGCCCTCATCCGCTCCCGCGAACAGGCCCGCGCCCGCTGGCCGCACGACGAACTCCCGGCCTGACCTCACGGCCATTCAGGGGCGTTCGAGGACGTACTCCAGCTCGTTCGCGTCGGGGGCGGAGGCCAGCGGGACCGTCCGGCCGGTCGGCAGGAAGCCGACCCTGCGGTAGAAGCGCTGGGCCCGGCCGTTCTCCTCGTGGACGATCAGCCGCACCCGCTCCGCACCGATCTCCCAGGCCCAGCGCAGCGCCTCGTCGAACAGCACCTCCGTGAGCCCGCACCCCCGGTGCTCGGGCCGTACGTACACGCCCACGAGATGTCCCTGGCGCCGCTCGATCGGGAACCCGGCCCAGTCGGTCGTACCGGCCTCCTCCATGAGCAGGGTGACCGACCCGACCCAGGTCCCGTCCGGTCCCTCGGCGATGAACTGCCGTACCTCGGTGGACCCTTCGGCAGCCCCGGCCGCCCGCTCCCGCCAGAACGAGTCCGGCCGCTCCACGGCCTCTTCGTACGTCTCCAGGAAGGCGAGGTGCGCCACCGGGTCCTGGAGCGCCTCCAGCCGCAGTGCCTTCACGGCCGGCCACTCGTCGGCGCGTATGGCGCGGACCAGGTACTTCTCGTCGTGCTTGTCGACCCTGTCGGAGGTGCTCATGGGGCCTACGGTAATGCAGACAAAAGAAAAGGCCCACACCGTGAGGTGTGGGCCTTTCCTGAATGATTGTTCGGCGGTGTCCTACTCTCCCACAGGGTCCCCCCTGCAGTACCATCGGCGCTGTAAGGCTTAGCTTCCGGGTTCGGAATGTAACCGGGCGTTTCCCTCACGCTATGACCACCGAAACACTATGAAACAATCAACCGCACCATGTGTGGCACATGGGGTTGTTCGTGGTTTCAGAACCAACACAGTGGACGCGAGCAACTGAGGACAAGCCCTCGGCCTATTAGTACCGGTCACCTCCACACGTTACCGTGCTTCCAGATCCGGCCTATCAACCCAGTCGTCTACTGGGAGCCTTACCCCATCAAGTGGGTGGGAGCCCTCATCTCGAAGCAGGCTTCCCGCTTAGATGCTTTCAGCGGTTATCCCTCCCGAACGTAGCCAACCAGCCATGCCCTTGGCAGAACAACTGGCACACCAGAGGTTCGTCCGTCCCGGTCCTCTCGTACTAGGGACAGCCCTTCTCAAGACTCCTACGCGCACAGCGGATAGGGACCGAACTGTCTCACGACGTTCTAAACCCAGCTCGCGTACCGCTTTAATGGGCGAACAGCCCAACCCTTGGGACCGACTCCAGCCCCAGGATGCGACGAGCCGACATCGAGGTGCCAAACCATCCCGTCGATATGGACTCTTGGGGAAGATCAGCCTGTTATCCCCGGGGTACCTTTTATCCGTTGAGCGACGGCGCTTCCACAAGCCACCGCCGGATCACTAGTCCCGACTTTCGTCCCTGCTCGACCCGTCGGTCTCACAGTCAAGCTCCCTTGTGCACTTACACTCAACACCTGATTACCAACCAGGCTGAGGGAACCTTTGGGCGCCTCCGTTACCCTTTAGGAGGCAACCGCCCCAGTTAAACTACCCATCAGACACTGTCCCTGATCCGGATCACGGACCCAGGTTAGACATCCAGCACGACCAGACTGGTATTTCAACGACGACTCCACACACACTGGCGTGCACGCTTCAAAGTCTCCCAGCTATCCTACACAAGCCGAACCGAACACCAATATCAAACTGTAGTAAAGGTCCCGGGGTCTTTCCGTCCTGCTGCGCGAAACGAGCATCTTTACTCGTAGTGCAATTTCACCGGGCCTATGGTTGAGACAGTCGAGAAGTCGTTACGCCATTCGTGCAGGTCGGAACTTACCCGACAAGGAATTTCGCTACCTTAGGATGGTTATAGTTACCACCGCCGTTTACTGGCGCTTAAGTTCTCAGCTTCGCCCCACCGAAATGGAGCTAACCGGTCCCCTTAACGTTCCAGCACCGGGCAGGCGTCAGTCCGTATACATCGCCTTACGGCTTCGCACGGACCTGTGTTTTTAGTAAACAGTCGCTTCTCGCTGGTCTCTGCGGCCACCCCCAGCTCAGACCGTAAAGATCCTCACCAGACGTGGCCCCCCTTCTCCCGAAGTTACGGGGGCATTTTGCCGAGTTCCTTAACCATAGTTCACCCGAACGCCTCGGTATTCTCTACCTGACCACCTGAGTCGGTTTAGGGTACGGGCCGCCATGAAACTCGCTAGAGGCTTTTCTCGACAGCATAGGATCATCCACTTCACCACAATCGGCTCGGCATCAGGTCTCAGCCGTATGCAAGGCGGATTTACCTACCTCGCGGCCTACACCCTTACCCCGGGACAACCACCGCCCGGGATGGACTACCTTCCTGCGTCACCCCATCACTCACCTACTAACCGCTCGGTTCAGCGGCTCCACCACTCCCCTCAACTCCGAAGAGATCAGGGCGGCTTCACGGCCTTAGCATCACGATGCTCGATGTTTGACGCTTCACAGCGGGTACCGGAATATCAACCGGTTATCCATCGACTACGCCTGTCGGCCTCGCCTTAGGTCCCGACTTACCCTGGGCAGATCAGCTTGACCCAGGAACCCTTAGTCAATCGGCGCACACGTTTCTCACGTGTGAATCGCTACTCATGCCTGCATTCTCACTCGTCAACCGTCCACGACTACCTTCCAGTGCCGCTTCACCCGGCAGACGACGCTCCCCTACCCATCCACACACCCGTTGGGGCTATTTGCGTGAATGACACGACTTCGGCGGTACGCTTGAGCCCCGCTACATTGTCGGCGCGGAATCACTAGACCAGTGAGCTATTACGCACTCTTTCAAGGGTGGCTGCTTCTAAGCCAACCTCCTGGTTGTCTCTGCGACTCCACATCCTTTCCCACTTAGCGTACGCTTAGGGGCCTTAGTCGATGCTCTGGGCTGTTTCCCTCTCGACCATGGAGCTTATCCCCCACAGTCTCACTGCCGCGCTCTCACTTACCGGCATTCGGAGTTTGGCTAAGGTCAGTAACCCGGTAGGGCCCATCGCCTATCCAGTGCTCTACCTCCGGCAAGAAACACACGACGCTGCACCTAAATGCATTTCGGGGAGAACCAGCTATCACGGAGTTTGATTGGCCTTTCACCCCTAACCACAGGTCATCCCCCAGGTTTTCAACCCTGGTGGGTTCGGTCCTCCACGAAGTCTTACCTCCGCTTCAACCTGCCCATGGCTAGATCACTCCGCTTCGGGTCTTGAGCGTGCTACTCCACCGCCCTGTTCGGACTCGCTTTCGCTACGGCTACCCCACAACGGGTTAACCTCGCAACACACCGCAAACTCGCAGGCTCATTCTTCAAAAGGCACGCAGTCACGAGATGCAGCAAGCTGCATCCGACGCTCCCACGGCTTGTAGGCACACGGTTTCAGGTACTATTTCACTCCCCTCCCGGGGTACTTTTCACCATTCCCTCACGGTACTATCCGCTATCGGTCACCAGGGAATATTTAGGCTTAGCGGGTGGTCCCGCCAGATTCACACGGGATTTCTCGGGCCCCGTGCTACTTGGGTGTCTCTCAAACGAGCCGCTAATGTTTCGACTACGGGGGTCTTACCCTCTACGCCGGACCTTTCGCATGTCCTTCGCCTACATCAACGGTTTCTCACTCGTCCCACGGCCGGCAGACCGTGGAAGAGAGATCCCACAACCCCGCATACGCAACCCCTGCCGGGTCTCACACGCATACGGTTTGGCCTCATCCGGTTTCGCTCGCCACTACTCCCGGAATCACGGTTGTTTTCTCTTCCTGCGGGTACTGAGATGTTTCACTTCCCCGCGTTCCCTCCACACTGCCTATGTGTTCAGCAGCGGGTGACAGCCCATGACGACTGCCGGGTTTCCCCATTCGGAAACCCCCGGATCAAAGCCTGGTTGACGACTCCCCGGGGACTATCGTGGCCTCCCACGTCCTTCATCGGTTCCTGGTGCCAAGGCATCCACCGTGCGCCCTTAAAAACTTGGCCACAGATGCTCGCGTCCACTGTGCAGTTCTCAAACAACGACCAACCACCCATCACCCCGGGACAACATCCCGAGTGCACTGGGGCCGGCAACCGAAGACAGACCTTACGGCCATGCCCTCAGACACCCAACAGCGTGCCCGACACAGACTCACCCTCGAACCCACGTTCCACGCCGAAGCAGTACTAGTGATCCTCAGAACCATCCGTGCCGAGTAGTCAACGTTCCACCCATGAGCAACCAGCATCGGACATTCGCCGATGTACTGGCCTCTGACCAGCCGAAACCGGTGAGAAGTGCTCCTTAGAAAGGAGGTGATCCAGCCGCACCTTCCGGTACGGCTACCTTGTTACGACTTCGTCCCAATCGCCAGTCCCACCTTCGACAGCTCCCTCCCACAAGGGGTTGGGCCACCGGCTTCGGGTGTTACCGACTTTCGTGACGTGACGGGCGGTGTGTACAAGGCCCGGGAACGTATTCACCGCAGCAATGCTGATCTGCGATTACTAGCGACTCCGACTTCATGGGGTCGAGTTGCAGACCCCAATCCGAACTGAGACCGGCTTTTTGAGATTCGCTCCACCTCACGGTATCGCAGCTCATTGTACCGGCCATTGTAGCACGTGTGCAGCCCAAGACATAAGGGGCATGATGACTTGACGTCGTCCCCACCTTCCTCCGAGTTGACCCCGGCGGTCTCCCGTGAGTCCCCAGCACCACAAGGGCCTGCTGGCAACACGGGACAAGGGTTGCGCTCGTTGCGGGACTTAACCCAACATCTCACGACACGAGCTGACGACAGCCATGCACCACCTGTACACCGACCACAAGGGGGACCCTGTCTCCAGAGTTTTCCGGTGTATGTCAAGCCTTGGTAAGGTTCTTCGCGTTGCGTCGAATTAAGCCACATGCTCCGCCGCTTGTGCGGGCCCCCGTCAATTCCTTTGAGTTTTAGCCTTGCGGCCGTACTCCCCAGGCGGGGCACTTAATGCGTTAGCTGCGGCACGGACGACGTGGAATGTCGCCCACACCTAGTGCCCACCGTTTACGGCGTGGACTACCAGGGTATCTAATCCTGTTCGCTCCCCACGCTTTCGCTCCTCAGCGTCAGTATCGGCCCAGAGATCCGCCTTCGCCACCGGTGTTCCTCCTGATATCTGCGCATTTCACCGCTACACCAGGAATTCCGATCTCCCCTACCGAACTCTAGCCTGCCCGTATCGACTGCAGACCCGGGGTTAAGCCCCGGGCTTTCACAACCGACGTGACAAGCCGCCTACGAGCTCTTTACGCCCAATAATTCCGGACAACGCTTGCGCCCTACGTATTACCGCGGCTGCTGGCACGTAGTTAGCCGGCGCTTCTTCTGCAGGTACCGTCACTCTCGCTTCTTCCCTGCTGAAAGAGGTTTACAACCCGAAGGCCGTCATCCCTCACGCGGCGTCGCTGCATCAGGCTTTCGCCCATTGTGCAATATTCCCCACTGCTGCCTCCCGTAGGAGTCTGGGCCGTGTCTCAGTCCCAGTGTGGCCGGTCGCCCTCTCAGGCCGGCTACCCGTCGTCGCCTTGGTGAGCCACTACCTCACCAACAAGCTGATAGGCCGCGGGCTCATCCTGCACCGCCGGAGCTTTACAGTCTCCAAGATGCCTTGGAGACTCGTATCCGGTATTAGACCCCGTTTCCAGGGCTTGTCCCAGAGTGCAGGGCAGATTGCCCACGTGTTACTCACCCGTTCGCCACTAATCCCCACCGAAGTGGTTCATCGTTCGACTTGCATGTGTTAAGCACGCCGCCAGCGTTCGTCCTGAGCCAGGATCAAACTCTCCGTGAATGCTTCCCCGTAATCGGGGCGACACCACGAGAGCGGAACCAAGGGGAAGGAATGTTCCCCCGGTTCACAGCGTCCTCGCTGTGTTTTCTTCAAAGGAACCTCGTCCCGACCATGACGGCCGGAGACGGGGTATCAACATATCTGGCGTTGACTTTTGGCACGCTGTTGAGTTCTCAAGGAACGGACGCTTCCTTTGTACTCACCCTCTCGGGCTTTCCTCCGTGCGCTTCCCTTCGGTCTTGCGTTTCCGACTCTATCAGATCCTTTTCCGATCCGATTTCCTCGGTGCTTTCCAGGTTCCCGCTTCCGCGTTCCCCTTTCCGGCGGTTCCGACTCTATCAGATCTTTTCTCGACCTGACCCCCAGTCAGCGGGGTCCGTCTTCCCGGCCGTTGGGCCGTTCCGACGTCCCAAACCTTAGCGGATCCGCTCGCTGATTCCCAATCGGGCCCTTGGCGGATCCGTTCGGTATCGACGAGTTCCATTCGAATTGAATTCGGGCACGCCGAAATCAACCCGGCTGGGAGATCGTGCTGATGGTGTGGGTGCCGCAGTGCGGCGGGAGGTGTTGTCGAGGAACCGTTACGGCTCCGCGGCAACCCGAAGAACTCTACGGATCGGGCAGAGGCGTGTCAAGGAGCCCCTGTCAAGATCTTTTAGTCGAGGTCGCTGAGGCGTCCGCCGGCGTCCGGCTGGGCGTGCTCCACCCGGCGCAGGAGCCGGGTCAGCACCTCGCCGAGCACGGCGCGCTCCGCCGGGGAGAGGTCCTGGAGGAGGTCGCCCTCGAAGACCGTGGCGAGGCGCATGGCCTCCATCCACTTCTCCCGGCCCTCCGGGGTCAGCTCGACGATGACGCGGACGCGGTTGTTCTCGTCGCGTTCGCGGGTGACCAGGCCCTCGCCGACCATGCGGTCGATGCGGTGGGTCATCGCGGCCGGGGTGAGGCCGAGGCGCTTGGCGAGGTCGCTCGGGCCGAGGCGGTAGGGCGCCCCGGAGAGGACGAGCGCCTTGAGCACTTCCCACTCGGCGTTGCTGATGCCCAGCTCGGAGGTCTGGCGGCCGTAGGCGACGTTCATCCGGCGGTTCAGGCGGGACAGCGCCGAGACGATCTTCTCGACCTGGGGGTCGAGGTCCTGGAACTCGCGCTGGTAGGCGGCGATCTGCTCTTCGAGTGTCGGCTCGCTGCCGAGACCGGGGGTGTCACCCATGTCCGCAGTATGGCACGGACCGGCTTGGCATTGAAGTCCTTCCAGGTGTACTCTTTAGCTTCGAACTTTAGTCTTGAAGTCTTCAGGGTTAACTCCTGATCACTTCAATGACCGGCGACCGTACGACCAGAGCTTCGGCTTGAGAGATGAGAGAGGTGAACGTGACCAGGGCGATGGGCGCAGCGATGCGCCGGATCCACGTGGGCAACGCACTCAGCGCGTTCGGGCTCGGCTTCACCGTCCCCTACCTGTACGTCTATGTGGCGCAGGTGCGGGGACTGGGGGCCATGACGGCGGGGCTCGTGCTCGCCGTCTTCGCCGTGGCCGCGCTGATAGTGCTGCCGTTCGCCGGCCGGGCGATCGTGCGCCGCGGCCCGCTGCCGGTCCTGCTCGCCGCCCTGGTCACCGCCGCGCTGGGAGCGCTGAGCCTGGGGCTCGCGGGCGGGGCGACGGCCGTCCTGCTGTCGGCGGCGGCCCTGGGCGCCGGACAGGCCGTGATGCAGCCCGCGCTGGCCACGATGATCGTGGACTGCTCGGAGTCGGAGACCCGCTCGCGGGCGTTCGCGATGCAGTTCTTCCTGCAGAACCTGGGTCTCGGTGTCGGCGGCCTCATCGGCGGGCACCTCGTGGACACCTCGCGGGTCTCCTCCTTCACCCTGCTGTTCGCGATCGAGGCGGCGGTGTTCCTGCTGCTGGTCGCGGTCATGGCGACGGTGCGCATGCCGCGTGCCCCGCGCGTCGAGGCGGCCGCGGACGCCGGACCGGGTGCGGGCCGCACCGGCTGGCGCGCGGTGCTGGGGAACCGGGCCATGGTGCAGCTGTGCGTGCTGGGCTTCGTGCTGTTCTTCGCCTGCTACGGGCAGTTCGAGTCGGGTCTGAGCGCGTACGGCGTGGAGGCCGCGGGGATCTCGACGTCGGCGCTGGGCACCGCGCTGGCGGCGAACACGCTGATGATCGTGGTGGCGCAGTTCGCCGTGCTGAGGTTCGTGGAGCGGCGGCGGCGCTCGCGGGTGATCGCCGCGGTCGGCGTGATCTGGGCGGTGGCCTGGGCCACGGCGGCGTACGCGGGTCTCGGGCACGGCAGCCAGACGATGGCGACGGCCGCCTTCGTGTCGACGTACGCGCTGTTCGGGCTGGGTGAGGCGATGCTGTCGCCGACGCTCGCCCCGCTGGTGGCGGACCTCGCCCCGGAGGGTCTGGCCGGTCAGTACAACTCGGCGTTCGCCCTGGTGAAGCAGCTCGCGCTGGCCGTCGGTCCGGCGGTGGGCGGTCCGCTGGCGGCGTCGCTGCCGGGGCCGTACGTGGTGACCTTCCTGCTGTTCTCGCTGGGGATCAGTGCGCTGGCGCTGCGGCTGGGCCGGGGGCTGAGCTCCGTGCAGGATCATCCGTGGGCCGCGCGGACCCGGGTGGTGGCGCGCGGTGGGGCCGCGGCGGAGCCGGTGGCCGCGGAGGTCTGAGCGTGAGCGCGGGCAAGGCGGCCGTCGTCCTCGGGCGACGGCCGCCTTGCCGTGTCCCCGGCCGGGTGCGGGCGGCTGACCTCGCCGCGGGGATCAGGGCCGTCGGCCCGGCAGGGTGAACTCGCACCAGACGGCCTTTCCGCCGCCCGGGGTGCGGCGGGCGCCCCAGTGGTCGGCGATGGTGGCGACGATGGCGATGCCCCGGCCGGACTCGTCCGCGGGTTCGGCGCGGCGGCGCCGGGGCAGGTGGTCGTCGCCGTCGGTGACCTCGACGATCAGTCGGCGGTCGGTGCGGCGCAGCCGCAGCCGCATGGGCGGTGTGCCGTGCTGGAGGGAGTTGGCGACGAGTTCGCTGGCCGCGAGGACGCCCGCGTCGCGGAGTTCCGGCGGGAAGCGCCAGCTGGCCAGGACGCCGGAGGCGAAGGCACGCGCGCGGGGCGCGGCTTCCACGCCGCCGAGGAGTTCCAGCGCGGCGTTGCGGAACAGTTCGCGGTCGGGGCCGGTGCGGGCGGGATGCTGGAGGACGAGGACGGCGACGTCGTCGTCGTGGTCGGCCTGGACCCCGGCGGAGCGGACCAGGCGGTCGCAGACGACCTGGGGGGTGCCGGTGGCGCCGGCCAGGGCGCGTTCCAGGGCGGCGATGCCCTCGTCGAGGTCCGCGTCGCGGCGTTCCACCAGGCCGTCGGTGTAGAGCACGGCCGTGGAACCGGGGGCGAGCGGGACCGAGCCGGAGGCGTGCATCCAGCCGCCGGTGCCCAGGGGCGGGCCGGTGGGTTCGTCGGCGCGTACGACGGTGCCGGTCTCGTCGCGGACGAGGATCGGCAGGTGCCCCGCGGAGGAGTAGACCAGCCGGCCCTCGTTGGGGTCGTGGACGGCGTAGACGCAGGTGGCGATCTGGTTGGCGTCGATCTCGGCGGCGAGGCCGTCCAGGAGCTGGAGGATCTCGTGCGGCGGGAGGTCCATGCGGGCGTAGGCGCGCACGGCGGTGCGCAGCTGGCCCATGACCGCGGCGGCGCGCACCCCGCGGCCCATGACGTCGCCGATGACGAGGGCGGTGCGTCCGCCGCCGAGGGTGATGACGTCGTACCAGTCGCCGCCGACGGCGGCTTCGGTGCCGCCGGGGTGGTAGGTGGCGGCGACGCGCAGGTCGTCGGGCTGTTCCAGCACCTGGGGCAGCAGGGAGCGCTGGAGGGTGACGGCGGTCTCGCGCTGGCGGCGTTCGCTGGCGCGCAGGCGGTCGGCGGCCTCGGCGTGGTCGGTGACGTCGGTGGCGAAGACGAGCACGCCCGCGCCGCCCTGGGCGGTGGCGCGCTCGCCGGGACCGGGGTCGCGGACCGGGGTGCAGGTGAAGGTGTAGGAGCGGCCGTCGGGTGCTCTGCGGGACTTCAGGGTGCGGGGTCTGCCGCTGCGCAGGACCTGGTCGAGGAGCGGGAGCAGGCCCAGTTCGCGCAGTTCGGGCAGGGCGTCGCGGGCGGGTTCGCCGAGCGGGCGCGCGCCGAAGGCCGTGGTGTACGCGTCGTTGAGGTAGGCGAGGCGGTGGTCGGCGCCGTGGACGAGGGCGACGAGGGCGGGGACGCGGTCGAGGACCTCACGGGCGGGGAGCCCGTCGACGCCGGGCGGGGGCGGGCTCCCGTCGGTCTGCCGCTCGCCGCGGGCGGCGGGCACGGAGCCGTCGGAGCGCCGGTCCGGGTCGGGCGCGGAGCCGTCGGAGCGCCGGTCCGGTGCGAGACCGGTCCGCGCCGCGGCACGGCGCTGTGTTCCGGGGATCGGGGGGAGCCGGGCGCTCCAGCGCGTGAAGTTCACGAATCCTTGCCTCGTGTCGGTGGTGTCGGTCCGGCTCCGGGCCCGGCCGGGGTGCGGGGCCGCGCGGGGCGGCCGGCCTTCTCCGGCCCCGGGTGCGGCACGGTGTCCGTGCGGATACGGCGGCCGGGACGGGCGGCTTCCGCCTCCGGTCGTGGACCAGTCTGGCAGTGCGGGCGCCACGCGACGGCATCCGTGGGACGCGGTGGCGCCCGGCGGAGTTCCGCGGTCCGGTCAGGACGACCCTTTCGGGTCGGTGTCCGGGTCGAGGGGGTGTTTTCCCCCGGCCGCGAGTTCGAATTCGGCGCGGGGGTGTTCCAGGGACCCGAGGGAGACGATCTCCCGTTTGAAGAGGCCGGCGAGCAGCCATTCGGCGAGGACGCGGGCCTTGCGGTTGACGGTGGGGACCCGGCTGAGGTGGTAGGCGCGGTGCATGAACCAGGCCGGGTAGCCCTTCAGCCTGCGGCCGTAGACCTGGGCGACGCCCTGGTGCAGTCCGAGGGAGGCGACCGAGCCGACGTAGCGGTGCGCGTACGTCTCCAGGGGTTCGCCGCGCAGCGCGTGGGCGATGTTGTCGCCGAGGACCTTCGCCTGGCGGACCGCGTGCTGGGCGTTGGGCGCGGTCTCCTTGCCGGGTTCGGCGGCGGTGACGTCGGGGACGGCGGCGGCGTCGCCCGCGGCCCAGGCGTGCTCGGTGCCCTCGACGGTCAGCTCGGCGGTGCACCGGACGCGGCCCCGGCCGTCGAGCGGCAGGTCGGTGGCGGCCAGCAGGGGGTGCGGCTTGACCCCGGCGGTCCACACGACGGTGCGGGTGGGGAAGCGCTGCCCGTCGCTGAGCACGGCGACACGGTCGGCGCACGACTCCAGGCGGGTCCGCAGGAGCACCTGGATGTTGCGGCGGCGCAGTTCGGTGACCGTGTAGCGGCCCATCTCCTCGCCGACCTCGGGCAGGATGCGGTCCGAGGCCTCGACGAGGATCCATTTCATGTCCTCGGGCCGGATGTTGTGGTAGTAGCGGGCGGCGTAGCGGGCCATGTCCTCCAGTTCGCCGAGCGCTTCCACGCCCGCGTAGCCGCCGCCGACGAAGACGAAGGTGAGGGCGGCGTCGCGGATGGCGGGGTCGCGGGTGGAGGAGGCGATGTCCATCTGCTCGATGACGTGGTTGCGCAGGCCGATGGCCTCCTCGACGGTCTTGAAGCCGATGCCGTGGTCGGCGAGACCGGGGACGGGCAGGGTGCGCGCGACGGAGCCGGGGGCGAGCACGAGTTCGTCGTACGCCAGGTGCTCGGTGCCGCCCTTCTCCTCGGTGGCGAGGGTGGCGAGGACGGCGGTGCGGTGCGCGTGGTCGACGGACTTCACCTCGCCCGCGACGACCCGGCAGCCGCCGAGGACGCGGCGCAGCGGTACGACGACGTGCCGCGGCGAGATCGCGCCGGCCGCCGCCTCGGGCAGGAACGGCTGATACGTCATATAGGGGTCGGGCGTGACGACGGTGATCTCGGCGTCGCCCCGCAGCAGCTCCCGTTTCAGCCGCCGCTGGAGGCGCAGAGCCGTGTACATCCCGACGTAGCCGCCGCCGACAACGAGAATGCGCGCACGTTCCTTCACCATCCCATGACGCACCCGTGACTCTCGTTTGTCCACAGCCCCGGCGATTTGTGTGACCGCCGGGCGGCCGGGCGCAGGATTGGCCTGATCACCGGGGGCCGGGTCAGGTGCGCAGGTCAGCGCGGGTGGGTGGGGGTGCGGAGCGGGTCGTGGGGCGCGCCGGGGCGGCTCGTACTCCGATCGGGGGGCGGTCCGTGCGGAACTGCCCCTTCTGAATTGACTCCCACTCAACTATGTTCGTGTGTCGTCGGGGTGTGGGGGAAGTGACCGGACGAGTCGGCGGGTCCCGCCTGGTCTCGCGGAACGGCTCGGTCGTGCGCGGTCCCCGTTCAGCGCATCCCGGAATTCAGTGGCGGGGAGAGTCTCCGGGGGGAGACGTCATTACCGGGGGATCGGCTATGCACATTCAGGACACTCATTGGTCCACCGCGTCCGCTGTCGCGGCCGGTGGCGGGGCGATGGGCGCGGCGGTGGGCGGACGCGGGGAGGATCCCCGGTCGGTGCGGACCACTCCGCTGCGCGTGGACGCACAGCGCAACCTCGAACACGTGCTGCGGGCGGCGCGCGAGGTCTTCGGCGAGCTGGGGTACGGCGCGCCGATGGAGGACGTGGCACGGCGCGCCCGGGTCGGCGTGGGCACGGTGTACCGGCGCTTTCCCAGCAAGGACGTCCTGGTGCGGCGGATAGCCGAGGAGGAGACCTCCCGGCTGACCGACCAGGCACGGGCCGCGCTCGGCCAGGAGGACGAGCCGTGGTCGGCGCTCTCCCGGTTCCTGCGCACCTCGGTGGCGTCCGGTGCCGGGCGGCTGCTGCCGCCGCAGGTGCTGCGCGTCGGGGTCGCGGAGGAGCGGGCCGGCGAGACGGACGGCGCGGACGGCGCGCGGGTGCCGCAGCAGCGGTCCGAGCCGGGCGCGGGCGAGCTGCGGCTGGTGTCCGACCGGGACGCCGCGCTCGCACCGGAGGCGGTGGACGACACGGGAGCCGCGGAGCTGCTGGAGGTCGTGGGCCGGCTGGTGGAGCGGGCCCGCGCGGCGGGTGAGCTGCGGACCGATGTCTCGGTGTCGGACGTGCTGCTCGTGATCGCCACGGCGGCGCCCTCGCTGCCGGACGCCGCCCAGCAGGCGGCGGCCTCGGCACGGCTGCTGGACATTCTGCTGGAGGGGCTGCGGTCCCGGCCGGTGTGAGCGCGCGGGGCGGGTTCTCCCGGTGACGGCGACGGGACGCCCGTATGGGATGCCTGAATGGGATGCCTGAATGGGATGCCCGTGCGGGAGGGCCGTACGGGAGGGCCGTACGGGACTCGGGTGGGGCGCGGACGGGGCGTCGCGCCCGGGGGCGTGCGCGCCGGCGCGGGTTCCGCCGCATTCCGGGGAGCATGCCCCGTACGGGTGATGTCGATTCCGGGGGGCGGTGAGTCCCCCACAGACGGGTGGAGGATCCTTCCTGCCGAGTCCTGACAAGAGCCGCTGTGGCAGTCTGGCCCGGTGATCGGGTCGGCTGGGCTGGCGGCGGGGGCTATCGGCGATGGGCGTTGACGGACGTGGTGAGTCGGTCGGTGACGGCGGGGCGGGCACCGGCGGGCCGCGCCCGCCCCAGGTGCCGAGCCAGGGCGGGCCGGCCGGTGTCCCGCGCGACGACGCGCCGCCCAGGCAGCCCGCGCACCGGGCGGAAGCGGCGGACCGGCCGGACGTCCCGCACCGGGCGGACCCGCAGGACTTCTCGGACCGGGACGCCTCGGACCGGGACACCCCGGGCCAGGTCGGCTGGGGGCCGGTGGCCGAGGGCGGGGTGCCGGCGCAGCGCGAGTGGCGCGAGGACAGCGTGCTGCCGCCGCCGCGCGAGGTGCCGCCGTCCGATGCCGAGCTGGTCGACCGGATGCGGTCCGGGGACGACACGGCGTACGAGGACCTGTACCGCCGCCACGCCGACGCGGTGCGCCGGTACGCCCGTAGCTGCTGCCGGGACGCCCACACTGCCGACGACCTCACGGCCGAGGTCTTCGCCGCGATGCTCCAGGCCGTGCGGGGCGGCGCGGGCCCCCGGCACGCCGTCCGCGCCTATCTGCTGACCAGTGTCCGGCGGGTGGCCGCGCACTGGACGAAGACCGCGCGGCGTGAGCAACTGGTCGACGATTTCGCCGTGTTCGCCGCGCAGGCGGTCCGGAGCTCCGAGGTGTCCGACGCCGACACGCTCGACCTGGGCGCGGACGTGCGGGCGATGCACGAGGCCGAGCAGTCGATGGCGATGCGGGCGTTCCGCTCGCTGCCCGAGCGGTGGCAGGCCGTGCTGTGGCACACCGAGGTCGAGGACGAGTCGCCCAGCGAGGTCGCCACCCTGTTCGGGCTGGACGCCAACGGCACCCGGGTGCTGGCCAGCCGGGCCCGCGAGGGCCTCAAGCAGGCCTATCTCCAGGCCCATGTGAGCACGTCCCTGACCGGCGACGCGGAGTGCGCCCGGTACGCCGACCAACTCGGTGGCTACGCCCGGCGCAAGCTGCGCACCCGCGCCGAACGGGGCCTGCGCAAGCACCTGGAGGAGTGCGCCAGGTGCCGGGTGGCGGCGCTCCAGATCGAGGAGGTCGCGGGCGGCATCCCGGCCGTCGTGCCGGTCGCCGTCCTCGGCTGGTTCGGCGCCGCCGGGTACGCCAAGGGGTTCGGGCTGCTCGCGGGCGGCGCGGGGGCGGCCGGTGCGGCCGGTGCGGCGGGCGCTGCGGGCGCGGCCGCGGGCGGGTCCTCCGGTGGTACGGGTGCCGGGGGCGCGGCGGCCTCCGAGGGGCTCGGCGCGCCGGTCAAGGCCGGGATCGCGGCCGGAGTCGTCGCCGTGGCCGCGGCGGGGCTCGCCTTCGCCCTGGTCGGCCACGACGCCCCCGCCGACAAGCCCCGGGCGGCGCCGCCCCCCGCCCCGGTCGTCGAACCGCAGCCGCCGTCGAGCGCCCCGCCCCGCCCCGCGCCCCGCCCCCGGCCCAGCCGGAAGCCGCCGGAGCCCGTCGTCGCGCCCCGGCCCGCGCCCGAGCCGACCCCCACACCCACCCCGACGCCCAAGCCGTCGCCGAAGCCCACCCCGAAGCCCGCACCGCCCCCTCCGTCGCCCACGCCCACCCCGTCCCCGACACCGACGCCGACCCCGACCCCGACACCCACTCCCCCGGCCGTCTACCGGTGGAGCGAGCTGAGCTACGACGTCACCGGCGACGGCACCGGACCGGAGATGCGGCTCGGCAGCAGCAACTGGGTGTGGCAGCGCGACGGTGTGGAGATCGCCGGGAAGCGGTATCCGCACGGGGTGAGCGTGCACGGCGAGTCCTCGGTCACCATCGACCTCAACCGCGCCTGCTCCGCCTACGACGCGGTGGCCGGTGTCGACGACCTGGCGGCCGGGCTGGGCGAGGTCGCCTTCTCGGTGTACGCCGACGGTGTGCGGCTGTGGGAGTCCGCCACCGTCACCGGCGGCCAGGCCGCCGTCCCGGTCCATGTGAGCCTCGTCGGCCGCCGGACCGTGCAACTGGTCGTCACCCCGCGCAGCGCCTTCGACGCGGTGACCCTCGCGGACTGGGCGGAGTCGCGGTTCACCTGCGCGTAGCGCCGAAGGACGGCCGCGGGACCGGGCTCACGCGCGGGCAGCGGGAGAATGGCGGCGCACGGCCTCGGCGACCTCGGCGAGGACACCGTCCACGGTGAGGGCCGCGCCCCGGGCGAGTTCGGCGGCGCAGCGCTCGGCGCCGAGGACGGCGCGCGCGGCGGCCTCGGCGCGCTCCGCGCACGTCCGCTCGGGCTGCGGGCGGGGGCGGCCGTCGCGCCGGCTGTCGGCGGCGGCGAGCAGCCGGAGCGCGCGGGCGTGCTCGCCGAGCCGGGACAGCACCTCGGCCGCCATGTCCACGAGCGCGGCCGTCACCACCTCGGAGCAGTGCTGCTCGGTGGCGATGTCCAACGCCTCGCCGAGCAGCGGCAGTCCGTACCGCGGGCCGCGCTCGGCGGCGGTGACGAGGGCGTCGATCCCGCGCAGCACCGCCTCGAACTGCGGGGGCGGGGTCCCGCGCCCGCTCTCCGCACGGGCCGCGTCGCAGTGGGTGCGCGCTCCGGCCACATCGCCGTCGTCCAGGGCCAGCTGGGCGCGCAGCAGCAGCACGAACGCACGGGAGTCCACCACCCGGTGCCGCTCGGCCGCCTCGCTCGCCTCGTCCAGGGTCGCGAGGGCGCCGGTCCGGTCGCCGGAGCGATAGGAGATCTCGGCGAGGCGGGCCAGCAGGAACGGCGTCTCGGCGTGGGCGCCCACCTCGTGGGCCAGCCGCAGCGCCTCCTCGTACTCGGCGCGCGCCTCGGCCGGCCGGCTGCGTGCCATGGCCGCCTCCCCGGCCGCGCTGCACACCTGCGCGCGCATCCAGCGGTCGCCCACCCGATGGCTGAGCCGCCGCAGTTCGGCGAGGTCCTCGTCGACGCCGTTCAGGTTGCCGGGGGAGTCGACGACCATGTGCGTACGGAACATGAGGAGGACGCCGACCTCCCAGTCGCCGCCGTACGCACGGCAGTTGGCGATGGCGCCGTCCAGGATGCGGCGCATGTCGTCCGGGGTGTTCGTCAGATAGGAGCTGAGCGGCCACAGCAGTCCTGGCATCCGGGCGGCGTGCGGGCCGCCGTCCGCGAAGGCGGCCCGCACGCGGGCCATGTAGCGCAGGACCCGTTCGTCGCGGACCACTTCGGCCGCCTCGGTCTCCGTCGACAGGAACCCGTGCAGCATGCGCAGGTCCATGCGCAGGGCGTGCAGCGGGTGGCCGCGCTCGCCGTCCGGTGCGTTCAGGAGGGCGTCCACCAGGTCGACGGTGCCGGGGGCGGTCGCGGGCGTGAGCCCGGACGAGAACGGGCGCACGGGCGCGGGCGGGGTGCCGGTGTCCAGGGCGACACCCAGGCACAGCACCCGGTGGACCCACTCCATGGCCTCCCAGCGGTAGGCCCGCAGCCACCAGAACCAGCCCATGCCGAGGGCGAGTTCGGCGGACGCCCGCTCGTTCCCGGCGGCCAGGGCCCGGTCGAGGGCCGCCCGGATGTTGTCCAGCTCGGCCTCCAGCCGGGCGATCCACGTCAGTTGCCCGGCGGACCGCAGCTGCGGATCGGCCTCCGTGACGAGCGCGTGCACCCAGGCCCGGTGCCGCTCCTCGGCGGCGGCGCGCAGCCCCGGGACCTCGGCGGCGCGCTCGGTGGCGTACTCGTGGATGGTCTCCAGCATGCGGTAGCGCATGCCGCCGCCCCCGCCGCCCTCCGCAGCGGCCGGGGTGGCGATGACCAGGGACTTGTCGACGAGCGCCCCGACGAGGCCGGCGGCGGGGCCGGTGCACACGGCCTCGGCGGCGGCGAGGTCCCAGCCGCCCGCGAAGACGGACGCCTCGCGCAGCATGGTCCGCTCCTGCTCGTCGAGCAGGTCCCAGGACCAGTCGACGACGGCGCGCAGGGTCTGCTGGCGGGGCAGGACCGTGCGGCTGCCCGCGGTGAGCAGGCGGAAGCGGTCGTCGAGCCGGTCGGCGATCTGCCGCGGGGTGAGCATGCGCAGCCGGGCGGCGGCCAGCTCGATGGCGAGCGGCAGGCCGTCCAGGCGGCGGCAGATCTCCGCCACGGCCTCCTTGTCGTCGAGGACGCCTGCGCCGTCGGGGCGGACGGCGGCGGCGCGCTCGGCGAAGAGGCGGTGGGCCTGGTCGGGCGCGAGCGGTTCGACCGGGCGCACCAGTTCGCCGGGGACGCCGAGGGGTTCGCGGCTGGTGGCGAGGACGGTGAGGCCGGGGCAGCGGGTGAGCAGCGTCTCGGCGAGGGCCGCTGCGGCGCCGATGACGTGTTCGCAGTTGTCGAGGACCAGCAGGGTGGCGCGCGGGGCGCAGTACTCGACGAGCAGCGTCAGCGGGTCGTCCTGCGGGGTCACCAGGTCGTTGGTCTTCAGTACGGTCTCGCGCAGCCCCAGCGCGCTGACCACGGCGCCGGGCACCGCCTCCGGCCGGTCCAGCGGCGCCAGCTCGACGAGCCACGCCTGCGGGAGCCCGGCGACGGCCTCCTCCGCGAGCCGCGTCTTGCCGGAACCGCCCGGTCCGGTGAGGGTGACGAGCCGGGCCCCGCGCAGGTCGGAGCGGAGGGCGGCGAGTTCGGGCTCCCGGCCGACGAAGGAGGTGAGGCGGGGGCGGATGTTGCCGGCGCGGGCCGGATCCGGGATAGCCGGGGCGGCCGGGACGACTGGGGCGGCCGGGACGACTGGGACGACTGGGGTGAGGGGAACGGCCGGGGTGAGGGGAACCGGGTGCGCGGGGTGCGGCGGTTCCGTGGCGGACGAGGGGTGCGTGGTGGGCGCGGCGTGCGGGTCGGGCACCGGGCCGGACGGGGCGGGCGGGGCGGACGAGAGCGGGGCGGGGGCGAGGAGACCGGCGTGCAGGGCGCGGAGTCCCGGTCCCGGGTCGGTGCCGAGGCCGTCGGCCAGGGCTCGGCGGGCCCGTTCGTAGGCGGCGAGGGCGTCGGCGCCGCGGCCGGTGTCGCGCAGGGCGCGGATGAGCAGCGCGTGCAGCGATTCGTCGTACGGGTGTACGACGGTCAGTTCCGTCAGCTCCGGTACGACCTCGGCGGCGCGGCCCAGCCGCAGTCGTGCGTCGGCGCGGGAACGGACCGCCTCCAGACGCAGCGTGTCGACGCGCGCGGCGGCGGTGCGGTCGGGCAGGTCGGCCAGGGCGGGACCGCGCCACAGGGCGAGCGCCTCGTCGAGGCAGCGGGCCGCGGCGGACGCGTCGCCCCGCCCGAGGGCGGCGGTGCCCCGGCGTACGAGGCCCTCGAAGGCGAAGAGGTCGACGCCGTCCTCGGCCACCGCGAGCCGGTACCCGCCCGTCTCGGAACGGATCGCGTCCCTGCCGAGGGTGCGGCGCAACCGGCCCACCAGCGCCTGGAGCGCCGCCGGGGCGTCCTGGGGCGGGGCCTCGCCCCACACCTCGTCGATCAGGGCGCCCGGTGCGGTGACCCGTCCGGGCCGCAGGGCGAGCGCGGTGAGCAGGGCCCGCAGGCGCGGACCGCCCACGGGTACGGCAGCGCCCCGGTCGTCCTCCGCCTGGGTGACGCCCAGGATTCTGTACTGCACCGGGACATTGTCGCCGGGCGGCGGAAGCAGGGCACGGGGTTTGTCGCCGAGCCGGGGGCGGGGGCTGGGGTGAGGGCGCGCGGACGGCGGCAGCGTGGGGTTGAACGGGACGTCCGCGGGCCGGCGCGGGAGGGGCGGGGGCAGGGAAGCAGCTGCGCCGGAACGCCGGAACGCCGGGACGCCGGGACGCCGGGACGCAATCGTGGGGAACGTAGGCACGCGACCACGGCGCGGCGCGCAGGACCGGGGCGAAGCGTCCGTGAGCCGGGCGGCGGGAGGGCGGGATGAGGAGCGCCACCCCGAGCCGCCGGTGCGGGACGCGGCGCCGGGGCGGCCGAGCCGCTGACGCGGTGACGCCGGGGACA
The DNA here is from genome assembly GCF_001654495.1 of Streptomyces sp. SAT1. Taxonomy (GTDB): domain Bacteria; phylum Actinomycetota; class Actinomycetes; order Streptomycetales; family Streptomycetaceae; genus Streptomyces; species Streptomyces andamanensis. The sequence continues at coordinate 3,371,366 of NZ_CP015849.1, forward strand.
CCCCGGACGGCCGTGGCGAGCGTGAGCGGCGCGGCGCGCGGGCGGCGCGCAGGACCGGGGCGAAGCGTCCGTGAGCCGGGCGGCGGGAGGGCGGGATGAGGAGCGCCACCCCGAGATGCCGGGACGGTACGCACCAGGGGGCACCGGCCGTCGGAACGCCGGGGGAACACCGCCGAGCGGCCATGGCGAGGGCGTGCGGGCGGAGCGCGGGCCCGGGACGGGGCGAGGCGGGGAAGCCGCCGCGGCGGCGGGAGCGCGAGGGCGGCCGAGGCGGGCCGCACCGGACCGCCGAAGCGCCGGACCGGGGACGGGCCGCGCTGTCGGACCGCGGGACCGCCGGTCCACCGGACCGGCGAACCGGCGAACCGGCGACAGGCCACGCTGCCGGACCGCCGCAGCGGAAGTCCGTACACCCGGACGCGCCGCCGGGCGACTGGGACGGAGGCCCGTGCCCCGGCACCGGAGAGCCCGCCCCTCGGCGCTGCCGACCGGAGCGCAGGCGCGGGGCCCGCGCACAGCCGGGACGCCGATGCCGACGTATGCCCCAGGGCTCCGCCATGGCTCCCGCGTCCCCGACGCATCGCGGCGCTCACCGGGAGCCGCCCGGTCGCGGACGTACGTCCGTACAGCCCTGACGTCCGCACAGCCCTGACGTCCCCACAGTGCAGCCGCCCCGGCGCCCCTCCCGCAGGGAGCCGGCCGCCCCCTCACGCCCCGGAGGCCAGTGCCCCCCGCTGGGGAGCGATGCCGCCCGGGACCGCGCGGGCGCGGGCCGGGGTGCCGGTCCAGCAGGTGCCGCGGCGGGCCAGCAGGCGGCGCAGCCAGACCTCCAGGGAGACCAGGTCGGCCAGGCCGTCCAGGGGCAGGGGTTCGCCCTGGGCCGCCGCGCGCAGCGCCTTGCGGACCACCCGGGCCTCGACCAGGCCCGCCTCGGCGAGCAGCGGGGTGGCGAACAGGGCCATCAGGCCGTCCGCGGCCAGGCGCAGGCCCGCGCGCTCGGCGGACACGCCCGGGGCCTGCGAGGGCGCGCCCCAGCCGGGCGGCAGGCCGCCCACGCCTGCGCCCTCCAGGACGGTGCGCAGGATCGCCGCGCGGGCTCCCGGCCGGACCCGCAGGGCCTCGGGGAGCGCGCGGCAGGCCCGTACGACCTGGTTGTCGAGGAAGGGGGCGTGCAGCCGCTGGGAGCGGATCTCCGCGGCCTGCTCCAGGACGCGGAGGTCGGCGGCGTGCCGGGCCAGGGCGGCACGCGCGCGGTGGTCGCCCGGCCGCTGTCCCGGGCCGGTCGTCGAGCGGTTGGTCGCGGCCTGGAGGCGAACCGATACTTCAGCCAGCGCCTCACCGGTCAGCCAGCGGGCGGCGGGCCCGGCCCCGGCCCAGGTGAGCGCGGCCAGGGAGGCGCCGACCGCGCCCCTGGGCTCGTCGAAGCGGCGCTGGAGCAGCCGTCCCGCGAGGTCTTCGAGACCGGCGCGGTAGGGGGTGCGGGCGAGCTTGCGCGCCGCGCCGTACACGCGCGCGGGGACCATCACCGAGCCGTCGGCCCTGGCGAGCGCGGCCACCGGCCGGACCAGGTGGCGCCGTCTGCGGTCCATGAGCAGGTCGGCCAGGCGCGCGGGGTGGGCGTCGAGGACCTGGCGGGCGCCGTGGCCGGTGAAGTGGTCGGCGCTGCCCGACGCGAGGCGGGCCCGGTGGCGGGCCGCGGTCACCAGGGAGGGGCCGGGCTCGTCGGTGAGCGGGCCCTCCAGGTCGGCGTAGGGCAGGACGTCCTCGCCGCCCGCCACCACGACGTGGTGCAGGCGCGGGTTGGCGGCGAGCGCACCGGCCCGCTCCAGTTCGGCCTCGCGGCCGCCGACGGCGAGGTCGTTGAAGGTGACGGCGAGCAGGCGTTCGCCGGCGCCGGTGCCGTGGCCCAGCAGGGTGCCGGGGTTGCCCGGCAGGCCCGCGGCCAGCAGGGCGAGGGTGCCGGAGGCCGGGCCGCCGGACAGGTCGGCGCCGATGCCGGGCACCGGCATGCCGCGGGCGGCGCGGCGCTCGGCCGGTCCCATGCCGGGCACCGGGCCGGGGTCGATGTCGGGGACGTGCCGGGGCGCGGAGAGCCGGGCCCGGACGGCTTCGACCAGGGCGTCCCGGACGGCGCCGACCGCGCTGTCGGGGTCGGCGGGGGGCGCGGCCACGGCGAGGGAGGCGACCTGCTCGTACCCGGCGACCTCGCGCGCTCCGGCGCGCAGGATCAGCGCGTGCCCCGGCGGGATGCGCCGTACGCCCTCGTACGGGGTGGAGTCGTCCAGCGCGGCCGGTACGGCGGGGGCGGCGAGCAGCGCGGCGAGGTGTCCGAAGTCGAGGTTGGCCTCGACGAGGTCGGCCAGCGGGAGCGCGGCCGTCGCGTACGCCGTGCCGCGCGCCCAGGGGGTGTGGAACACCGGCCGGGCGCCCGCGAGATCGCCGCAGACGGTGATGCGGCGGCCGACCTGCACGACGGCGGTGTAGCTGCCGGGCCAGGCGGTCAGGTGGCGCAGCGCGCCGCCGCGCGCGGCCAGCAGGCCGACGCGCAGCTGCTCGTCGGAGGCGCCGCAGACACCGAGCACCGCGATCCTGGTCTGCGCGTCGGCCCGCACCAGCCGGATCTCGTCCGGCCGCCAGTCGCCGACCGCCCACAGCGGGTCGGGGTCGCCCCACAGCAGTTGGGAGCCGACCGGCTGCACGGTCTCGCCGTCGTACCCGGTGGCGCCCGCGGAGCCGGTCCCGGCGGTGCCCGCGGCGGCGCTGCTCCATCCCACCAACCACCGCATCGACGCCTCCACGGACCGGGATTCACCAGTGCACCGCACGAACCGGGTCCATGCTGCCACGAAGCAGGCGTGGCGGAGCGGAGGCGGAGCCGCCTTCGGTCCGTGCCGCGCGCCCCCGCGCGCCGGGCGGCGAGGTGGCCAACGGCCGTGCCGGGCAAGGCCGTCTCGACCTGAATGCGCCCCCTGATGCGCTCCCCGTAGCACCCCGTGCGCCGTCAACTCCCGTGGTGGGAACGGGAAATACCCGGCAGGAAGCAGAGATGATTTTCAGCCAAATTGGCGCGGCGGGAGCGGATGTGCGCACGCTCCGTACACGCTCCGCGCCGTGCGCGGCCAACGCGCAGTCCGGGAGGCGCGGTTGGCCTCCCGGACCGTTCCGCCGCCCGCGGGGATGAAGGCGGCGGTGTCCCCCAGCCCACTGGATCCAGTACAGCGGGCCGACCCACGCAGGACCATGGAACCGTCGCGCCGATGGCCGGAGAAGAGCGCACGGGCGGGCGCACGGCCACACATCGGGAGCACGTGGCAACCGTGCGTGCAGGGCCCGTACTCCCGTGCGGACCACAATCCCGCCAACCGGAAGAATGCCCCTTAACGCTTGGGATGCGGCGAACTACGCTGGGTTTACGAATGCCGCGTGGTTATGCCAGCGCGGCAGCCGTCTGTGTCGAGGGGTGGCGCATGTCCAGGGAGCAACGCGGGCCGAACGAAAAACTCGGCGCCGTTCTCGCCCTCGCGGGAATCAGCAACGCCGGACTCGCACGACGCGTCAACGACCTCGGCGCCCAGCGCGGGTTGACGCTTCGCTACGACAAGACGTCGGTGGCCCGCTGGGTCTCGAAGGGGATGGTGCCGCAGGGAGCGGCGCCGCACCTCATCGCGGCCGCCATCGGCCAGAAACTCGGCCGCCCGGTGCCGCTCCACGAGATCGGCCTCGCGGACGCGGACCCCGCGCCCGAGGTCGGCCTCGCCTTCCCCCGCGACGTCAACCAGGCGGTGAAGTCGGCCACGGAGCTGTACCGGCTCGACCTGGCGGGACGCCGGGCCGGATCCGGCGGCATCTGGCAGTCGCTCGCCGGTTCGTTCGCCGTCACCGCGTACGCCACCCCCGCCTCCCGCTGGCTGATAACCCCGGCCGACAGCTCGGTGGCGCGCGAGGCCGGCGGGACCGAGGGCTCGGCCGCACCGCTCAAAGTCGGCCACAGCGATGTGCGCAAGCTGCGGGAGGCCGCCGAGGACGCCAGGCGCTGGGACTCCAAGTACGGGGGCGGCGACTGGCGTTCGTCCATGGTGCCCGAGTGCTTACGGGTGGAGGCCGCGCCGCTGCTGCTGGGCTGCTACTCCGACGAGGTCGGCCGCGCGCTGTTCGGCGCCTCCGCCGAACTGACCCGGCTGGCGGGCTGGATGGCCTTCGACACCGGCCAGCAGGAGGCCGCCCAGCGGTACTACATCCAGGCGCTGCGCCTGGCCCGCGCCGCGGCCGACGTGCCCCTGGGGGGATACGTCCTGGCGTCGATGTCCCTCCAGGCGACCTACCGCGGCTTCGGCGACGAGGGCGTCGACCTCGCCCAGGCCGCGCTGGAGCGCAACCGCGGCCTGGCCACCGCGCGCACCATGAGCTTCTTCCGGCTGGTGGAGGCACGCGCCCACGCGCGCGCGGGTGACGCCCAGGCGGCCGGCGCCGCGCTCAAGGCGGCCGAGGGCTGGCTGGAGCGGTCCCGGGAGGGCGACAACGACCCGACCTGGCTCGGCTTCTACGGCTACGACCGGTTCGCCGCCGACGCCGCCGAGTGCTACCGCGACCTGAAGGCACCCCGCCAGGTCCGCCGCTTCACCGAACAGGCGCTGTCCAAACCGACGGAGGAGTTCGTGCGCTCTCACGGCCTCAGACTCGTCGTCTCGGCGGTCGCCGAACTGGAGTCGGGCAACCTGGACGCGGCCTGCGAGCAGGGCGTGCGGGCGGTGGAGGTCGCCGGACGCATCTCCTCCGCGCGCACCACCGAGTACGTCAGGGACCTCCTGCACCGGCTGGAGCCCTACGGCGACGAGCCGCGCGTGGCGGAGCTGCGCGAGCGGGCCAGACCGCTGCTGATGACGACGGCCTGAGCGGGACGGAACGGGACGGGACGGGACGGCAGGCGGCGCCCCGCTCCGTCCCCGGTCCGTTCCCGGTCCGTCCCCGCCCCGGGGTTCCGCCGCGGGGTTCCGCCGCGGGGTTCCGCCGCGGGGTTCCGCCGCGGGCCCGAGGGGCCCGGCTCGGTGCTCCCCGCGGACTCCGTGACCGAGGTGATGCCGGTGATCTTGCCGTCTCCCGGTTTGAAGGCATTGTCAGTGGCGCAGTGCACTATCGGGAGCGGGAGGTGGAGCAGGTGCGGAAGAGCGCTCACGACTGCGATGCGCTGGTGATCGGGGGCGGCATCGTCGGCCTGTCGACGGCGTACGCGATCACCCGGGCCGCGCCGGGCACCCGGGTGACGGTGCTGGAGAAGGAGCCGGGCCCGGCCCGGCACCAGACCGGGCGCAACAGCGGGGTGATCCACAGCGGGATCTACTACCGCCCCGGCTCGCTCAAGGCGCGGTACGCGGTGCGGGGCGCCGCCGAGATGGTCAAGTTCTGCGCGGAGTACGGCATCGCGCACGCCGTCACCGGCAAGCTGATCGTCGCCACCGGCCGCGACGAGCTGCCCCGCCTGCACGCCCTGGTCCAGCGCGGCCGGGAGAACGGCATACCGGTGCGCGAGCTGGGCGCCGCCCAGATCGAGGAGTACGAACCGGAGGTGCGCGGCCTGGCCGCGATCCACGTGGGCACCACGGGCATCTGCGACTACACCGCCGTGGCCCGCCACCTCGCGGACGCCTCGGGCGCCGACATCCGCTACGGCGCCGAGGTGGTCCGCGTGGACCGGCGGCCCGAGCGGGGCGTCGCCGTCCTGACGTCCGGCGGCGACATCGTCCGCGCCCGCGTGCTGGTCAACTGCGCCGGGCTGCACTGCGACGAGGTGGCGCGGCAGACCGGGGACGACCCGCGGGTGCGGATCGTGCCGTTCCGCGGGGAGTACTACGAGCTGGCGCGCCCGGAGCTGGTGCGGGGACTGGTGTATCCGGTGCCGGACCCGGCGTTCCCCTTCCTCGGCGTGCACCTCACCCGGGGCATCGACGGCGGGGTGCACGTCGGCCCGAACGCGGTGCCGGCGCTGGCCCGCGAGGGGTACGGCTGGGGAGTCGTACGGCCCCGTGAGCTGGCGGGCACGCTGAGCTGGCCCGGCTCCTGGCGGATCGCCCGCCGGCACTGGCGGTACGGGGCGGGGGAGCTGCGCCGGTCGGTGTCGAAGGCGGCGTTCGCCGAGGCGGTGCGCCGGCTGCTGCCCGCCGTGGAGGAGCGGGACCTGGTGCCCGCGCCCGCCGGGGTCCGGGCCCAGGCCGTCCTGCGGGACGGGACGCTGGTGGACGACTTCCTGATCCGCGAGGGCCCGCGGACCGTGCACGTGCTGAACGCGCCGTCCCCGGCGGCCACGGCCTCCCTGCCCATCGGCCGCGAGGTGGCCCGCCGGACCCTGGCCGCACTGGCGGCCACGGAGTGAGCGACGCAACCCGCACCGCGGCGAGGCCGACGGCGAGGCCCACCGGGGCCACGACGGCGGGGGACGCCGTGTGAGCGCACCGCGCCGCCTCGCCCCACAGGCCGTCCAGGGCCACGACGGCGGTCGGGGACGCCCGCGAGAGAGCCGAGCGGTCTCGTCGTCCTGTGTGCTGTCCGCGTTCGCCGGGCGGCCCGGCCGGCGCCGTCCGGACCGTAAAATGGGGCGCACTGTGTCTGACTCCGTGAACACCCCCGCCTCCGCCGCCCCCACTCCCCCGCACACTGCCGGTGAGCCCGCCCGGCACAGCCGGGCCAAGGGCGAGCCGCGGTTCCCGGACGGTCCCCAGGCGGACCCGGCCGGGTCGCACTTCGAGCGGCGGATCCGCAGCTTCCAGCCGCGGCGCAGCCGGGTGACCGCCGGACAGGCGGACGCGTTGCAGCGGCTGTGGCCCCAGTGGGGGCTGGACATCGACGGACAGCGGGTGCTCGACCTGACCGAGCTGTTCGGCAACGGCCGGCCGGTCGTCCTGGAGATCGGGTTCGGCATGGGCGAGGCCACCGCGCGGATGGCCGCCGCCGACCCGGACACCAACATCCTCGCGGTCGACGTGCACACCCCCGGCCAGGGCAACCTGCTGGCCCTCGCCGACCGGGGCGGACTCACCAACGTCCGGGTCGCCAACGGCGACGCGATCATCCTGCTGCGCGAGATGCTCACCCCCGACTCCCTCGACGGGCTGCGCGTCTACTTCCCCGACCCCTGGCCCAAGAAGCGGCACCACAAGCGGCGGCTGATCCAGCCGGAGTTCCTGACCCTGGCCGCCGCCCGGCTCAGGCCCGGCGCGCTCGTGCACTGCGCCACCGACTGGGAGCCGTACGCCGAGCAGATGCTCGACGTGCTGAGCGCGCACCCCGCTTTCGAGAACACCCGGCCCGGCGGCGGTTACGCGCCCCGCCCCGCCTTCCGCCCGCTGACCCGGTTCGAGGGTCAGGGCCTGGACAAGGGGCACGTCGTGAACGACCTGCTCTTCCGGCGCGTACCGCACGGGTCCGGGCAGTCCGCCCAGGACCCCGCCCCGCATCCCGGCCGCGGCTGACGAGACACCGTCGCGACCGGCACCTTCCCTCGTTAGGGTCAATGACGTGGCCACCTGTCCCCCGTACCCGACGTATCCCAGCGGTCCCCCGCCGATAGCCGACGGCCGGCCGCGGCACGCGCACTGGTGGCACAGGCGGTGGGTGCGCTACGGCGCGCTCGCGGCGCTGCTCGCGCTGTCGGGGCTGGTCATCCTCGCCCTGGTCCGCCGGCAGACCGGCACCGAGGGCTTCCTGGTGGGCCTCGGCCTGGCCGTGCTGCCGGTGCCGCTGCTGACGGCCGCCTTCCGCTGGCTGGACCGGGTCGACCCCGGCCCCTGGCGGAACATGGTCTTCGCCTTCGCCTGGGGCGCCTGCGCGGCGGCGCTCATCGCGATCGTCGCCAACAGCTTCGCCACCAAGTGGATCGCGACCGCGACCGCCGATCCGGCCGGCGCGGACACCCTGGGCGCGACGGTGATAGCCCCGATCGTGGAGGAGTCCGCGAAGGCCGCCGCCATCCTGCTGATCTTCCTCTTCCGCAGACGGGACTTCACCGGCGTCGTCGACGGCGTGGTCATCGCCGGAACCACCGCCACCGGCTTCGCCTTCACCGAGAACATCCTGTATCTGGGGACCGCCTTCGGCACCGACCAGACCACCGGCTACCAGGGCATCGCCTCCGTCACCGCGGCGACCTTCTTCGTGCGCGTGATCATGTCCCCGTTCGCGCACCCGCTGTTCACCGTCTGCACCGGCATCGGGTTCGGCGTCGCCGCGCTGGCCGGGGAGCGCCAGCGCGCGCGGCGGCTCCTGGTGCCGCCCGCCGGACTGCTGCTCGCCATGGGCATGCACGCCTTCTGGAACGGCTCGTCCACCTTCGGCGAGTACGGCTTCTTCGCGGTCTACGGCGGCTTCATGGTGCCCGCGTTCGGGCTGCTCACCTGGCTGGTCGTGTGGACCCGGCAGCGCGAGCTGCGCACCGTCCGCGAGGAGCTGCCCGCCTACGCGGCCGCCGGGTGGCTGACGCCCGCGGAACCGTTCGCCCTCGGCTCCCTGCGCGCCCGGCGGCTGGCCCGCGAGTACGCGGCCCGGCACCTGGGCAAGCCCGCCGCCCGCACCGTCGCCCAGTACGAGGCGTACGCGACCTCGCTGGCGTTCCTGCGCCGCCGGGGACGCCTGGGCCGGGCGGGCGCCGACTTCACCCTGCGCGAGCGGGAGCTGCTGCACGAGCTGTGGCGGCGGCGCGAGACCGCCCAGCCCGCCCTGGACCACGCGGCCCGCATGACCGCACCGCCGGTCCGCGCCCTCCCGGCCCCCTGGCCCGCGTACGGCCTGTACGGCTACGGACCCGGGCCGGGGTACGGGCAAGGGCAGGGGTACGGGCAGGGACAGGGCCAGGTACCGGCGCAGATGCCGGCGTACGGCTACGGCGGGTACGGACACGGCGGGTACGGCGTCGCCGCCGGACAGCCCGCGCACGGACAGCCCGCGTACGGGCAGCCCCCTCACGGACAGCCCCCGTACCGCGCCCAGCCGTGAGGCCGGGTCAGGCCGAGGCGCGGGTCAGCTTCGCGGTCTCCTCGTCGGTCAGCCGCAGCTCCGCCACGCCCAGCAGGGCCGGGAGTTGCTCCACGGTGCGCGCCGAGGCGATCGGGGCGACGACCGTGGGCTGCGCCGCGAGCCAGGCGAGGGCGACCGTGGCCGTCTCGGCGCCGCGGGCGCGGGCGACCTCGTCGAGCGCGGCCAGGACCTTCTGCCCGCGCTCGGTCTCCAGGTGCTTGGCCGCGCCCTGCGCGCGCGGGCTGTCGACCGTCGTGCCGGGCCGGTACTTGCCGGTCAGGAAGCCGGCCGCCAGCGCGTAGTACGGCACGGCCGCCAGGCCCGCCCGCTCGGCGAGGTCCCGCAGAGCGCCCTCGTAGGTGTCCCGGGAGACCAGGTTGTAGTGCGGCTGGAGCGCGACGTAGCGGGCCAGGCCCTCGCGTTCGGAGAAGTCCAGGGACTCCTTCAGGCGCTCGGCGGAGATGTTGGAGGCGGCGATGTACCGGACCTTGCCCGCCCGCACCAGTTCGTCCAGGGCGCCGATGATCTCCTCGACGGGCACCTCGGGCCGGTCGAAGTGCGTGTAGTACAGGTCGATGTGGTCGGTGCCCAGCCGCTTGAGGGAGGCGTCGGCCGCGGCCTTGACATTGGCGGCGGACAGGCCCTGGAAGTCGGGGTGCTGGCTGACCTTGGTCGCGATGACGACGTCGGAGCGGTTGCCGCGCTCCTTGAGCCTCCCCCAAGCTCTTCGAGCAGGGGGTACCCCCAGCCGATGATCGTCTCGGACTCGCCGCCCCGGTGGCCCTCCACCCAGGCCGAGTAGGAGTCGGCGGTGTCCAGGAAGTTGCCGCCGGCCGCCGTGTAGGCGTCCAGGACGGCGAAGGACCGCTCCTGGTCGGCGGTCCAGCCGAAGACGTTGCCGCCGAGGGCGAGCGGGAAGACCTCGAGGCCGGACGAGCCCAGTTTGTGCAGAGAAGTCATGTGACCCATCAACGCCCCCGGCACAGCGGCCCCTTCCGCGCCCCGCCGGTCCCGGGCGCAAAGCTTGCGCAAACCACCCGTACGGCTGGCGGCGCGCCCGCGGCGGTGACCCCGGGATCAGGGAATCAGGGATCAGGGAATCAGGCGGATGAGCAGGGCATCAGGGGTTGAGGCCCTTGGCCCGCAGCCAGGCCATCGGGTCGATGCCGGACGCCTCGCCGCCCGGGTGGACCTCCAGGTGCAGATGCGGCCCGGTGACGTTGCCGGTGGCGCCGACGCGGCCGATGACCTCGCCGGTGGCGACCTTCTGGCCGGCGCTGACACTGATCGACGACTGGTGGCAGAACCACAGCTCGGTGCCGTCGTCCAGGGTGAGGATCGTGCGGTAGCCGTAGGCGCCCGCCCAGCCGGCCTCGGTGACGGTGCCGCTGTGGACCGCCTTGATCAGGGTGCCGGTGGGCGCGGCGAAGTCGAGGCCGGTGTGGTGCCCGGAGGACCACATGGAGCCGGCCTGGCCGAAGGTGGAGGTGATCGTGTACGAGGAGGTCGGCAGCGTGTACTGCTTGGCCAGCTCCGCCAGCCGCGCCGCCTCGGCCTTCTTGCGGGCCTCCTCCTCCGCCTTCTGCTTCTCGGCGGCGGCCTTGGCCTCGGCCTCCTGCTTCGCCTTGGCGGCGGCCTCGTCCGCCTGCCGGGCGGCGCGCTGGACGGCGGCCTGCTCGGTGGCGGCCTCGGCCCTGGCCGCGACCTGGGCCTGCTGCTGCTCGGCCTGGGCCATGATCCGGTTGCGCAGCGCCTCGCCCGCGCCGGACGCGGCGCTGGGAGCGGCCGGCGTCCCGGCCGGTGCGGCGGTGACGTCGCTGAGCGCGGTGGCGGAGCCCTCGTGGTGCTCCTTGGCGGAGCCGCCGTCGAAGAGGGAGCCCACGGAGGCGGGCAGCGCGTGCAGGTCCGGCACGTCGGGCAGCGAGATCGCGACCGGCGGCTTGCCGGTGTTGGCGCTGGCCATGCCGCCCGCGCCGACGGCCGCTATGACGCCCACGCCGAGCACGGTGGAGCTGCGGGCGAGTCCGCCGCCGCGCTGCTTGGCGACGCGGTGCCGGCCGCGCACGGGGCGGAGGGAGTCCTCGGTGGGGTTCCACTCCTCCATGGGGCCCTCGTCGGGGGTCCGGCCGCCGTAGCCGAAGGAATCGGTGCGCTGGCTCGGCACGAACGGGGCTTCTGGGGCAGGCCGGTTGGACGCCACGCGGGCGTGCTCCTTTCCTTCCGTCTCGCCTACCGGGTTAGCTGACGGGTTCGGAGCGGGAAGGTCTCCTACGCGCGTCAACCGGCCGTACGCGTACGGCGGATGATGCCCGATTCACCCCAAGTTGGTGGTTCCCCGGTTCCCTTGCGGGATTCGGCGCGCGCGCACGGAGCCGCCTCTGATGACGGCTGGGACGACCGCGCTGCGTTATCGAACGTTAATAGACCCGGGCCTCCGATTCCAAGCCGCCCGGCTTGATCATTAAACCTTTTTGGCCAAGACGTACACCTCAGGGGCGACGAAACCGGGGCGAGTTGACTGAACTTCAGGCCATTTCCGGGGCGGGGCGGAGCCGCAGGCGCCCGCGAAAGAAGTGATGGTGTGTCAGTTGTTATGCGGACGGACACAGGCCGGTCACGCGAGGTGACATCGATCAAGGAGCGACCGGGAGCCGGAAGAGCGCCAGAAGACCGCAGCAGAGAACCAACGGAAGACCGCGGGAGGCCCGGAAAACACTCAGGGCCGGAATCCGTTTCCGGATTCCGGCCCTGAGTCTTCAGTAGCGGGGACAGGATTTGAACCTGCGACCTCTGGGTTATGAGCCCAGCGAGCTACCGAGCTGCTCCACCCCGCGTCGTTGAGATAACTGTACATCACCCGCGGGGTGGATTGCACACGCGTTACGGCAGGTGCCGGTTCGGCTCCTTGGCCAGGGCCTCGAACTCCGGCAGCACCACGACGTCCGCGCCCTCGGCCGCCAGTACCCCGGAGCCGTCGGCGGACTCCACGAAGGTGTCCGGCTCCCGCCACGCCGTGACCACCCGCCGCACCCCCGCGTCCAGAATCAGCCGGGCGCACGGCCGCGGCCGGGAGGCGCGTCGGGCGCACGGTTCCAGGCTGCTGTACACCGTGGCCCCGGGCAGCCGCGGGTCCGCCGGGTCGATCTCGGCGAGCGCGGCCTCCTCCGCGTGCACCACCGGGTCACCGGCCTCCCGCGAGTGGCCCCGGGCCAGCTCGGTGCCGTCCGCCGCGACCACCACCGCGCCCACGCTGAACGCCGTGCGCGAGGGCGGGCACTGCGCGGCCAGCTCGCAGGCGATCCGCAGCCAGTGCCGGTCGGCGGGCACGGCGCCGGTCCCGGTGCCGGGGGCCGTGGGTTCGTAGCGCATGAGGACGACGTCCCCGAGGGCCCGGGTCTCCAGCAGCCGCAGCCGTCCGGCCTGGTACGCGCCCGGCCCGAACAGGCGCGGCGCCGCCGGGTCCCCCACGATCAGCGGCGCGACCACGAGCTGGAGCTCGTCGGCGAGCTGCCGCCTCAGCAGCTGGGTGTGCACCGTGCCGCCGCCCTCGACCATGAGCCGGCGCACCCCGCGCACGTCGTGCAGATGCTCCAGCAGGCGCCGCCAGTCGAGCGCCGCGCCCAGCGGGACAACGGAGACGGCACCGGTGGCGGTGTCGGGGGCCGCGGCATCGGGATCCTCGGATCCGGGGGCCGTACCGACACCCGCGCGGCGCAGCCGTTCGGCGCCCTCGTCGGTCGTGTAGACGGCCTTCTCGCCGCCCGTGTGCCAGAAGCGCGCCCGCGGATCCAGCTCGCCGGTGGCGGTGACCGTGACCTTCAGCGGATGCTCCGGCCGGCCGGCGGCGACCCGGGCCGCGCGGCGCTCGGGCGCGTTGACCAGCAGGCGGGGGTTGTCGGCGCGCAGGGTGCCGGCGCCGACGAGGATGGCGTCGGAGGCGGCCCGCACCGCGTCGACCCGGTCGAAGTCGGCGGCGCCGGACAGCAGCAGGCGGTCGGGGCCGGTGTCGTCCAGGCAGCCGTCCAGGGAGACGGCGGCGGACAGCAGGACATGGGGCAGGGGCATCGGGGCGCACTCTCTCTCGGAGGCGGACGGGCTCGGAGGCGTGGGGGCGCTCGGTTTCTACCCGTCCATCCTCGCGGCCCCGTCCGGAACCTCGCCGTCCGCCCCTGGGTCCGGACGCGTGCGTCCCTCGGCGGCGCGCCGGCCCGGTGGCGTCACCCGGTCCAGTGTCCCGAGGTGAACGTCACCGCGAGCACCGCCGTCAGCGGCGCGACCACCCCGACGTAGGCGTCCTTCACCCAGCGCCGCCGCAGGCTCCAGTGGGCCAGGCCGGTCCACAGCGGCCACCAGATCAGGGTGGCGCGGGGCACGGAGAGGTACCAGTAGGACGTGCCCAGGGCCCACAGGTTGAGGGCGATGAACACGGCCTCCGGCCAGCGGCGGCGGACCAGCAGCACGGCGAGCAGCAGCACCCCGACCGCCATGGCCGCCAGCTCCAGCTGGAACTCGACGGCGTACCCGGTGCTCTGGAGGTGGCCGAAGGCGTTGTGCCAGGTGTTGCGGAGGGACTCGGCGGGGGTGTGGAAGTCCCGGTACCAGCCGCGTTCCTCGGCGTGCTTCCAGGCCATCCAGTCACCGGTGTGCGCCCGCAGGTAGCCGGTGTAGACGGCGGCGGGCACGGCGGGCAGCAGGCACCAGCCGAGCGGGAGCAGCCGACGGGCGAGCGGCGGGCCGTCCGAGCCGTCCGAGCCGTCCGAGCCGTCCGAGCCGTCCGAGCCGTCCGCCCGAGTTTGCGCGCGTACGGCGATCAGGAGTTCGACGGCGAGCGCGGCGGCCAGGAACAGACCGCTGACCCGGACGGTGGTGGCCGCCGCGCCGAGCAGCCCGGCGAGCGGCCAGTTGCCGCGCTTGGCCGCGAGCCAGGCCGGGAGCGCCAGGGCGAGGAACAGCGACTCGGTGTAGCCGGCGGCCAGGAACACCGCGGCGGGCGAGAACAGCAGGAAGGTCGCGGCCCGCGGGCCCGCCTCGCCGCCGTCCGGGCGGCCGAGAGCGGCGATCCGGCCCAGCGCCACCACGGCCACCGCCCCGCTCACCAGGGAGATCAGCAGCCCGGCCGCGGTCCAGTCGGGGACGACGGTGTGGACGGCGCGCAGCACGAGCGGGAAGCCGGGGAAGAACGCCACCCGGTTGTCGTGCGGGACGTCGATGCCCGGGAACGCGTCGAAGTAGCCGTACTCGGCGATCCGCCGGTAGTGGACCCAGTCCCACTGCTCCCAGCGGGAGAGCCAGGTGGCGGGGGTCCGGTCGGCGGTGCCGTCGGGGGCCAGCCAGGCGCTGGCGTAGGCGACGAGGCCGAGGCCGAGGCGGGTGAAGAGGTAGAGGCGCAGGACGCGGAGGTCGGCCGGGGTGAGGCGGCCGGACATCCAGTCCGGTGTGCGGTCGGGTATCCGGCCGCGTATCCGCTCCGGTATCCGGCCGCGTATGCGCTCCGCCACCCGGCCGGGCGTCCGCCGCCGCCCGTGCGGCCGGCCGCCGGGGCCGGCTTCGGCTTCGGCGGCGGGGGCGGAGCCCGGTCCGCGGGGGCCGCCGCCCGGCCCGGGGGCGCCCGGGGTCTCGGTCGTGGGCAGGGTGGTGGTCATCGGGCGTCCGTTCCTGAGAGGGGCCGGGCGGGCGGGCGGTACGGGCGGCGGCTGCGGCCGGCGCTGCGGCTGGGCCTGGGACACGCGCGTGGGCTACCCGTGCCCGGCGGTGCCACCGGCGCCGCCGGACGGGGGCGTGGTCCGGGATGCCGGGGCGTACGAGGGCGAGGAGGAGCCCCCGGCCGTGGCCGGGGGGTGGGTCGTGGCGGCCCGGGAAGGAGGGCCCGAGGAGGCTTCCGAAGGGGGATCGCTCGGGGAGAGGCCGGGCGCCGGTGTCCGGTCCGGGTGCGCCTGCGGGGAGAACGGCGAGGACAGGGGGCTCACCGCGGGGCGCGGCGGGGTCGTGCCGGGTTCCACGCCGACGCGGGTGCCGGGCAGGAGGAACAGTCCGAGGCCCGCTCCGGCGACCGCCAGCAGCGAGCCGACGGCCCGTTGCGCCGCGCGCGCCCGGCGGCGCGCCCGTACGCCTTCCCACAGGCGTGCGCGGTGCCGGGGCTCGAAGGGTGTGTGCTCCTGCGGCGCGCGCATCAGTCGCGCCAGCCGCCGTTCGAAGTCGTCGTCCATGGTCCTCTCCTTCACCCCACCGACTCGCTGACGTCGTCCAGGAGCTCCCTCAGGCGCGCCACTCCGCGCGCGGCGTGCGAGCGGGCCGTGCCCAGCGGGCAGCCCAGCGCGTCCGCCACCTGGCTCTCGGAGAGGTCCTGGCAGTAGCGCAGCACCACCACGGCCCGCTGCCGCGCCGGCAGGCGGGCGAGCGCCGCCTCCAGCCGCGAGCGCTCGGCCACGGTCGCGGACACATCGCCAGCCACCGCCGTCTCGGGCACCTGGTCGACGGGGCGCTCGCCCCACCAGCGCCGCCGCGCGGAGCGGGCCGCCGCCCGGACCATCACCTTGCGTACGTACGCCTCCGGCGCCTCGTGGGCCACTTTCGGCCACACGAACCAGAGTTTGACGAAGGCGTCCTGCACCAGGTCCTCCGCACGGTGCCGGTCACCGCCGGTGAGCAGCCGGGCGAGGTGGAGCAACGCCGACCAGCGGGCCGCCACGAACTCGTCGAACTCACCGGCCAGAGCCTGCCGCATCCCCACCGTCCCCGTTCCCGCCAGTCGCCTACACCTGGGAACAAGACGGTGGCAGGTCCGGTTCTATGCACCCGCCTGCTGTGATCCGGGTCACCGGGGATACGGGGCGTGTCCTCCCGGACCGGTCAGGGCCTGCCGAGCGCGGCCACCGCCCGCCGCGCCTCCTCGACGAAGGTCGACTTCGCGCGGTGCAGTTCGTCCAGCGAGTCGTGCCGCCGCAACCCCTCCAGCAGCCCGTTCGCGGCGGCCGCCGCCTCCGGGGGCCCTTCGAGCACGACACCGGCGTACGCCCGCTGGAGCGACAGATCGTGATCGCCGCCACCACCGCCACCGCGGCCGGACCGCTCGGTCAGGAGCCTGGCCTCCGCGGCGCCCAGGAACTCGGCGTAGACCTGTCTGCGGAGCGCGACGGCGCGCTGGCCGTCCGCGCCCCGCAGCGTCATCCTCACCGACTCCAGCAGCGCCTCCGCCTGCCGGTCGCCCGCGTGCCGGGCCGCCTCGGCCTGCCGCACCCCGGCGCTCCTGCTGTACCAGCCCGTGACCACACTGCCCACGATCGCCGAGCCCGCGGCGATCAGCGCGATACCCCATTCACCCATGCCGCCATCCTCTCGGTCGCGCCCGGCCGCGGGCCCCGCTCCGGCCACAGGTGCGGCACGGATCACTCGACGCCCCGGGGCGTCGTGCCCGGTACGATCGGACCATGTCTGTCGAGGACACCGAAAAACCGGCGCCGACCTGCGCAAACAGCTCATCCGGCCGCCCGTCCTCGGATAAGATTGACCATTGGGGCGACGGGCGACGGGCGACGGGCGACGGGCGACGGGCGACGGGCGACGGGCGACGGGCGACGGGCGACGGGCGACGGGCGACGGGCGACGGGCGACGGGCGACGGGCGACGGTACTGCTCGCCGCGCGTTCGACGGTGGCGCTCCACCGGCTGCTGGACACGGTCCCCGCGCTGTCGGGCGATGACCGGATCACCCGGCTGTTCACCCTGGTCCCCGGCTCGGACTTCGGCGTCGACGTGCTCGCCGCCGTCGAGGCGGTGGGCGGGCGGCTGGTGCCGTGGAGCGAGGCGTGCGCCCGCTCCTACGACCTGATCCTCACCGCGAGCCCCAAGGGCGACCTGCGGCTGCTGCGCGGCCGGCACGTACTGCTGCCGCACGGCGCCGGCTACAACAAGTCGATCCCCGGCGAGGGTTCGGACCCGGACTCCGCGTCCGGACTCGACCCCGCCTTCCTGCTGCGCGCGGACGACGGCACCGGCGCCGCGCCCGCCCCGTGGCCCTGCACGCGGTCGCCCACCCCGACCAGGTGGCGCGGATCGCCGCGGCCGACCGGCGGGCCGCCGACCGGGCCAAGGTCGTCGGCGACCCCACCCTGGACCGCCTGCTCGCCTCACGTCCGCTGCGCGAGCGCTACCGCGCCGCGCTCGGCACCGGCGCCCGCAGACTGCTCGTGCTGGTCTCCACCTGGGGCCCGGAGTCGCTGCTGCGCCGCTTCCCGGAGCTGCCGGCCCGGCTGGCCGCCCACCTCCCGCAGGACGAGTACCAACTGGCCCTGGTGGTGCACCCCAACGAGCACAGCCTGCTGGGCACCTACGACCTGACCGAGCGGCTCGCGCCCGCCCTCGACGCGGGCCTGGTCCTGGCGGGCCCGCACGAGGAGTGGGCGTCCGTGCTGATCGCCGCCGACGCGCTGGTCACGGACCACGGCTCCACCGCGCTGTACTACTGCGCCACCGAGGACCGGCCCGTCGTCGGCGTCCACCGGGGCGGTGCCGAACTGATACCGGGCAGCCCCATGCACACGCTCCTGGACCGCATACCGCGCCTCGGCGCGCCGGACGCCGCCCCCTCGGCCGTGGAAGAGGCCCTGCGCGCCTACCGCCCCGGGACCGGCCGGGAGGCCGCCCGGACCGCCTTCGCCCAGCAGGGACGGGCCCTGCGGCTGCTGCGGACCGAGCTGTACGCCCTCCTCGGCCTGACCCCGCCCGCCCGGACCGCCCCGCCCCGGCTGCTGCCCGAGCCCCGGCCCGCGGAGCGCGTCCCCGCGGCGTTCGACGTGGACACCGCGGTGGAGACCCGCACCGGCACCCGCGCGGATGGCGTCGCCGCCCGCGTCCGCGTCGCCCGGCGCCCGGTCGGACTCGGTGCCCCCGGCGACCACCTCGCCGCCGAGGACGGATCCGCGAGCGAGGCCCTGGTCCGCTCGGCGGGAGTGCTCTACCGGCGCCCGCTGCCCGCCGCCGACGCCTCGTCAGCACTGGCCTGGACGGCGGACGGCTGGATGCGCCACGCGCTGGCCGCGTACCCGGGCTGCCGTACGGCCGCGGCGGTCCTGACGCCGGACCTGTTCCTGCTGCGCACCCGCACCCGCGCCTCCACCGGCACGGCGGAGGCGTCCGGGGCGTACGCCGTCCAGGTCGCCCCGCTGGCCGAGGACGGGCGGGTGACGCGCGCCGACCCGGCCGCCGCGGTGTCGGCCGTGCACGCCTGGCTGCTGCGCGACTCCCCGTCTCCTGCCCCGGACCCGGTGTCCCTCGCC
Source organism: Streptomyces sp. SAT1 (assembly GCF_001654495.1). Taxonomy (GTDB): domain Bacteria; phylum Actinomycetota; class Actinomycetes; order Streptomycetales; family Streptomycetaceae; genus Streptomyces; species Streptomyces andamanensis. The sequence continues at coordinate 3,389,644 of NZ_CP015849.1, forward strand.
CTCGCGCCGCTCCGGCTGAGCTGTGTCATCGGCGACCGCGCCTTCGCCCTCGTGCTGCGCCCGGCCACGGACGCCGAGGCGGCGGCGCCCTTCTGACCGCGCCGCCGCGCCCCGCGCGTGCCGGATGTCCTACGCGTCCAGACCGTTGTGCCGCCGGATGTCACGGGCGGCCGTGCGGTGCTCGGCGGCCTCGGCGCTGCGGCCCTCGTTCTGGGCCAGCTCGGCCAGCGCGTCGTGGACCCGGGCCTCGTCGAATCCGGAGCGCCGCCGGACGGCGGCCCGCAGCGAGTCCTCGTACAGCGGACGGGCCTCGGCCGTGCGGCCGAGCCGGTGGAGCACACCGGCGAGCGCGAAGCCGGTGCGGCGGGTCATCCGCTCGCGCTTGCCCTCGACCGCCATGCCGTGCGCCTCGGCGAGCAGTTCCCGTGCCTCCTCCAGCTCACCGAGCTTCGCGCGGGCCTCGCCCAGCCGGTACGTCTGGAGCATCGCCCCGTAGGGGTTGGGGATCGCCAGGTGCATCGCGCGGGACCGGGCGAACTCGGCCGCGGCGCGCGCCCAGTCGCCGCCGGCTCCGTGGAGCATGCCGCGGAACTCGACCAGCGACGCCCCGAGCTTGCGGTCGCGCTCGCCGCCGCCGAGCCCGGCGAGGGCCGCCTCGGCGTGGTCGAGCTGCTCGGCCGCCTCGCCCAGCAGCCCCGCCTCCCACAGGTGCCGGGCGAGCTGGCACCGCGTGCGCACCAGCCAGGCCGGCCGGCCGCCGTCGCGGACCGCGCAGGCGACGGCGAGCCGCAGCGCCCCGATGACGTCCGACTGGTGCGGGTGGTCCAGCGCGTACGTCCACACCGCCTCGGACAGCGCCACCGCCTCGGCGTCCAGACCGCGCTCATGGGCGAGGCGTACGGCGGCGAACAGCGTATGGCGCTCCTCGTAGAGCCAGGCCGAGGCGCGGTCGGAGCGCGCCGCGCGCTCCTCGGGGCCGTCCGCCTCCGCCGGGTCGGCCAGCGGGGCGTCCGGCGCCCCGGCCAGGGCGGGGAACGCGTCCCCGACGAGGAGCCGGGACCCGGCGGCGAACCGGTCGGCCCGCTGGAACTGCCGTACCAGCCAGCGCAGCAGCCTGGTCAGTGCCTCCTCCGCCTCGCCGCCCCGGGCGTCCCGGCGCGAGCGGCGCCGGGCGTGGGCGCGCAGCGGGCCGGGCAGCCGCATCCGGCCGTCCGCCGCGGACAGCACCTCGCTCAGGTCCAGCAGTCCGGCCCGGTCGAGCTCTTCGAGCGCGTCCTCGCACGCCTCGGGCCCGCGGCCCAGCAGCGCGGTCGCCGAATCCGCGGTGAAGGTCAGCGCGGGGTGGTGCGGCAGCAGCCGGTAGAGCAGGGCCGCGGTGGGGGACAGACCGTCGTACACGGTGTCCCAGAACCGCTCCACGCCGGGGACGCCGCTCTCCTCCCACGCGCTGTGCAGCTGCGGGACCAGCCGGGACAGGGGCCGCAGCCGGTGCCCGCGCACCCAGCCGCCCGCGACATGGAGGGCCGCCGGCAGCCCTTCGCACAGCCGCACCAGCGCCCGTACGGAGTCGGGATCGGCCGCCAGCCGGGGGTCCTGTACGACCAGTTCCAGCAGTTCGGTGGCGGCCCGCTCCTCCAGCGGGGGCAGCGCGATCCCGAGGGCGGCCCCGTCCTCCAGGTCGCGCAGCGGGCTGTGGCTGGTGACGATCACCAGGCTGCCGCCCGACGCCGGCAACAGCGGGACGATCTCCGAGGCGTAGCGCGCGTTGTCCACGATGAGGATCAGGCGCGCGCCGGCGGTCTTGCTCCAGTACTGGTTGCAGCGCGCCTTGAACTGCGGCGCGAGGAAGGCCGGCTCCACGTCCAGGGATTCCAGTAACTGGGCGAGCACGTCCGCGGGGTCGGCGGCGCCGCCCATCCGGAAGTCGTCCAGGTCGACGGAGAGCACCCCGTCGGGGAACTCGTCGCGCAGCACCCGCGCGAGCAGTCGGGCCAGCTCGGTCTTGCCCACGCCCTGCGGCCCGCTGAGCGTCACGAGCAGGGGCCGGCCGCCGCCGTCCGCCCGCTCCCGCACCGCACGGAGCACCCGCTCCCGCGGCTCCTCACGGTCGACGAAGCACGCCGGTTCAGGGGGAAGCTGCACTCTCACGGATCCGTCCCAGCCCTTCGCGTCCTCGGTCGCCTAACGCCCCACTCTAGAGGTGTAGTTGCCGCCGCACACCGTGTCACAGCGGCACGTCGGACCGCACGGCGAATCCTCGGACCGCCCCCGCGGGCGAGCACGGAGCCCCCCGGCACGCCGAAGCGCCCCGACCGGTCGAAACCGATCGGGGCGCTTCCCGCGGGCCGGAGGGGTACTCCCCTCCCCCGCACCTGTAGGCCCTGTGGGACTCGAACCCACAACCAATGGATTAAAAGTCCTGCTCAGGGCAGGGTGGGTGATGCCAGCCGGTGTCGCTCCGTCCGGAACGGCCTGGTCGGACGGGCTGCCCGGTGACGCGCGATCCGGACGGAACCGGGCTGTGCCGGAGCGTCCGCTCACGCATCGCTCACGCACGGACGGCGCTGCGACCCACCGTCGACGTCGATCCCGTGAGTAACCCAATCGGATGAATCCAACATGCGGAGTCCGGCTATCCCACCGGTCACGCTGGTACCGCCAACTGCAACCGGTCCGCAGAGGCCCGGAGGACATAGCGGGTCACCCAGGTTCCCTGGCTCGTCCAGAGTGCGGCGTGCCCACTCAGCGACCCTAAGCGTTGTCCCGTAACTGCTGGTCACAGGTGAGATGATCTTGCTGTGGCTGATGTGATCACGGCGTCGGAGCCCTCCTGGACAGCCCCGTTCACCGGGCTGAGTCCGCGGCAGTTCGGCAAGCTCGTCACCGCGCTGCGGCGCGAGGGTGCGGACCCGGTGCGCAAGGGCCGGCCGTGGAACCTGCCGCTGGAAGACCGTGTGCTGCTGGTCGTCGCGTACTGGCGGGCCAACCTCACCCTGCGCCAACTGGCCCCGCTGTTCGGGGTGTCCAAGTCCGCGGCTGACCGCATCATCGACCACCTCGCACCCTCGCTCGCCCTGCAGCAGCGCAAGCGGTTCCGTAAGGACACCGTGCTGATCGTGGACGGGACCCTGGTCCCCACCCGTGACCACCAGGTGGCCGAGCAGTCGAAGAACTACCGGTACTCCACCAACCACCAGGTCGTGATCGACGCAGACACCCGGCTCGTCGTCGCCGTCGGTCGACCGGTACCCGGCAACCGCAACGACTGCAAGGCGTGGAAGCTGTCCGGCGCCAAGGACGCCGTCGGCAGGACCACCGTCATCGCCGACGGCGGCTACCGGGGCACTGGCCTGGTGATCCCGCACCGACGCGAGAGAGGCCAGGCCGACCTCCCCGGCTGGAAAGAGGAGCACAATGCCTCCCACCGCAAAGTCCGCGCCCGCGTCGAGCACGCCTTCGCCCGCATGAAGACCTGGAAGATCCTCCGCGACTGCCGCCTGAAAGGCGACGGCGTCCACCACGCCATGCTCGGCATCGCCCGCCTGCACAACCTCACCCTCGCCGGGTAACGGCGGGACAAGCCGGTCAGCGGACACGTCGTAGATCATTTACGGGACAACGCTTAGTGTGCCTCCCGATGCGCGAACACGGATGCGACTCCCGGCTGGCCCGTTAGCGACGGCGGACTTTGGGCAGTGGGTTTGTGCACGGGTATGAGCCTGGAGGTTTCGTGGGCCGGACCGGGACGAGGTCCGACCCCTCAACCGTCAGAGAGTCGAGTCGGCCAGCCGTCGGGTCTTCCGCGGGACGTCGTGCCTGCCTGCCGTTCGGCTGTCGCGCATCAGAGTGTGCTGGGTGTCGACCAGCCGAGGCGTCAGCCGCAGGGTGACCTCCTGCACCGGGTGGAGGAGACCGTCGTCACCGAGTTCCGCCCGCCAGACCCGGTAGTCCAGCTCGGAATAGGCGGGATTGACGCCGATCTCCCCCTTGGGCATGGTCCCGTTGAAGGGCAGCGCGATATCCATGTGGTTCCAGTAGTTCCATGCCTGGACGGCCTTGTACGCGTCGAAGAAGTGGTAGAAGTCCGGGTACCGGTGGAAGCGGCGCAGCTCGCGGTGGATGAGGTGACCCAGGAGCGGACCGAAGACCTCCGCGACGTGGTCGAAGTCCCACCGGATGCGATGCCACGGCTCAGCGCTCCGCTCCGGCCCGAGGAAACGCGCGGTGGCCAAGTGGCTGATGCGCGCCGTGAGGTGGGCTCGGGCATGGGCCGCCTCGATGCTCGGGTCCACCTGGCCCAGGATCTGCTCCAGGAGGGCGAAGCCGGGACGAAAGCGTGCCAGGTCGAAGTGGCCCGCCGTGCCAGGGAACCCCTCGAACAGCACTTTCTTGTAGAGCCAGTTGTTGAACTCTCCCTGCTCCGACAACCGCTGGGTGTGAGGCGAGCGGGAGTACAGCATGAGGTACTCCGACAGGGCCTCGAAGTAGACGTAGCCCAGGACGGGGAGTCGGGGGATGGTCTCGGAGAGGAGGCGGGGGAACGCCTTGTGCTCCGCCGGTTCCGGCCGGTGGGCGATGGCGGCCGCCAGGCCGAGGAAGTCCGCCGAGTTCTTCACCCGGCTCACCACCGCTTCGCGCAGCTCGCACCGTTCCGTGGGTCCCAGGAGGTTCTCCAGCTCGCGGTAGTTGCGCAGGTGGATCGAGCCCAGCCGGAGGTAGTCGATGCCGGCCAAGCCGCGGTAGCCGTGGCGCGGTGTGGTGATCTCCAGGACCAGCGGGGTCGTGACCCGGCCGGAGAACGGGGAGCGGGCCAGGGAGGCGGGCGCCTCCCTGGTGAGGACGTACTCGGCGAGGTTGTGCATGCGCAGCCCTCCGGACGTGGGCGTGAGCGGCGCGCAGTAGAGGCTTCCCACCAGGCAGCCGCCCGACGGCCGGAGCGTGCCGTCGTGCATGATGCGGTCGAAGGAGTGGGTGACGTGGAGCAGATGCTGGGTGTCCCCACCGCGCAGCGACGCGAACATGGCGTTGTCGGTCAGCAGGGCCCCCTGAGGAGCCGCTTCGGCCAGCCGGGCGTTCCACGCCGCTGTCTGTTCGGCGAGAGGGTCGGAGCGGTGGGCGGCGCCCGGCCCCGCCGACGCGGAGTAGGAGACGTGGGCGTCGGCCCACATGCCGTGGAGGTCGGGGTTGCTCATGGGGCGATCACTCCTAGGTCGAAGCAGAGCTGAACGGCTCCGTCGTCTTCTTCGGGCTCCGTCGGTTGGTCCCGGGTGGTGGGCAGGACGTACTCGGTGGCCTTGCGGGCCAGGTGGAGCGGGAGCGGCAGGGCGAGCAGGGGGGCCCGTCCGGGCGACTGCCGCAGCCGGTGGGCGAGGGTCGCCCACAGCTCGGGGTCGTCGTCGGGCAGGCATCCCGCGACAACGATCTCCAGCAGCCCGGGGTTCCACGCCGGCCGGTCGGTGTCGATCGTGGAACCCGTCTTTCCCTCCCTGGTGTAGGAGCGGAAGGCCCAGCGCGACGCCATGACGGACACGTTCGTGCCCGGCCCCGCCTTCTCGCCGGTGCTGCCGAACACCCGGTTCCGCGGGTCGTGGTCGGCCGGTCTCCACAGCCCGGTGGCGATGCCGAACCTCTCCTCTTCCTCGCCGTCGTCCGAGGTCTGCGGTCCGTGGCCCCACCACTGGGGAGTTTCGGTGTCGGTGCTGTCCCGGACCCGGACCAGGCGGAGCCCGGGGCCCTGGACGGCAAGCCGTTGGGCCGGCCGGCCGTGGAGCCGGACCCTGTCCGGCTCGATGTGGCCGTCCTGCAGCCACGGCCACAACCGGCGGGCATTCTGGGCGTGGACCAGCAGCAGGGTCGGGCGGTCGCGCAGGCCGAACAGGACCTCCTGCACGGCGTCCGCCACGACCCTCCGATGCCGTTCGGTGGGGCCGTTCCGGTCCTCGTCCTGATCGGGGGCTTCACCGTCCTCCGCCCCGGAGGGGCTTCCCGTACCCTGGGAGGGCGGCTCCTCGTCGGGATCGTCGGCGGTCGGCAGTTCGGCCGATTCGGCCAGGCGCATCAGGAGCGTCGGGTACGGGACCCACTCGCCGGTCCTGACGTCCCAGCCGGTGATGCGCTCCGGGGCGGGGTCGCCGGGGCGCACGCGGACGGCGATCGGCACGAGGTCCGCCCGGCGGGTCGGTCCGTCCCGGCGCCGCTTGACCAGCCACAGGGCGGCGTACTGCGCGTCGGCGGGGATCGCCGGACCGAGGCCGTGGGCGGGTACGGCGCGGTGGCCGAGCTGACGGAAGCCGTCCGTCCAGCACGCTTCGAGCTTCCTGGCCCTGGCCGTGTCGGCGTCCGCGGGCTTGCCCGGCACCCGGCGCGGGTTCACCACGAACTGGGTCACCCGCCCCGCGTCCCGGAACCCCAGCCGCAGAGCGAACTTGGGGTCGGCGGAGCGCGGAGTGTAGGCGTCCTTGGGATGGATCTCCAGCAGGGCGAGCGAGGCGCGGTCACCCGCCCACGCGGCGGGCAGGCGCCGTACGACCTGGGCGCGGCGGTCTGCGATGGCCGCGTGCAGGGCGCTGGTCCTCCTCTGATCAGCAAGGGAGAGGGCGAGGCTGTCGGCGAGCCCGCCGATCCGTGCCAGGTGCAGTTCCACCGCGAGCTCGGGCGTCTGCCACGAGAGCGTCTCCCCGTCCGGGGAGGGTGCTTCCCCGGCAGGTTTCCGCACGGGTTCCTCGTCGAGGCCGAGCAGGGTGGCGAGTGCCTGTACGCCTGCGTCCCTGATGGGCTCGGTGAGCCAGAGGAACTCCGCCCGAAAGGGTTCTCCCGCCAGCAGCTCGGCCAGCTCCTGACGACGTTCCGTGGTTTCCCGCGTGTCCGGGTCGAGGACTTCCCCGGTACGCTGCCCGGCCGGTCTCCGGACCGTGGACCAGCGGTTCGCCCGCACCGGGTCCGGTGCCCGGCGCAGTCCCTCAGGCAGGGCCTGCTCGAACCATTCCGTGAGCGGGACGCGATCACCGGGCATCAAACCGGCCTTCACCCCGTGCGAGCCCATCGGCGCGCTGTGCACCACGGCAGCGGTGACTCCCTTCGTACCGGCGAGCCAGCGGGTCGGGTCGCCGGTGAGGCTGTCGGGCTGGGGGAACGGCTGCCGGAGCCGCAACCGGGAGAGCATTCCGTCGGGCCCGCCCGCCTCCCATCGGCGGGCGCGAAGTGCGCGGTCGTACCGGAGGCGTCCCACGGAGAAGCGGGCGGAGGCCCGGCTCTCCGTGCCGTCTTCGATCCACGGCGCGTTCGCCAGCAGGTAGACGGAGGCGGCGCGACGCGGCGGGAAGTACAGGCCGTTCGGTCCGGTCCGCGTCGCCCACCGCCGGACACCGGACCGCAGGTGAACCCGGAACTCCGGGGAGAACGGGACGGTCTGGAGGGTCAGCGTGAGGAGGGCCGAGAACCACCACGTCCGCCCGTCGCGGTCCACGTACCGGTCGGGCGGCCAGGAGAGCAGCTCGGCACCCCGGTCGGAAGGCCGCCGGGCCACACCGCGGAATCCCAGGGACCCTCCGGGGTAGGAGAACGGATCCAGTCCCAGGGCCAGATCGGCGAGGGCGTCGGGGAGCAGCTGGTAGAGCCGCCCGTCCGGCTGCGCCGTACCGACGGCCGTCGGCGTTCGGGCCAGCATCGGGACCTCGCACCGCTCCCAGCGGAGTTCACCGGGGCGTAACGCGTCGAGCACCTCGCGGACCGCCTGCCGGTGCTCGGGCTCGGGGCGCAGGTCGTTCACCCAGGCGTGCACCAGTGTCGCGAAGACATCCGCGGGTACGGGGCCCCGGGCGTACAGCCACGGCTCGTCGTGGGAGACGTCGAGCCATTTCGCCACCGAGACCACTTCGGGGGCCAGCGCCTGGAGGAGCGAGTTGAGACGGCCGACCGGGACGGCGAGGCAGTCGTCCGGCCGCTTGAGTCCCAGGCGGTAGAGGTCGAGGAGCAGCCTCCGCTGGGGCCGAGGGAGGGCCAGCGTGTAGTAGGGGACGGTCCACTCGGCGTCCGGGTCGGGGACGTAGCCGGCGAGTCTGATGGTGTCGTAGCGGGTCACGGGGTTCCTCATGCCGTGCGGCGCGGCGAGTCCGGCCGGTGGGTGGGGATGTTCTTGAGTGCCAGGTAGAGGGGCTCGTAGAGGGTCTGCACCAGCTGCCGCTGGTCGAGGGGGAGCGGTCCGTCGTCGTCGAAGTACGGGGCGAGGACATGGACCATGCTGGCGAGCAGTCCGGTGCGGAAGGTGTCGGGCCCCAGGCCGGCGGCCTCGCGCTCGGCGAAGCGGGAGTCCACGAAGACGACCCTGGCCGGGGCCCCACCTCGAACCAGCCGCCCGATCACCTGCCACATCACGACCAGCCGGTCCCAGGTGAAAGCGGCCTTGTCCTCGTCGTTCAGGTGCCGCCAGGCCATCTTCCGGGTGAGCAGGTGGCGCCACCGGATGCGCGCCTCCCGGCGGAAGGCGCGTCCGGCCCGGTCGAGGTCCGGGGCCGAGGAGACCAACTCGTCGAATCCGCCGTCGGCCACCAAGCGGGTCACCCAGCTGTTGATGCCCTGCACCGCCAGACCGATGTCGTGCGGGCGGGGGTGGGGCCGGGCCAGGAAGAAGACCGAACCGATCGCCGCCTGTCCAGAGTCGTTCAGGATGTTGTGCCCGCGTTCCACGGACATGAGCGGTGCGATGAGGATCTCGGCGTCCATGGAGCCGAAGGAAGAGACGTCACCGCGCCGCAGCGTCCCTGGCTCGGTGACCGTGGACGGGTCTCCCGGCGTGGCCCCGCCGAAGGAGATCTCCAGCTCCGCGTCGTCCGCGATCAGCCGGCGCACCTTTCCCTTCCAGCGGGGGATGGTGTCGAGGAGCTGGAAGCCCCGGCGGGCCTCCTCGTACGAACCGACGAGCACCAGCAGGCGCTTTCTCCTGGCGCTCCCGATCAGGTTCAGCTCCTGTTCGAAGTCGCTCTGGAGCTGGTCTCCCCGGGGTCGGGCGAGGCCTTCGAGCATCAGCTCCAGGACCTTGGGCCGGCGGTCGGGCCGCATGCCGGACAGGTGGAGGGATTTCCCGTCGGGCCCCGGGATGAAGATCTTCCGGAAGGAGGTGCGGCGCAGCGCGCCGCGTTCCTTGGGAGAGGACTTCAGGATGGCTTTGACCGGCGCCAGCACGTGGGCGCCCACCGCGGTGCCCGCCCAGCTGGTCCCCGACATCAGGAGGACGTTGGCCGGCGGGGCGCCGTCGAGCGAGGGCACCTCGTGCAGTGAGGTCAGTAGCGACCGTCCCACTCCGGCGCAGCGGAAGAAGCGGAGCACGGCGCTGCCGGAGCCCGGTACGACGTCCGGCTCCTCAGTGAGGAACTGGAACCCGAGGATGTTGCCCATCGGCGACTCCGGGACGAGGGGGCCGTAGTCGAGCGGAGGCCGGCGGGACAGCTGGTTGTCCGTCGATTCCAGGTTGAGCGCGGCCTCCACCGTCGGCCACAGCTCGGTGAGGACGTCGAGGCGCTGCTGGAGCACCCCGAGCAGCAGGGTGAACTCGAACCGCATGGTCTTGTCGAGGAGTTCGTCCGCGGAGGTGGGAGTGATCCCGGACAGTCGCCGCAGCGCGGCTTCGGCTCTGGCACGGGTGCGGTCTTCGTCCAGGGTGTGCAGCAGGTCGTGGGCGAGGCCCACCAGCTCGGCTAGTTCGGAGGACTCGGGATGGACGCCCCCGAGGGGCTCGTCTCGGAAGGCGTCCAGCACCTCCATGACCGCGGCCCGGCGTGCGTCGTCCGGGTCCGCCGGCTCCTCGTCCTCTCCGGTGCCGTGGGCATCGAGGTCGTCCGGGTCGTCCTCCTCGGAATGTTCTTCCTCGAATTCGTCATCCGTCTCGTCGTCGGGCTCGTCCTGGGCGTTCTGGCCATTGAGGGCGGAACGGTCCCGGAACCAGTCCTCGACCAGCTTCTGCTGCAGGGTCCAAGTGCTGAAGTAGTCGGCCTGCACCCAGGCACGAAGCCTGGGGTGGCGCATCAGCATCGAGTACAGCCGGTTGGTGGCGGCGATCGACGCGGTCAGGGCGGAGGACCAGCGGTCCACGTCAGCGTCCGACAGTTGCAGGCGCCCGTTCCGGGCGAACTCATCGGTCGTGTGGGCCTGCAGTTCGTCGAGCCAGGAGTCCGGGGATCGTCCGACGAGAGTGGCGGAGGGCACGAACATCGAGTCGAGCTGCATCTGTACTCGATCGGCCTCGTCCACGATGATCAGGTCGCTCCGGACGCACGCGATCTCCAGGAACCGGGCCCGCTCCCGGTTCTGGTGCCGGGGGACCAGTCCGTAGAGGAGGCTGGCGGGGTTGGCCACCCAGATGTCCGCGTCGACCAAGTCGTGGGCGCCGCGTTGTCGGGGGCACCCTGACCACAGGGGGCAGCCGTGCCCGGTGTCCGGCTGGCCGGTGCCCGTCTCGCCGGGCCCGTCGTCGGTCGGCCCGGTCGGCTCCGGCACGGCCGTTCGCGGGTCCGCCGGGTACAGGCGGGTGCAGGGCGATTCGAGGATGTCGAGGGGCTGGTGTGCCTCGATACCACGCAGTGCGTCGAGCGGGCAGGCGGTGCTCAGATAGGTGAAGTGCCTGGCCTCGTGGCCGAGCAGGGACGTCGCGCCGGCGCCCGCGAGCCTGCGGTGCATGCGCTGAGTGTTCCGGGCCCGGGTGGAGGACCCCAGCACAGGGGCGACCTTCAGTTCCAGCGCGCCGAAGAGGGCCACCAGCGTCAGCTGTTCGGCGACGTCCCCCACGACGATGGTCACCTTCCGTCCTTGCCGGACGGCTTGGACGGTGAGCACGTCCCGCAGCGTGCTCTTGCCTGCACCGACCATGCCCACCAGGTGGAAGAGGCCGGCGACGGACAGCTTCCGGCTCGGCCGGTAGGTCGTTCCTTCGGAATCGAGCATGTCCAGTTCGACTCGCTGCACTCGGTTGTGCCAGGTCTTGCGTGGGTCGGTGATCCCCAGCCGGTCGTCCATCCACGCGGCGGTCGCCAGCAGCTCGTCCCAGGTCGTCTCGATCGGAAGCCCCACGCCGGGAGGGCGCAGGAGGCCGTGCGGCCGGGCGACACCGACCGGGAGGTGTTCGGGCAGCCGGACGGAGGTGAGGAGCTTGCCCTGCGGGAAGCGGTAGGACCTTCCAAGCCCGGCGATTTTCAGTCGCTGCCTCAGATGGAAGGGGGGAGCGTTGGTGAGGGCTCGTTCGTACGCTTTCCAGCGATCGGAGGCGATGGCCGGTTCGTGCCGTTGGGCAGGCGCGTCGTGGTCGCTGATCAGGTAGCCGCGCACCTCGGCGGGGAGGGACGCGTACTGCCGCAGCGCGCGTTCCCAGGTGCGGGGGCGCCGGAGCATCCACAGCAGGTGCCGTGCGACCCGGAGCATCCTCTCCCGCTCCGGTGTCCGGTCCCCGACCAAGGCGAAGGGATAACCTCCGAGGACCGTCCACGCGGCGCGGGCCGGCTCGCCGGGGCAGAGGCGTTCCAGCAGGTAGAGCCCCAGCTCCACACGGAAGAGGCGGGTCGCTCGGATCGGGCCGCGGTCCTTGGGCCAGGCGGCGCGGACGCAGGGGGAGAGCTCGGCGAACCAGAAGCTGCGGTCACGCATCAGAACAGTCCCTCCGGTGGTGCTTCCCCGGGCGCGGCCGGGTCGATGTCCTCGTACGGGCGACCGGCGGCCACGAGTCGCCGCGCGGTGCGGAGCAGTTCCCGGTCGGTCACGAGTTCCGGCGACGCGGACGGCCGGTAGCGCTCGAAGACCGCCCGGAAGCCGGGGTGATCGCGGAGCCTGCCGGCCGGTATCACCCACAGGCAGCGGTCGTACGGAGGGTCGGGCGGCGGCGGGGCGGCCCGGCGTCCCAGCAGTGCCGGGCTCGTCCAGTCCTTGCAGTCGACAGCCAGAGTCGGGCCGCTGGGAAACCGCACGCGCATGCCGTACTCACCGAAGCCGGGCCACAGTTCGACCTCCGCCCCGATTTCCGTCAGTTGGTCGGCCAGCCGCTTCTCCATCAGGCCGGGCGTCGACACCCACTGGCGCAATGGCCTGATCAGCAGCTGGACTCCGCCGCCTTCGTCGGCCCGGTACTCGCGCCCGCGTCGGACGGTGCCGACCTCGTGGCATCGCCGCTGCTCGCACCACAGTCCGCCCCCGGTCGTGGGGTGCAGCAGGCCGTGACAGCGCTTGCAGGAGACGTAGCTGCGTCGTTCCCGGTCGAGGTAGCCGGCCGGTGCCGGCTGGTAAACGTCGTACAGCAGGTCGCCGAGCGACCCCAGGTCGCTGCCCGCCGCCGCGGGGAGGGTGGCCAGTTCGCGGTGGGTCAGTACGGGGCGCCGCACCAGCAGGAGGCGGAAGGCCCGATACGCCTCCGGGTACTTCTCCTCACGGCAGCGCTGGGCCACGACGCTCATGTGGTGTTGCCCGGAGTACCGGGCCGCGGAGTCCTCCGCGTCCACGGCCCATTCGTAGCAGATCTGGGTCGGCTGGCGGGTGTCCTCGTCGAGGAGACGGGCCTCCGGCGGCAACACGTCCGGCGGCAGCGTGACGGGCCAGCGGTCCAGCGACCGGCACGCCGCCCATTCGACGAGTTCGGGAAGGCTCTCCGGGGGGCGTGCCTTGAGCAGCAGACAGGTGAGGACCGTGGTGTTCAGGGCCCGCTGCGCCTCCTCGGGGTACGGCACGGCGGACGCCGTCCCCGGGTCGCCGGCCTCGCTGAGGCGAACCATGGCGGTGGCGACGCTCCGCAGCAGGAGTACGCCGTCCGTCTCCGACCATCGGGCCGTGCGAACTGTCCGGTCGGGATTCATCTCAGCCTTTCGTCGGGTCGGGAAGGGCGGGGCGGCACCAGACGGACATCTCGCAGGTCCGGCAGTGGGGGCCCGGGCGGGCGACCGCGGTGGTGTCCGCGTGCCAGTCGGAGGTCAGGGACCGCACTACCTGGCGTGCCGAGGCGCGGATCTCGGTGTCGAAGGGGTCGATGACGGTGAGCCGGGCGCCACGCGGTCCGAGGACCTCCAGCTCCACCCGCGCGGCGGAGACGTCCTCGCCGACGACCGGACTGGTGCTGAGCAGGACGGCGAGCGCGAGTTGCGGCCGTTCGCGCAGGACGTCGGTCTCCGGCGGAGGGTCCCGCCGGGCGTCCGTCTTCGTCTCCCGGTAGACCCAGGAGGAGCCGTCGAGGTAGAGCGTGTCGGTTTTGGCGAGCACCACGACGTCGGCGTCGGCGTCGTGCGCTACGAGAGTGCGTTCGTGGACCAGTTCGCTGACGGTGGAGAGCCGGTACGGGCAGTGGCGGGCGTGCGCGGCGACCATCCGCGCGCCGAGGTCCGCCTGGTCCGGCGGGACCGTCCAGCGTCCCGCCGACCAAGGGGCCCGGCCGTCGGGAGCGTCGTCGGAGCGGCAGGCGATTCCGGGGTGGGCCTCGTGGTGCTGCTGGATCCAGGTGTGCACGGCGTGGCCGCGGACGACGTGCGAGGTGAGGGCGCGGGCTTCGGGGTCCGGCAGCCGGAGCCGGCGCAGCCGCTCCCGGGCGGGGCAGCTCTCGTCGCGGTCCGGACGGCCGACGTAAGACCGCCCGTTGGTGATCGACCACGTACGGCGCGGCCGGTTCCGCTCCTCGATGCCCAAGAGGCCGCCGAGGCGGGGCAGAGCGGGGCAACTGGGCGCATATTTGCAATCCTCGCAGTCATGGCCGGGGAGGAAGGTGCCGGCGGAGACGGCGGCGGTCAGCCTCGGGAGGCTGTGAACGGCGTAGCGCCGGGCCACGTCCTCGGGACCTTCGGAGAGTACCTCGCGCCGTTCCCCGTCGAGGCAGCTCACCTCGGTGATCCTCACCTCCTCGGGCTTTCGCAGGGCCGCTTCGCCGACGTCCCGTACGGGTCGGGCCGCGTCGCTCCAGTGGAAGCGGTCCGGTAATCGGTGCGGCTCGCCGAAGGCCACGACCTGCGCGGCCGCCGCGAGGTCGGCCCGTTCGGCGTGTCCGACGCGCTCCGCGGCTTCTCGGCCCGGTCCACCCAATCCCCTGGCGACCGGTACGCGCAGTTCGCGCACCCGGCCGTCCGGCGAGGCGTACGGGCGTCCCCAGACGCACTGTTCATAGCGCCGGGCACCGCGGCCGTCGGTTTTCTTGAGCCGGGTGACGAGCACCCAGGAGTAGGGGATCGGCCGCAAGTCTGGGGTGCTGTTCTCCAGGTAGCGGTCGAGGGCGGAGTGGGTCCAAGAGGCGAGCCCCGGATCGGCCCGGGGCCGCTCTCGGGTGGCTGCCAGGGCCCTGGAGAGGGCTTCCTCGGGGTCGACGTCCTCGTACTCGATCAGGTCAAGAGCCTCCCCGAGCGGCCCGAGGTTGAAGCCCTCCCGAGGGTCGGGCTTGTACGCGGGAAGCGGGCCCTGGGCCAGCCTGATCCCGGTCCGGGCCTTCAGCGCCCCTTTGTAGGGGCAACTGCCATGGACATTCGGGCGGAGGAAGGATCCCGCGAACACACGGATCAGTCCACTGGTCCACGTGCTCTCACGGGGTGGCGTCCACTCAGGCATGCGATCTCCATGGCATCGACCTTGACGGGTGCCTCATGGGAACATTTTCTTGTGAAAGGAGTCAACAGACTCTTTCGAGTGACTTGAATCAACAATCCCGAGGGTTATGATCCTCGGGAGGCGTCCCGTGAGGAGGAGCACCATGACGAACGGAGTCACGGTCACCGCGACCGAGATCGCCCGTATCGCCGGGGTCGGGCCGGCCGCGGTGAGCAACTGGCGCCGGAGGTACGCGGAGTTTCCCACTCCTGTGGGCGGTACGGCGGCGAGTCCGCAGTTCTCCCTGCCGGAAGTGGTGGATTGGCTCGAAGCCCACGGTCGGCCGGTGCACCTTTCGCCGGTCGACGAAGTGTGGAGGGCCATGGACGCCCTGCGGGACCCGGGACGGCCCGGCGGAATACTTGCCGCGGTCGGGTTCCGCCTGCTCGGCGAGGAGCCGCCCCGGCACTCAGGCCGGATGAAGGCGGACACCGGCGATCTGCCCATGGACCTGGGCGTCCATGTCGACGCGCTCGGGGATCGGCTCGGCGCGGCCGAGGCGTTCGAAGCGCTGCTCAGCCGCTGGACGGAGGCGCACGCCCGCCAGGTGGAGGTGACCCCCGCCCCGGTGGCGTCACTGATGTGCGCCCTGTCCGGCTCCGTGGACGGCACGGCTCCCGACTTCGTGCTGGACCCCGCGTGCGGGACGGGCGGACTGCTGCTCCAGGCAGCGGAGAACGGCGCCGTCTCCCTGCTCGGTCAGGAGGTCCAGCCCGATCTCGCCGAGGTCGCGGATGTGCGACTGCGGCTCCACGGGCACCACGACGTCACCGTGGCCACGGGTGACTCCCTCCTGGAGAACGCTCACGACGCCGCACGGGTGCGGAGCGTCGTCTGCAACCTTCCTTTCGGCCAGCGGGACTGGGGCCGCTCGAAGCTGGGGTACGACACCCGGTGGACCTACGGTCTACCCCCGAAGGGAGAGCCCGAACTCGCCTGGGTCCAGCACGCCTTGGCCCATCTGGATGGCGGCGGCAGCGCGGTCTTCCTGATGCCCGCAGCGGCAGCGGCCAGGCCCTCGGGTCGCCGCATCCGGGCCGAGCTGGTACGACGCGGGGCGCTGCGCGCGGTCGTGGCCCTGCCGTCCGGCTCCGCCTCCACCCACTCCCTGGGAACCCATCTCTGGATCACCCAGCCGAGCAACGAGCCGTCCTCTCCCGACGTCCTCTTCGTCGATGCCGAACCGCTGGCCGAAGCGGCTCTGAAGAACCGTGCCGCCAGCACGGACTGGAAGGCCGTACACACCACCGTGACCGAGGCGTGGCGGCGCTTCCGGACGGGAGCGGAGCTCGACCCGGCCGTCTCCAGCGCAGTCCCCGTCATCGAACTCCTCGACCAAGAAGTCGACATCACCCCCGCGCGCCACGTCCGCACGGACCCCGGAGAGACCTTCGATCCGACACAGTTGGAGGAGGACCGGACCCGCTGGCGCCGGACGCTGGCCGGGTTGACGGACGTCCTCCCCACGGTGAGGGAGGTGCCGGCGGCCGACCCGCAGGTGCTGGTCTCGCTGGAGGACCTCACCCGTTCCGGTGCCCTGCGGATGTGGCGCGGCTCCTCCGCCAGGGAAGCGCCCGACGGGGTGGAAGCGCGGGTCCCGCTTCTCAGCCTGATCGACGGGCAGCCCCGCACGCCGCCGGGCCGCTGGACGTACGCCACCGAGACCGAGCGCATCCGCGAGGGGGACGTCCTGGTGTTCGCCGGCTCACCGCAGGGCGCGCGTCCTGCGGATCCGCAGGAGTACGGTGCCGCGGCCGGCCAGAGCATCACCGTCCTGCGTCCCGAACGGGATTTGCTGGACTCCTGGTTCCTGGCTGGAGCACTGACCGGGGGACCCGGGGTCGGGCGCTCCGGAAGCTCGACGGGGACCACCGGGCGGCCGAGCCGCCTTGATCCGGGACGTGTCTTCCTCCCGGTCCGGGAACCGGCCCAGCAGCAACGGATCGGGCGGGCCTTCCGGGACATCGCGCGGCTCGACGAACTTCTGGACGAGGCAGCCGAGCACGGTCGCCGCGTCGCCCGCCGCCTGGCGGACGCGCTGGCCGCCGGGCTGGCAGACCCGATCGACGACGACAGGCGGGGCTGAGGCACCGTGGGAAGAGGCCGACGGCATGTTTGAGATTCGGCAGGGTCACGTCCTGAGCTCCCGTTACCGGCTCGACGGGCCCCTGCGCGCCGGTGGCATGGGGATGGTCTGGCGGGCGTACGACGTGAGGCTCAGTCGCGTGGTCGCGGTGAAGTTCGCGAACCCCGCCGCCGCCCTGACCTTCCAGGACCGGGACGAGATGCTGAAGCGCTTCCAGCAGGAGGCCGGGGTGGCGGCACGGTTCACGAACACCGGGGTGGCGTCGGTCTACGACGTCGGAGAGGAACTCCCACACTCCTACCTCGTCATGGAACTTGTCCAAGGCTCGACCCTGGACGAACTGATGGAGGAGTGCGGGCCGCTCGAACTCTCCGTGGCAGCCAGCATCATCGTGCCCATCTGCGCCGTCCTCGCGGCGGCCCATCGCGCGGGCATCGTGCACCGCGACCTGAAGCCCTCCAACGTGATGGTCTCCGAACAGGGCCACACCAAGGTCTTGGACTTCGGCATCGCCCGAGTGGAAGGCGCCGCTGTCGACACCAGACTCACCAGGACAGGAAGGAATCCGGGAAGTCCTGGATACATGTCGCCCGAGCAGTACGAGGGAAGACAAGTCACCGGAAAGTCCGATCTCTACGCCTTGGGCTGCCTGCTGTACGAGATGCTCGCGGGCCGCCCGGTTTTTCTTCAGGACGACGAGTTCGCGCTCCGCCACATGCACACCACCGTCATCCCTGACGCGCTGGGCGGGCTGCGCGAGGGGCTGCCCGGGGCGGTACTGGACCTCGTCGACCGGCTGCTCGCCAAGGAGCCGGCGGACCGCCCCGCCAGCGCGGACGAGGTCAACAAGATCCTCCGTGTCTACCTGCCCGCCAACGGTGACGACCCGCCGGACGACTACGTCTTCCCGGACCCCACCCGTCCCTTCCGCCTGCCGTTCGCACCCGAGGACGTACCGCTGACCGGCCCTCGGGTGGAGCTGCCCGGCATCGTTTCCCGCACGTACCGGCCGAGGGCCGACGCCAAGGACCTCCACCACGAGGTGCGACGCCTGCTCGGGACGGAGCCGGCGAAGGCGGTCAACCTGCTCAGGGAGCGCCTGCCGGACTTGGCGGAGCAGTACGGCCTGCGCGCCCACGAAGTGCTGGACCTCCGCTTCGATCTGGCGGATTCCCTGCTCGTCCAGTCCGATCGCGAGGCGGCCCGGGACATCTACACGGCGATCCGGCAGGACACCGTCGGTGTGGACGGACTGGAGATGTACGTCACCCGGGCGGAGGAGGGAATCGTCCGATGCGGCTGACGGGACCGGGCGGTCACGACTCCGCCGCCACGGTCTCGGCCCGCTCCTCGGCCCGGTCCGCCCATCCCGCGATCCTGCGGCTGACGCGGTCGAGAGCTTCCCGTACCTCTTTCACCTGAGTAGGGTCCCAGCCCTCTTGGGCGACGAAGCTCGGCCCGCCCTCCTCCACTGGCACGCCCGCCATCCCGTCCACGTCCCTGCGCAGCCTGTCGACGCTCTCCCGCACGCACGCCCAGCTCACGGAGGCGGCTTTGCCGCCCACCCGAGAGTCTTCGAGCGGAACCGGCCCGCCGCTGTACGTGTGGCGCACCAGAGCATCCGTGAGGATCCGGGGCCGGCCCTCGGCCGTGACCAGGGGATTGCCGCCCTCGTCGACCTCGCGGAGGTCTTCGCCCGCCCGCCCCGCCCGGACGACCTCGTACGCCTGGAGGATGCCGCGCCGCCGTGACAGCATGGCCCGCAGCACCGTCGCGGCAACCCGGTCGTCCTCGTCCTCGCCGCCTCCGAAGACCTCGCGCTGCAGGGCCATCGGCTCGGCCATCGCCATGTGGTAAGCGGCCTTCACGGCGAGTTCGGTCTGCGCGGGGCCGAGCCTGCCGCTGTCGCCCAGGCCCTGGTCCGCTTCCGCCAGGGCCGCGTCGCGCAGCTCCTTCAGAGCGCGGCCGTCCGCCCCTGCCCCCTCCCACTGCACATCGGCCGACAGGTCCTCGATCTCCGGCAGTCGGTAGGCGCGCTGGAGCACCGCGCGACGTGGACGGACGAACTTGACGTCGTCGCTCAGCCCCGTGCGCACCGGTCGCAGGATCAGCTCCACAGCGACGTCGACGCGCTCTTCCCGCTTCGGCCGTTGCTTCGCGGTGAGGGACCGGATGCCCTCGTTGACCCGCCGCGTGGTCCTGACCCCGCCACCCAACAGTGAGCGGACGATCTCTCCCGCACGGATGTCCAGTTCGCCGCTCAGCCCGGCGGCCTCCACGTCCTCCGGGGAGATGGTTCCGGAGAACCAGTGCTTCTCCGCCTCCGTAATGTGAGCCATGGTGGAACGTCCGGACTCGGCGAGACTGTCGAGGACGGCATCCGCCTTCGCCTCGTTCTCCACGGCCGGTCCGTAGGGGCGCGGCGGACGGATGTGGGTGAGGCCGATGAAGTTACGCACCGCCGTGTGGAACGCCTGGCCCGCCTGGGCGTTGGGCCGAAACCCGATGACTACGCGTGCGGGTACGCTGAGTGTGCGGACCTTGCACCGCTCGTCCTCGGTCAGTCCCGGCCAACCCTGCTTCCGCACCAGCCGGACCCAGCGGCTGATCTCACCACGAAGCTTCCGGTCATCAGCGCCCCACTCGTACGCGATCCTCGACGGCTCGTAACCGAGGAGTTCGTGAACCGCGCTGATCCGGCTCGATCCATCGGCCGCGATGAGCAGCGCGCAGTCAGGATGTCCGTTCTCGTGCACCGCCGTCAGGGGAACCACGGTCAGCGGCTGGAGGACGCCCTCGACGGCGATGTCCTGGGCCAGGGGGTTGTCCCTGACCAGTCGGCTCTTCGCGTCCTCCAAGCGTTGGGCGACCCTGGAAGGCGTCTCGGCACGCATCTCCAGCTCGGCTGTGCCGTAAGGGGCCGATCGTGGTTCGATCAGCAGCGGTCGCTGCGTCCCCGCCGCCCCCAGCGCGTACTGGCGGTGTCCGTACTCCCGGGGGTTGGCGGGGTGAGGCACTACGGTCGCCGACCACAGTCGCGTCTCCGCGATCAACAGGGTGCCGCCCTGGACCCTCAGCTCGGCGGGGTCCGCGAGTCTTCGCCGCATGTCGTCCGGACGCACGGCTGCCCGTGCCATCGCCCGCACCCCGCCCTCCGTGAGCCCGTTCCCGCGCAAGGCCTCGGCGAGTTTGTCGACTGCCGACATGCGGGGCAGTGTCCAGGGGGCGGGTTCCCACCCCAGGGCCGCTTCCTCCGCCGGTCCGCTCAGGTCCGCAAGGTCGTCAACCACTGGTGATGACCTCCTTGATGCGGTCTACGAGGAGCAGCGCCCGCGTCGCCTGCCTGCGGTTCTCGTGCGGAGACGGCGGGTCGCCCGCGGTGCGCGTGAGACGTGCGGCGTATTCGCTGAGGGCTGCCCGCACCTGGTACCACTCCTCCAGGGTGAGCGAGACGCTGTACAACCGTTCGCCGTGGACGTTGACGACATCGCAGTGTTCCTCGCGCTCCGAGATGGCCGCCCACCGCGCCGCCATACGACCGAGGGTGACCACCGAGCGGTCGTCCGTCGGGATGCCGGGCACGTCCACGGCCCGGCAGTCCCGGGCCGCCCGGTGCAACACGGCGGTCACGAGGCTGACCTGTGCCTGGTCGAGGGGGATGAAGAAGGTGTTGGTCGTCTCTGTCACGGGACCGCGCTCCGCTGGGTCGGCCGATGTCTCATCGGCGTTGGCGCCTGGCTTGCCCGACCACGGGTGTGTCGGACAGAGCGAGAGAACGCGGGCGTACCCGACCACCGACCTCCACCCGTGTCAGTCTGGGGCGGAAAAGAAATCCACAGACCTCTGGTGCCGCGCGGACCGCACACCATCCGGCCCTGGAGAGGAGGCGGTGAGCAGCCTCATTCTCGAGGAGCGCGGCAAGACGACACAGCGGCTCGGAACCTGAGGACCGAGCGGGCTGTGCCGCCATGGTGTCGGACACCGAGCGGGTCGCTCGGGCGGGACTGTAATCACGTGAACACGCATAGTGCAAGCCAGCCTCTGTGTGCCGCGAGAAGCCTCGGTGTGCTCGCAGCCATGCGGAAGCCGGGTCCACTTGGTTCGGCACCCATTCGATGGGCCGTTACCGGTGCCGTCTTCGGACGTGATCGTGGTGAACGGTGGCTGGATCGACAACTCTCGCTGCGAGAAACCTCTGCGTCCGATTGCACCATTGCCCGAAGAGGCGAGGGCTGCCATCGCTTTTTTCCGTGACGAAGTAGGCAGGCAATGTCCGCTCGCCTGGATGAATTACCAGATTCCCATTGGGGCGAGGAGGGGCTTTTGTGTTTCAACGTGATCTTGATTTGAAAAATGGGTGCTCCGGATAAGCAGGCAAACATGGGAGGAATTCTTTATATCGGTAGAAGGTGTTGACTTGCATAAGGGGCGAGGTCTGCACTGTTGGCGGCCCCGACAGTGCAGCGTTTCGGTCGTCGGCCCCAGGGCTGTGGCTTTCAACTGCTCGGCCCCTCCGACACAGGAAGGGGACTGAATGATGGTGGCTGTTATCAACCACTCGCAGCGGACTCCCCAAAGGCAGGATCCCATGCAGTCCGTCTTCAGCCACAATGCCGAAGCCACCGCGATCTATCGTTTCCTTCCCTTCAAGCCCACTCCCGTGCCCATGGCCGGGAAACCGTCACCCGCGAACATGCCTCGTCGTCATACGAGGCCCGCGACCGCAGCAGGTATCACCCAGCAGGAAAGGCTCGGCCTCGAATTGGATCGACGGTCGCCCAGCAGGGCCACCAACAGGTCGGCCCGCCGACAGAGCAGCAAGCGATAGACCGAACCCAGCGTGAGGGCATCCGTGATACACCTCGCTCTGGCCACATTGCCGGGCTGCGGTCGCGAAACGGCTTGGAAATTGGCGAGTGCCTGAGCCAGATCCGGCTGCACGGGACGGGAAGAGGTTCTTGGATGGGCGGCCGTCGTTGGAGTGCATCACCCGCATGTCGTCGCATCGCTGCGGGACCATGGCATCACCACCAACATTCTGGAGATCCGCATCGGCAGAATCACCACTCGCAACCGACTCCGCAGCGGAGAGAAAGTCGGCAACGTGATCGCCGGCCTGTTCGAACTGCGCAACGGTAATACCGCTGCTGCATGATCTGAGTGCACGTCGACCGGTGACCAAGCCCTACGAAGGATTGGTCACTGGTCGACGTGCACGAGAAGTCAGGCCACAGCCGCCTCCCGCCCCCTGCGCGTCCGCCGGTGGAAGATCTCCTCGAAGGTGGCGCGGGCGCCCGTGGGGTCGATGTAGTGCATGGCCAGGAGGGCGGCGACGACGGCGCCGACGAGGTCGTTCTGGACCTCGGGCCACGCGTGGTCGTCGCCGCAGGTGGTGAGGCCCTTCAGGCCGTGGAGGGCGTGCATGGCCTCGCCGGCCTCCTCGGCGACCTTGCCGACCTGGAGGCTCTTGAGCTCCTCGTCAGGCAGGTGGGCGCCAGCCGCTCGGCAGACGGCGGAGAGCTTCTCGATGTCGTCCCACAGGGTGTCCACGGTGGACCTCCAGTTGCTAGGGCTGTTATTCCTGGGCGGGGCGCCCGAGCTGGCGTACGGTCCATCCGGCCATGCGCCAGGCGTCGGCGTCGATGAGGTTGCGGAGGTCGACGAGGACCGGGTCCGCGGCCAGGGGGGCGAGGGCCTTGGGGTCGGCCTCGCGGAAGTGGGGCCACTCGGTGGCCAGGACGATCAGCTCGGCGTTCCGGACGGAGTCTTCGAGGGTGTCGACGTAGTCGAGTTCAGGGTTGCGGCGCAGCGCGGTGTGGACGGCGTGGGGGTCGTGGACGGTGACGGTGGCGCCGCGCTGGTGCATCAGTGCGGCCACCGCCAGGGCGGGGGACTCGCGGACATCGTCGGTGCCGGCCTTGAAGGAGGCGCCCCAGACGGTGACTCGAACGCCGTCGACCGGTCGCCCGAGGGTCTGCTCGATGAGCTTCAGGGCGGCGGTGGGCCGGGACTCGTTGACCTCTTCGGCGGCCCGCAGGAGGGTCGCGGCCTCGGTGGCGCCGAGGGTTCGGGCGGAGGCGGTGAAGGCACGGACGTCCTTGGGGAGGCAGCCGCCACCGTAACCGGGCCCGGCGTTCAGGCCGCCGCGGCCGATGCGCGGGTCGAGGCCGATGGCCTCGGTGAGCTGCTGGACGTCGGCTCCGGCCGCGGCGCACATGTCGGCGACGCCGTTGATGAAGGAGATCTTCATGCCGAGGTAGGCGTTGGCGGCGCCTTTGATGAGTTCGGCCGTGGCGGGGTCGGTGACGAACAGAGGGATGCCGTTGGCCAGGAGCGGCGCGTAGACCTCGCGTACGGCGTCCTCGGCGCGGGGCGAGGGGACGCCGACGACGATCCGGTCGGGCCGCAAGGTGTCGTCGATGGCGTGGCCCTCGCGCAGGAACTCGGGGTTCCAGACGACCTCCACCTCTTCGCCCGCCGGGGAGAGCCGGGCGAGGAGGGCGGCGAGGTCGCGGGTGGTGCCGACGGTGACCGTGGACTTGCCGATGATGACGGTCGGACGGGTCAGGTGCGGGGCGAGTGCGCGGGCGGCGCCGAAGACCTGGCCGGTGTCGTAGCTCCGTCCGTCGGCGTCGATCGGGGTGCCCACGGCGAGGAAGTGGACGTCGGCGAACTCGGCGGCCTCGGCCAGGCTGGTAGTGAAGCGCAGCCGCCCGGAAGCGGTGTGGGCGGCGAGCAGATCGGGCAGTCCCTCCTCGTAGATGGGGCTCTCGCCGGCGTTGAGACGGTCGATCCTCGCCTGGTCCAGGTCCACGCCGATGACCTCGTGGCCGATCTCGGCCATGGCAGCGGCGTGCGGGATGCCCAGGTGGCCGCAGCCGATGACGGATACGCGCATGGGGCCGACGCTCCTTTCCCTGTTCTCGCCCGCCCGGGGAGTCCGGGCCGGCCGGGTGCGTCACGCTAGCGCCCGCACCCGGCGCGGCCCTCTTCGTGCAGGTGAATCAACCGGTCGGTCGCTTCAGGAGGTTGACGAGCGCGGGCAGCGCCTCGGCGGCGGTCGCCCGGCACACCAGGTCACCGTCCTGGGGCCCTCCAGCGGGTACGGCAGGAAGGCGCCGTCGTGCCAGAAACCCTCCGGGTCCAGGTAGACGACCTTCATTCCGCGCTCGCGGGCACGGGCCTGGACCCTGCGCCGGTCGGCGTGCAGGCCGACCACCAGGAGGGCCTTGGCGCCGTCGACCCACTCGACGTCGGGCACGGCCTGGTCGTACCGGCGCATGAAGCACTCGTCGAGCCCGGCGCGGGCGGCCAGGACGTCGAAGTTGTTGGTGATGACCGGCCCGACGAGGTGACCTGCGTCCTTCAGTTCCCTCAGCGCCCACAGGGCCGGAGTCGGCTCGGCCAGGAAGCAGGCGCGGAACATCTCCACGAACTCCGCCGCCTTCTCCTCCGGCTCGGTCAGCACCTCGTGCAGCAGGGTGTCCGCGGTCGGGGAGAGGGTGAAGCGGTGCTCGCCCGGCTCGTGGCCCTGCCGGTCGGTGACCCGGTAGATCTCGTGGAGCCGGTGCAGGGGCGGGATGCCGGCCTCGACCGACGTGCCGCAGCCGATCTCCACCTGGAACGGTCGCAGGTCCGCGAGTACGGACAGGTCCGGTATCCGAGTGGCCGTCCCCGGGCGGTCCTTGGCCCTGATCCCGGTGGACAGCACGCTCCACGGGAGCTGCCGGACCGAGGGCGGGGGCGCGTACGCGGCGGAGGTGATCCGTACGTCGAGCGTCCGGTAGCCGCCTGGGAGCGCACGTCCGGCGGCGGCGTCCTGCGGGTGGACGTCGTGCTCGGTGATCCGGCACGTCAGGTCCCGGCGCGTCCAGAAGGCTCCGCCCGGCGCCGTCTTCCATCCGCCGACGGCGAGCGAGGCCCGCAGGGCGTCGTGGTGGGCGGTGATCTCCCCGGACGGGGCGGACGCGGAGTGGTAAAGGTACAGGTCGGTCAGGCCGATCGCCGGGGCGGCGGTCGTCGGCACCAGGCCGTACCGGTACCGGTAGTGGATGATCCGCCGCCTGGCGTCCCCGGAGTCCGACCAGCCGGACTGGCCGGCGGTGGCCTTCTCCTGAGTGCGACGCCAGATGCCCTCCTCGATGTAGCGGGGGCGGTCGGCGTCACCGAAGTAGGTCTTCCAGATCTGCTGCTGGTCGGGGTCGAGCTGGTCGACGACGATATACGGGATGTCCACGAACCCTCCCTGGGGAATCACGCGTGGATGTTCCGGGACCGTGCGAGAGGTACGAGCCGCCACGCCCCCGGCAGCCGAAGCCACAGGGCTGTACGGGCGTGGGGCGGTTTCCTGCGCCGCCCGGACGGGAGGGCGGCGTGGAAAGCTCTGGCGGCCGGGCATGGGGAGGTGGCTCGGGCGCCGGAGCGGTCTCAGCGGCCGGGGACGACGTGGGGCAGGCTCGCGTCCGGCACCGCGACGGCGGGCCGGTGGCGCATGTCGCCGGCGAGCTGAACGGCCTGGTCACGCAGGGCCCAGGCCGGCCCCACGAGACCGGCGAGGGCCAGAAACGCGAGCGCGAACCGGTCACTCCGTACGGGAGCGGCAGATCGCACCTGACGGCGATGGGGCCCGCTCACGAAGGGCCGCCCAGCACGTTCTCATGCGCGTCGAGGAGGCGACTGGTCTGCGCGTACAGCCGCTCCAGCTCCACCGAGGTGAGGACAAGGGCCGCCTCGCAGGTCGAGCCGTCCTCGAAGTGGAACTCGACGGGCACCGAGCCCTGGCGGGCGCTCGGGTCGTAGATCGCGTCCCGGCCGGGCGTCAGCGTCACGTGGGTGGCCCGCGCCGGTACCGGGCGCAGCGTCGTGCCGTCCGCCGGCGCGGTCCAGGCGGGCCCGCCGCCGGGCGGACGCAGGTGGTAGGTCGTGGTGGCGCCCACGCCCGGCAGTGCGACGACGACGCCGACACGACCGTCCCGGGCGGTGTCGGCGGCGAGGTCGCCGAGCTGGGGGAGGAAGGGAGCCGCTGTCCCTAACTCGCCTTTTTGCGAGGGGAGATGAGGAAGAAGTCGTCCGGTCATGCTCCGAAGGTAGGGACGGGACAGCCCCTGAATATGAGCCGGAGGAATACGACCCCGCCTGCCCCTATCCGTCCAGGTGGAAGCGGTCGGACATGCGCCGCAGCTTCTCGCGCGTGGCGGTCCGCTCGGCGTAGACGATGCCGCGAAGTGTCGAACGGGCGATGGGGTGGTTCCGTACGAGCTGGGGCGCGATCCGCTCGGCCCGCTCCAGCTCGCCGAGGGCCTTGTCCCGGTTGCCGTCCCACAGCCAGGCCCGCGCGATGTCCATGTGGTGGTGGCCCTGGCGGGAGTGGGGGAGCGCCCCGACCAGCTCGGGGCTGGTGCGGCGGTTGATCTCCAGCGCCTTGCCCTGCTCGCCCATCTCCAGGGCGACGCTGATCGCGTGGATCTGCACGTTTCCGGCGGAGAACGTCAGCGAGTGCCGGTCGTACACCGGCGCCCCGGCATACGCGTCCATCCGCTCGGCGGCGGCCTTCGCGTACCCGATCCGGTCCTCCGCCTCGGCTGCGCGGCCTGCGCGGGCGGCCGAGACCGCCGCCCGGAGCTGGAGAGTTCCCCAGGCCCGTACGGCCAGCGGGTCACCGTCCTCGTACGCCTGCTGCACCGACCCGATCGCCTTGTCCGAGAGCGTCAGCGCATCCGCCCAGTCGGCCGTGGCCCACATGTCCCACACCCGCATCCAGTCCGCGACCGCCGGCAGTACCGGGTCCCCGGAAAGGCGGGCCGACCACGCGGCCCGTTCGCAGGCCATCGCCACCAGCTCGGGGTGGCCGAGGGAGTGGGCGGCGGTGTGTGCGAACTTGCAGCACACCGCGTAGATCGCGTACGCCTCCTCCCGCTCGTGCCCCTCCGACACCTCCGCCAGGGCCCGCGCCTCGCGGAACAGGTCGGGCAGGATCCGGAGGATCGCCACGTTGGAGGCGGTGTCCCGCAGCCGGTGCAGCCGCGTCACCTCCCGCCACAACTGCGGCGCCGGCCGGGGCGTACCGTCGAAGACGGGGGCGAGGTCGTAGCGGCGCAGCTCGCGCAGGATCGAGGAGGCGGCGACCTGCCACTGGTTGTCGTCCGGGGAGCTGCTGTACGGGCGCCCGATCAGGTCGTTCGGATGAATGTGCAGCTCGGCGGCCACCTGGTTGAGCAGACCTACCCGGTCCAGCTCGATCAGGCCCCGCTCCATCTTCGACACCCAGCCCTGCGTCTTGCCCAGGGCCGTCGCCAGGTCGGCCTGCGGCATCCCCAGTCGCAGCCTCGCCCTGCGAACGCGCCGACCGATCTCCTCGGCTTCCTCCAGCATCAGGACACCTCCCCAACCGTCGGACGTCCGGGCCGGGAGCGCCGGTCTGTCCGTGCAGAGTTCGTCATCAGCACGGTACCGAGGACGCTGCGTGCGCGTGAGGGAGTTGCCGAGCCGACGGTCCGGGCCCAGGCTCCCTACGCCCAGAACCCGCCCTGCTCCCCGAGGGAACACGCAGGCCGGTCAACGCCGTCGTACGTGTGGCTGCTGCGGTGCAGTGGTCGGTGCGGCGAGGACGGTGGCGAGGGCGTCCCAGGCTGGGTCCTTCAGGATGCGGTCGGCGTGCTCGGGGACAGCTTGCTGGAGATGGTGGGCGTAGCGGTGTGTGGTCTGGGGGCCGGGGGTGCGGCGGGCGAGGCCGTCCAGGACCGGGATGGCGACGTGGGCGTAGGCGGTCCGGAGGTGGGTGAGGGCCTGTTCGGCGGCTGCTTCCTGCTGGGCGTGCTGGTGAGTGCGGTGCCAGTGCTGGGCGAAAGCCACGGCGATGAGGACGGCGTCCAGCAGCATCGCCGGCCCGGTCTCCTCGCGCGTCGTGGCGGGGGTGAGCAGGATGGTCTGGATGCTGCGGCGCAGGACGCGGGTGCTGTCGAGGTCGCCGGTGATGCCGGAGCGGGTGGCGCACTCGAAGGCGGTGGCAGCCTGTTCGAGTTCCCGTTTCGCCTCGGCCAGTGCGGTGAGCGGCAGCAGGCCGAGGCACGATCGCCCTCGACCGCGTGAACGTGGCTGTCCTGCGCGCCCAGGAAGCGCCAGGCACGAGAGCGCGAGGAGGCGGGCGCCGCCTGGCGGGAGACCGGCAAGATCTTCACCAATGAGGACGGCTCCTGGCTCCACCCGGAAACGTCTCGGAGACCTTCCGCCGCCTCCTCGCCACCACCGACCTCCCGCCCATCACCCTGCGGAACCTCCGCCACGTGGCGGCGACGCTCACCCACGGGGCCAGCGGCGACATCCACATGATCAAGGAGACGCTCCACCACTCCACGATCACCCTGACCTCGGACAGGTAGGCGATCCTCCTCCCGGAAGTCGACCGCGCCGTGGCGGAGGCGGCCGCTCCACTCGTCCCTCGTCGTCGGAAGACCCGGCATACTGCGGGTTGAGTCCAGAACCCCGAACAGCGGCACGTCCTCATCACCAACGGGTCTCACGTTTTCGGCTGTTCCCCCTTCCCGAGGCGGACCCTGGCGGCATGCTCGGGTCCATGGGACGAAACAGCCAGCGCCGTCGGAGTGCACGTGCCGCGAGGGCGACCCCACCATGGTCTGGGCGATCCTGATGGCCTGGCTCGTAGGAGCGAGAGAGCAAATCACCGAGAACCAGGCCCGGGACGCCGTCCAGTGGGTTTCCGACAGCCTGGGGATCCAGCACGACGACCCCCTCCAGGCAGCGGGGTTCATCGGCCATCCGGACGCTCCCAACTGACGCTGAGGGAGGCTGTGGAGCACTTCGGAAGTTTTCCGGAATTCAACCCGCCGCTCGGGGACCAGCAACGTAGCCGACCGCTGCTCCGGTGACTCGAACCCGTGGAGCAGGTCCGTAGAGTCTCCTGACAGATCGTCCGCTCACGCACGCGCCCGGACACGAAGAAGCGCCCCGACCGGTCGAAACCGATCGGGGCGCTTCCCGCGGGCCGGAGGGGTACTCCCCTCCCCCGCACCCGTAGGCCCTGTGGGACTCGAACCCACAACCAATGGATTAAAAGTCCACTGCTCTGCCAATTGAGCTAAGGGCCCTGGCGATGTTGCCTCCCCGAGCATAGCCGTAGGAGGCCGTGGCGCCGATCGGGTATCGGACAGCGGGGCCGGAAGTGCACCGTACGGGGGTGTGCCGGGGAGGGCGGCGGGGTCAGTGGGGGTCCCGGGCCGGAGCGGGGGCGGGGCGGCGGGTGCGGGTGGGGTCGAGGAACCAGTGGCGGGCCGAGGCGAGCCACCAGACGGCGGCGAAGCCGAGGACGACCAGGACGGCGACGGGGGCGTAGTTGAAGGTCTGCCAGGTGACCGGGGAGACCTGGGGCAGCATGAAGAGGACCGTGATGACGCCGACCCAGGCCACCGCGACGACGCCGATCGGCCGGGACCAGCGGCCCAGGTGCCAGGGGCCGCGCTCGAAGGCGTCGCCCTTGCGGACCCGCAGCAGGGTGGGGATGACGTAGGCGATGTAGAGGCCGATCACCGCGATCGACGTCACGGCGGCGTACGCGGTCTCGTTGATCAGGTAGGGCAGGCCGAGGACGAGGGCGCCGAGCGCGGCCAGCCACACCGCGGCGACGGGGGTGCGGGTGCGCGGGCCCACGGTGTGCCACAGGCGGGAGAAGGGCAGCGCGCCGTCGCGGGAGAAGGCGTAGATCATGCGGCTGTTGGCCGTCACGGACGCCATGCCGCAGAACAGCTGGGCGCCGATCACCACGAGCAGCAGCAGCTTGCCCGCGCTCGCGCCGAGGGCGTCCAGCAGGATCTGGGCGGGCGGGGCGCCGGTCGGGGAGTCCAGGGCGCGGCCGTAGTCCTGGATGGCGTAGGTGAAGCCGAGCAGCAGGACGAGCCCGGCGATCCAGGAGGTCCAGATGGAGCGGACGATGCCCTTGGGGCCGGCCGTGGCCGCGTCGTGGGTCTCCTCGGTCATGTGGGCGGAGGCGTCGTAGCCGGTGAAGGTGTACTGGGCCATCAGCAGGCCGAGCAGGACGACGTAGACGCCGCTGCCCCAGCCGGTGTTGTTCACGAAGTGGGTGAGGACGAACGACGTCGAGCGGTGGTGGTCGGGGACCAGGGCGAGCGCGGCCACGATCCCCGCGACGCCGAGCACGTGCCACCACACGCTGACGCTGTTGAGGAAGGCGACGATGCGCACGCCGAAGGTGTTCAGCAGGCCGTGCAGCAGCAGGATCGCCGAGAAGAGGAGGACGGTGCGGCCGGGGGTGACCCCGAAGCCGAACTGGAGGTTCAGATACGCGCCGAGGAAGGACGCGGCGCCGAAGTCGATGCCCGCCGTCACCGCCACCTGGCCCAGCACGTTGAACCAGCCCGTGAACCACGCCCAGGCGGCGGCCGAGCGCGGCGGCGCCAGCCGGTGGGCCCAGAAGTACAGGCCGGCCGAGGTCGGGTACGCCGAGCAGATCTCGGCCATCGACAGGCCGACGAACAGCGTCATCAGACCCACGCCCACCCAGCCCCAGGTGATCACGGCGGGGCCGCCGGTGTTCATCCCGAAGAGGTACAGCGTGAGGCAGCCGGAGAGGACGGAGATGATCGTGAAGGAGACCGCGTAGTTGGCGAAGGCCGACATGCGGCGGGCGAGGACCTGCGTGTAGCCGAGCTGGGCCAGCCGTTCCTCGTCCGACGGCCCGGTGGTGCCGTGCACACTGGCGTCATCATCTGTCATGACCCCAGCAATTCCCTCCCCGAGGGTGTGACATGCCTCACGCTGAGGTCGCACGGGGATACGGAAGGGCCCGTACGACTCGATGTCGTACGGGCCCTTCCGGACAGTCGGCTCACACGGTGTCAGCCGTTGCGCTTCCAGCGCGGCTTGTCCTCGCGGCGGCCGAAGGAGCCGCCGCCGCGGTGGTCGTCACGGCGGCCGTAGGGGCGCTCGTGACCGCCGGTGCGGAAGCCGGGGCGGTCGCCGCCCTGGCGGTCGCGGTTGAACGGACGGTCGCTGCCGCGGTGTCCGCCGCGCTCGTCACGGCGGGCCGGACGGTCGTCACGGCGGAAGCCGCCACGGTCGTCACGCCGGTCGAAGGAACGGGGGGCGCGGTCGCCGCCGCGCTCACCGCGGTCACGGTCGTCGCGGCGGAAGCCGCCACGGTCGCCCCGGTCGTCCCGGCGCTCGAACGAACGGCCGCCACGGTCACGGTCACGGTCGAAGGAACGGTCCCGGTCGTCCCGGCGGAACCCGCCACGGTCACCACCGCGGTCGTTGCGGTCGGTCCGGTCGTTGCGGTCGTTGCGGTCGAAGGAACGGCCGCCGCGGTCGTCCCGGCGGAAGCCGCCCCGGTCACCGCGGTCACGGTCGTCGCGGCGGAAGCCGCCACGGTCGCCCCGGTCGTCCCGGCGCTCGAACGAACGGCCGCCACGGTCACGGTCACGGTCGAAGGAACGGTCCCGGTCGTCACGGCGGAACCCGCCACGGTCACCACCGCGGTCGTCACGCCGCTCCCGGCGGTCGTACGACGGCGCCGAGGAGGCCGAGGAAGAGGACGGGGAGGAGTAGGACGACGCGGGCGCCGTGCGCTCCTCGCGCTCCGCGCGGTCGACGTCCTGCGCCGCGGGCTGCTCCGGCACCGACACCTCGGCGATCCGCTCGGCCTCGGCCTGCGCCTCGGCCACCGCCGCCTCGGGGTCCTCGCCACGCTCGCGGGCGACCCGGGCGACCAGCCGGTCGGCCTCCTCGCGCAGCTCGGAGGCGCGCCGCTGCGCGCGCTCCAGCTGCTTGGTGAGGTGGGCGACCTCGCGCTCGGCCTGCTGCGCGGCGTTGCCCGCGGACTCGGCCTGCACCTCGGTCATCGAACGGGCGCCGGTGATCTCGGCGACCTCCGGCTCGAAGGCCGCGCCGCCCTGGATGATGTGGCGCGTGGCGTCGACGCCCGCGTCCTCCATGAGACGGAAGATCTGACGGCGCTGGTGCGGCAGGGAGAGCGAGACGACCGTGCCGGTGCGGCCCGCGCGGGCGGTGCGGCCGGCCCGGTGCAGGTAGTCCTTGTGGTCGCCGGCCGGGTCGACGTTCAGCACGAGGTCGATGCCGTCGACGTGGATGCCGCGGGCGGCGACGTCGGTGGCGACCAGGACGTTGACGTAACCGTCCTTGAAGTCGGCCAGGGTGCGGGTGCGCGCACCCTGGGTCATGCCGCCGTGCAGCGCGTCGGACTTCACCCCGGCGTCGCGCAGCTGCTCGGCCACGCGGTCCGCGCCGAGCTGGGTGCGCACGAAGATGATGGTGCGGCCCTTGCGGGAGGCGATGGCCGCGGTGACCGGCGCCTTGTCCTTGGGCTTCACGACCAGGATGTGGTGCGACATGGTCGTCACCGCGCCCTGGGCGGCGTCGACCTCGTGGCTCACCGGGTCGGTGAGGTAGCGGTCGACGAGGGTCTTGATCTCGTTCTCCATGGTGGCGGAGAACAGCATCCGCTGGCCGCCCGCCGGGATCTGGTCGAGCAGCTCGGTGACCTCGGGCAGGAAGCCCAGGTCGGACATCTGGTCGGCCTCGTCGAGGACGGCGATCCGCACGTCCTCCAGGGAGCAGGCGCCGCGGTTGATGATGTCGCGCAGCCGGCCCGGGGTGGCGACCAGGACGTCGACGCCCTTCTCCAGGGCGTAGATCTGGTTGCCCATGGAGGTGCCGCCGCAGACGACCTTCATCTTGAGGCCGAGGACGTCGCCGTAGGGCTGGAGCGCGTCGGCGACCTGCATCGCCAGCTCGCGGGTCGGGGTGAGGATGACGGCGCGCGGCTTGTGCTTCTGGGTGCGCCCGCCGGCCAGGGTGGCCAGGGTGGGCAGACCGAAGGAGAGGGTCTTGCCGGAGCCTGTGCGGCCGCGGCCGAGGATGTCCTTGCCGGCCAGGGCGTCCGGGATGGACGCGGCCTGGATCGGGAAGGGGGTGGTCACGCCGTTCTGCGCGAGCTTGCGCACGACACCCTCGGGCAGGCCGAGGTCGGCGAAGGTGATCTCGGGGGCCCGCTCCTCGGTGCCCTCGGGAGCCTCGGCGCCGGCCTGGTCGTCCAGGAGCTGCGGGTTCTCGGGGGCGTCCTCGGTGCTCTCGGGCACGACGACGTGATCAGTACTGGCAATGGACATGCGAATGCGAAACCTTCCGGAGTCTCGTCGGCACGCGCCCGTCAACTCCGTGTTTCGCACCACGACCGCCTCGATGCGGTCCGCCACGGCAAGGGAGAGTACGCGCCACACGGCGCGCTCTTCATGGGCGCCGGGCAAATGGGATCAAACGATCTACTAGCATACGCACCTTCCTCCCCTTGAGGCAAACCGAGCCCGAGGGCGGACGAAGCCGCAGGTCAGACGTGTGCCCGGCCGGGGCGGCGCAGGCTGCCCGGCGCGGGCGCCGGTTCCCGCTGCGCCAGCTGGGTCCCGGTGCCCTCGTGCGCCGAGGACGACGGCTCGGCGACCGTCGGGTCGGGCGAGGCGGGCGGCGACGGCGACGCGGGCGGCTGCTCCGGCGGCGGCGCGGACGTCTGCGGCGGCTCCGGCACCACCTCGGTGGGCGCCGGGTCGCCCGCGGGCGGCGGACCGCCGGGCCGGCCGGGCGCCGGGGCCGACGCGCTCGGGGCGCCGGTGGCCGGGGCCGAACCGGACGGCTCCCCGCTCGGCGAGCCCTTCTCCTTCTTCCCGTGCCCGTGCTTGCCGTCGCCGGCCCCGGCCCGGTCCGCGGCGGCGCCGGACACCGCCGCCGCGCCGCCGGGCACCTCACCGCCGCCATGCGCGGCGGAGTGCGAGGGCCGGGCCCCGCCACCGGCCTCCTCTCCCACGCTCACACAGCCGGTGGCGGCGGCGAGTGCGGCGAGCGCGGCGGCGAGACGGACGGATACGGGCAAGGGGCGCACGGAAGCCACCTCCGGGAGGGAGAAGTCGCCGTGCCCAACTCCCGGCGCCCCGGCGAGGACACGCCGGAGCACCGGACGGACCTCAGCCGTAGCCCAGGGCGTGCAGCCGGGCGTCGTCGATGCCGAAGTGGTGCGCGATCTCGTGCACCACGGTCACCTCGGTCTCCGCGACGACGTCCTCGCGGGTGTCGCACATGCGCAGCGTCGGCCCCCGGTAGACGGTGATCCGGTCGGGCAGCACGCCCGCGTACCACTCGCCGCGCTCGGTCAGCGGGGTGCCCTCGTAGAGCCCGAGCAGGTCGGGGTCGCCGGCGGGCGGCTCGTCCTCGACGAACACCGCGACGTTGTCCATCAGCCGCGTCAGCTCCGGCGGGATCCGGTCGAGCGCCTCGGCGACCAGTTCCTCGAACTCCTCGCGCGTCATCTCCAGCACACGCCCATTGTCCGGTACGGCGGGCCGGCGCGGGGTCCGCTGCGCCGGGAACCCGCGTCCGGAGCGGGGCCCGGCCGGTGTCCGCCCGGCGCGCATATCCGCCGACGCGGCCGGGCATACGCGCCCAATGGCTCGCGTCCGCCTCGCAGACCTGGACCTCCCGTACCGCCGCGGCGCCCGGCGCGGCGCCGCCCGTCCCCTGACCGCCACCGCGCCGCTGACCGCCAACGCGCCGCATCCCTGGCTCCGGGCCCTGGGCCTGGTGACCGTCGTGATCGCCGGTGCCTGGCTGGGGCTGCTGACCGTCGGCGACGTACGCGTCCCGGTCGGCCCCGTCAACACGACGATGACGCTGCGCCCCTCCCTGAGCGGCGGCACGAAGATCAATGTCTCGCCGCTGGGCGCTCTGCGCCTGGACAGCCACACCGCCCCGGTCCGGCTGGACGTGAACGTCGACCAGCTCGACCCGGAGCGCGCCCAGGCCCTCGTCGACCATCCCGAGCGGCTCTCCGGGCTCCAGGACGAGGTCGCGCACGACGTGGAGCACGGCACCTTCGACCTGGCCCTGCGCTCCACGGTGGCGGTGGTCGCCGGGGCCACCGCCCTGGGCCTGGCCGTCTACCGCCGGCCGCGCCGCGCGCTGGCGGCCGGGGGACTGGCCCTGGCCCTGCTCGCCGCGTCCGGGGCGAGCGCGTACGCCACCTGGAACCCGAAGTCGGTGCTGGAGCCGCGGTTCTCCGGGCTGCTCTCCTCGGCGCCCTCGCTGGTGGGCGACGCGCGCAGCATCGTCACCGAGTTCGACGTGTACCAGCGGGAGCTGGCCCGTCTGGTGACGAACGTGACCAAGCTGTACGACGTCACCTCGACGCTCCCCGCCTACCAGCCGGACCCGACGACCATCCGGGTGCTGCACGTCTCCGACATCCATCTCAACCCGGCGAGCTGGAAGATCATCGCCTCGCTGGTGGAGCAGTACAAGGTGGACGTGATCGTCGACTCCGGCGACACGATGGACCACGGCACGGCGGCGGAGAACGGCTTCCTCGACCCGGTGGCCGATCTGGGCGTGCCCTACGTCTGGGTACGCGGCAACCACGACTCGCTGACCACACAGCACCGCCTGGAGCGGATGAAGAACGTGCACGTGCTGGACGACGGCCGCGCCGAGACGGTGGCGGGACTGCGCTTCGCCGGGATCGGCGACCCGCAGTTCACCCCGGACCGCTCGGCGGCGACGGGCGGTGACGCGGCGGAGCGGCTGGCGGGCGCCCGGCTGGCGTCGGCGCTGCGGGACCAGCGGGCCGCCGGCACCCCGGTCGACATCGCCGTCGCCCATGAACCACTGGCGGCCCGGGAGACGGACGGCGCGGTGCCGCTGGTGCTGTGCGGGCATCTGCACCACGAGGGCACGGAGATCCTCCCCTACGGCACCCGGCTGCGCAGGGAGGGCTCGACGGGCGGCAGCGGACTGCGCGCGGTCGAGCAGGAGCATCCCGCCCCCGTGGAGGCGTCGGTCCTCTACGTCGACCGGGACAGCCGCCGCCTCCAGGCGTGGGACGCGATCAAGCTGGGCGGACTGGGTCTGACGACCGCGGAGGTGAGCCGCCATCTGCCCGAGGAGAACCGGCCGGGCGCCGCCCCCACGCCCTCGGCGCCCTCCTCGTCACCGACCTCGCCGCCACCCTCTTCACCGCCCTCGCCACCGGCTTCGGCACCCTCCCGGGCCGCCTCCCCGCCGGGCTCGTCAACGGTTTTGGCGATACCCCCCGGCATCCCATATGCTTCTCACGTCCCCGACGCGCTGAGAAGCGCCCAGGCGGGCCGATAGCCCTCATCGTCTAGCGGCCTAGGACGCCGCCCTTTCAAGGCGGTAGCACGGGTTCGAATCCCGTTGGGGGCACGCAGTACGGTGTGCGAGACTGATCCCGGTCAGTTCACACACTGCCATATGGTCCTGTGGAGCAGCTTGGAGTGCTCGCCACCCTGTCAAGGTGGAGGCCGCGGGTTCAAATCCCGTCAGGACCGCTTGCAGATCACTTCGGTGAACTGCGTGGCTGGGTAGCTCAGTTGGTACGAGCGATCGCCTGAAAAGCGATAGGTCGCCGGTTCGATCCCGGCCCCAGCCACCATAAACAGAGTCCCGGACGTCATGGCGTCCGGGGCTCTGTTGTTGTGTGCCCCAGCAAAGATTCTAGTCTGACAGCAATCGGCTCCAGAGCCCTACCGATGCTGACACGGTGCTGACATGTCAGCACCGGAATGGCACCGTTTCGGGCTCTCGCCCCCCTCTCGCTCCCGCGCAGAACCCGTGCTCCTCCAGAGCCGCGCCACATGCTGCCCCATGCGGCAAACCGCAGAGTTACAGTGCACGCTCAGGTAGGCCAATGCCAGGAGTGGGGAGCCAAAGATGTCTGAGCGGGCCCGGCTCAGCCTCGGTGATCTGACTGCAGGGCGTGCCGTGTCGGGCATTGTCACCGGCGGCGACGTCACAGTGGTCGCTGTACAGATGTTCGGGCCGGCGGCGGCGCAGGTGACGTATCGGCGCCCCGACGGCACTGTGGAGGAGCGAATCCTCTACGAGGAGGATGCTGCGCGACTCGCTGAGGTGGCCTGCGGCTCGGTAGGCAGCGGTTTCGACGCGGATCCTGGCTTGTTCCGGCTGGCGGCCGAAGCGTTGCGGATCCGGATGGCTGCGCGCGGCGACGCAATGCTGGCGGTGTCCACCAGCCTCCTCGATCCGCTGCCCCACCAGATCCAGGCTGTCTACAACGAGCTGCTGCCGCGGACCCCGCTGCGTTTCCTCCTCGCTGACGACCCCGGTGCAGGAAAGACCATCATGGCCGGGCTTTACATCAAGGAGCTGGCGCTCCGCGGTGATCTGGAGCGCTGTCTCATCGTCGTGCCGGGAGGACTAGTCGAACAGTGGCAGGACGAGCTGCTCGAGAAGTTCGGCCTCGACTTCACCCTCCTCACCCGGCAGCTGACCGACGCGACGATCGAGGGCAACGTCTTCGATCGTCATCCCCGGCTCATCGCTCGCATGGACGCGTTGGCGCGCTCCGAGGACATGCAGCGGCTGCTCGGGGAGAGCGGGTGGGACCTGGTCGTCGTGGACGAGGCCCACCGGATGAGCGCTAGTTACTTCGGCACGGAGCTGAAGACCACGAAGCGCTACGAGCTTGGTCGCCTCCTTGGTCGCCTCACTCGCCACCTGCTCCTGATGACCGCCACCCCACACGCAGGCAAGGAGGAGGACTTTCAGCTGTTCATGACGCTGCTGGACAGCGACCGGTTCAGCGGCCGCTATCGGGCAGGTATCCACCGGCACGATGTCTCCGGCCTGATGCGACGCATGATCAAGGAGGACCTGCTCACCTTCGATGGCAAGCAACTGTTCCCAGAGCGCCGCGCTTACACCGTGCCGTACGAACTGTCGCCTGCTGAGTATGACCTGTACGAGCAGGTCACGGAGTACGTCCGCCAGGAGATGAACCGGGCGGAGCGGTTGGACGGCCGACGAGGCAACCAGGTCGGTTTCGCGCTTACCGTCCTCCAGCGTCGCCTCGCCTCCAGCCCAGCGGCGATCCACCGGTCCCTAGAACGCAGGCGGATGCGACTGGAGACCCGACGTCAGGAGATGTTGTCGGATCAGACCGTGGCGAACTTGGCCCTTGAGTCCGCACCGTCCATCCCCGTCGAGGACGAGTTGGACGACTTGACCGGTGGCGAGTTGGAGGATCTCGAGGAGCAGGTCGTCGATGCGGCGACCGCCGCCCGCACCCTCCAAGAGCTGGAGCTGGAGATCGCCGCGCTGAGCGAACTGGAGCGGCTCGCCGCACGGGTACTGGCCTCCGGCGACGACCGCAAGTGGCGGGAGCTGTCGGGGCTGCTCCAGGATGACCCGCTGTTGCAGGATGAGAGAGGGCTGCCGCGCAAGCTGATCATTTTCACCGAGCATCGCGACACTCTTGAGTACCTGTCCCGCCGCATCAGGAATCTGATCGGACGCCCCGAGGGAGTCGTCGCCATCCATGGCGGCACCCCACGCCCACAGCGCCGTGACATCCGCGATGCCTTCAACCAGGACCCCGAAGTTCGCGTTCTTGTCGCTACCGACGCAGCCGGCGAGGGCCTCAACCTCCAGCGCGCTCACCTCATGGTCAACTACGACCTGCCGTGGAACCCCAATCGAATCGAGCAGCGCTTCGGCCGGATCCACCGCATCGGCCAGACCGAGGTTTGCCACCTGTGGAATCTGATTGCCGCCGACACTCGAGAGGGACAGGTCTTCCAACGACTCCTCGACAAGATCGAGCAGCAGTCGAGGGCATACGACGGCAAGGTCTACAACGTCCTGGGTGAGCTTTTCGAGGGCGAGCCGTTGCGAGGCTTGCTCTTGGAGGCAATCCGCTACGGCGACCGACCCGAGGTCAAGAGCCGCCTGGATCAGGTCATCGACGCCCGGGTAGGTGAGCGGGCAGTGGAGCTGATCAAAGGGCTCGCACTCGACACCCATGTCATGGGGTTGGAGGACGTCGAGGCGGTACGGCTGCGTATGGAGGAGGCTCAAGCCAAGCGGTTGCATCCGCACTACGTACGAGCCTTCTTTCGTGACGCCTTTGACCGTCTCGGTGGTCACCTCAGGGCGCGAGAAAACGGCCGTTTCGAGATCACCCATATTCCGGCCGTCCTGCGCGATACGGGCCGCTTTGGGCTCGGCCTGGGCGGAGTCGTGCAGCGCCGCTATGAACGGGTGTGCTTCGACCGCGGGCGCGTCACTGTGCCTGACGCCGCCCGTGCCGACCTCATCGCCCCTGGGCACCCGCTCTTCGACGCGGTTCTGGAAGAGACGGTTCACCGGCACGGTGACCTACTCACGCGAGGCGCGGTTCTGATCGACGCCTCCGATGCAGGGACCACCCCCCGGCTGTTGACCGCGCTGGTCCAAGAGGTCGTCGACGGGCACGGACGGTCAGTGGACCGTTCCTTTGCGTTTGTGGAGCTGAATCCCGACGGAACGGCCCACGATGCCGGCCCTGCTCCCTATCTGGACTATCGCCCGCCCACACCCCGGGAGGCCGAGGCGGCAGGGGCGCTACTCACGGATGAGTGGCTCCGAGATGGTGGGCCCGCCCGTGCCATGGACTGGGCCGTGCGGGAGGCCGTCCCGCAGCACCTGAACCGCACCCGGGAACGACTGCTGCCCGTCATCGAGCGTACTCGTGCCCAGGTCGAGCAGCGGCTGCGACAGGAGATCAGCTTCTGGCATGCGCAGGCCGGAAAACTCGAACTGGATGTTGCCGAGGGCAAGAAAGTCCGTCACCGTCCGGAAACCGCGCGTGCTTGGGCTGAGGACCTTGAGCGCCGCCGTGAGCAGCGTTTGGCCGTGCTCGACAAAGACCAGGCTCTTCAGGCCCGCCCGCCGGTAGTGGCGGGGTGCGCGCTCGTCGTCCCGGTTGGCTGGTTGGCCAGACACCTTGGCCCTGCCGAGACCCCGGTGGAGAAGGCTGTACTCGCTGCTTTGTATGCGGCTGACGGCTACGAGACCGACCGGCGGGCTGTGGCTGCGGTACTCGGCGCTGAGCGTGCTCTTGGGCGCGTCCCCGAGGAGATGGCCCACAACAATCCCGGCTACGACATCCGATCGCTTAGTCTTAACGGTCACCTCGTGCACATCGAGGTGAAGGGTCGCCGAGAGGGTGCGGAGCACTTCTACGTCAGTCGAAACGAGGTCCTCGTCGCCAAGAATCGCGGCGCGCAGCATCGTCTCGCCCTGGTCTCCGTCAGCCCGCGGGGGGCGGAGCACGACGAGATCCGCTATTTGACCGACGCCTTCGCCGACACCGACTTCGGCGACCTGCAGACCGAGGGTGTGCTGCTGTCCTGGCAGGACGCCTGGAACAAGGGAGGAACCCCGCAGTGAGCGGTGCAACCGAAGACACGGCCTCTGCTCCAGAGCGCCGCACCAAGCTCATCGAGGTGTCCCTCCCTCTGGAGGCGATCAACAGGGAGTCGGCCCGGGAGAAGTCCATCCGGCACGGGCACCCGTCCACGCTCCACCTGTGGTGGGCACGCAGGCCGTTGGCGGCTGCACGGGCGATGCTCTTCGCCCAGCTTGTGGACGACCCTGGTTCGCGGCCCGATCTGTATCCGGGGCCGGAGGAGCAGAAGGCCGAGCGGCAGCGATTGTTCGACCTCATCGAGGAGATGGTCCCCTGGGAGGCCACCCGCGATGAACGGATCATGCGCAAGGTTCGGGAGAAGATCGCCGAGTCGCATGGTGACGGTCCCCTTCCGCCTGTCCTCGACCCCTTTGCTGGCGGTGGGACGATTCCGCTGGAGGCGCACCGGCTGGGGCTTGAGGCTCATGCCAGTGACCTGAATCCAGTGCCAGTCGTCATCAACAAGGCGTTGATCGAGATTCCACCGCGATGGGCCGGGCGTAAGCCGGTTTCGCAGTCTGCGGAACTGCGTCACGAGGGGAGTTGGCGGGGGGCGAGCGGTCTCGCGGAGGACGTGCGGCAGTACGGAAAGTGGATGCGGGAGCAGGCGCACGTGCGGATCGGTGCGCACTATCCGAAGGCCAAGTTGGAGGACGGGAGTAAGGCGGCGGTTATTGCTTGGTTGTGGGCGCGGACAGTGGCTTGCCCTGACCCGGCTTGCGGGGCTGAGATGCCGTTGGTGCGGTCGTTCTGGCTGAGTAAGAAGAAGGGCCGACCTCGCTATATCGTCGCAGAGCCGGTGGACGGGCAGGTCACGTTCACGATCGGCGGCCCAGAGGGCGAGCCCCGTGAGGGAACCGTTGACGGCAAGGGCGCTGAATGCCTGGTGTGTGGTAATCGGGCTACGCTGAAGTACGTCCGGGCCGAGGGGGTGGCCGGGCGCATGGGTGCAGTGATGATGGCTGTAGTCGCGGAGGGTAAGCGGCAGCGGATCTACTTGTCGCCGAGCGGGGAGCACGTGGAGGCGGCGGAGGTAGGGCGGCCCGTCAATGTTCCGGAGTCCGAGCTGCCCGAGAAAGCACTGAGCTTCCGGGTGCAGGCGTACGGGATGACGAAACACGCCGATCTGTTCACGAATCGGCAGTTGCTTGCGCTGACCACCTTTGGCGAACTGGTTGGCGAGGCCCGCGAGAGAATTGAGCGGGATGCGAAGGCCGCGGGTATGGACACCGTCGAGGCAACGGAGTACGGGAAGGCAGTGGCGCTGTATCTGGGCTTGGCTTCCAGCCGTGCGGCCGACTACTGCTCGACCATCTCCACATGGTCGAGCAACCCTCAGAACGAGCTAGTGCGTAGCACGTTTGCACGTCAAGCACTTCCTATGACCTGGGACTTCGCAGAAAGCAACGTCTTTGGTCCGTCCTCCGGAACTCTGGAGATCATGGTCACCGCGGTTGGCAAGGCCCTCGATCTACTGCCTGCCGAGCAGGCCACGGGCAATGTGGTTCAAGCCGACGCCACTAGCCGTTCATTTGATAACTACGTCGTCAATACCGATCCCCCATATTATGACAACATCGGTTACGCTGATCTCTCCGACTACTTCTACGTATGGCTCCGCAGCTCCCTCGGCGGTATCTACCCCGAGGTCATGAGCACGATCCTCACCCCCAAGGAACCCGAGCTGATCGCTTCGCCGTACCGGCATGGCGGGGACCGCGAGAAGGCCGAGGACCACTTCGAGCGGGGCTTTGTCGAGACTTTCACGCACATGCGCGCAGGTCACCACCCTGACTTCCCTCTCGTCGTCTACTACGCCTTCAAGCAGTCCGAGACCGACAACGAGAACGGCATCGCCTCCACTGGCTGGGAGACCATGCTGAACGGCCTCATCCAGGCCGGCTGGTCTGTAACCGGTACTTGGCCCGTCCGTACGGAGCGCGCCGGTCGTTCCGTCGGCATCGGTACCAATGCCCTCGCCTCCTCGGTAGTCCTGGCTTGCCGCCCCCGCCACGTCACCGCCGGCTCCACCGACCGTCGTGGCTTCCTCCGTGCTCTGCGCAGTGAACTCCCAGACAAGCTGCGGAAGCTACAAGAGGGCAATCTCGCCCCCGTCGACCTCCCTCAGTCCGCGATCGGCCCAGGCATCGCCGTGTTCTCGCGGTACGCGAAGGTCACCGAGCCCGACGGCACTCCCATGCGCGTCCGCACTGCGCTTGGACTTATCAACGACGTGCTCGCCGACGTGCTGAACGAACAAGAGGGCGAGTTCGACCAGGACACCCGGTGGGCGATCCGCTGGTTCGAGCAGTTCCAGTGGAGTAAGGGCACCTTCGGGGACGCAGAGACACTTGCAAAGGCGTACAACGTGTCCGTGAAGGGGCTCCAGGACGCCCACATCACTGCCTCGGGCGACAGCAAGGTATGGCTCGTGGCACCGGCCGACCTGCCGGAGTCCTACGACCCAGAGACGGACAGTCGTATCTCCGTCTGGGAAGCCGCCATGCACCTGTCCCGGGTGCTGGATGGCAAGGGCGCACAGTCCGGCGTAGGACCGGCTGGTGAGCTGCTCGCCGGGATCCGGGCGCGCGGGGAATTTGACGAGGATGCCATCCGTGACCTCGCCCACCTGCTCTACAGCATCTGCGACCGACGGCGCTGGTCTGAGAGTGGCCAGCGATTCAATAACCTCGCCAGTGCCTGGTCCGACCTCCAGACCGAGGCCCGTAACGCCGAGAAGCGCGGCCCGCGCAAGCCCCAGCACCAGCCCCTCTTCTGAACGCCCGTCCCACTCACAGGCACCCGGAAAGGCAGGACACCCGCACCATGGCGGTGAACAACCGAGACCGTGTCTACCGCATGATCGACATCCTCGGGGAGGGGCTGCTGCCCTTCCTGGAGAGGGAAATGATCAAGCGACAGGGCGACAGCTGGTTCGAGGACGCGGAGAGCGAGGCTCGAGGACAAGGGAAGCAGATCGGCAGGACCGATCCGCAATTCCTGCTGAACCTCCTCCAGCGATACTGGAGCACCTACTTCCGGCATCTTCTCCCGGCGAGCGCCCGCGGTTTCGCCAGTGAGCTGAACGCCGTGCGCAACCAGTGGGCACACAACGAGAAGTTCACCGCGGACGACACTCTGCGCGCGCTGGACACGGCGGAGCGACTGCTGCGGGCCGTGCACGCGGATCCCGTCCTGGTCGAGGAGGTCCGCGAGTCCCGGCAGACTCTGCACCGGCAGGTAACAGAGGAAGAGACGAAGAAGGCGGCTCGCCGCGCGCGTGCCGTGCCGAGCGTGGCCGCTGAGGGGTTGCGGCCTTGGCGTGACGTGCTCACCCCGCACGAGGACGTGGCGCGTGGTGACTTCAACGCCTCCGAGTTCGCCGCCGACCTATGGCGGGTGGCACGCGGCGAGGGCGCCGCGGAGTACACCGAACCCGAGGAGTTCTTCCAGCGGACATACCTCACCGAGGGCCTCGAAGAACTGCTTTCCAAGTCACTGCGCCGGATCAGCGGTGACCCGAACGCCGCCCCCGTCATCAACCTCCAGACCAACTTCGGCGGCGGCAAGACACACTCCATGATGGCGCTGTACCACCTGTACGCGCCGGGCCTGAAGGTGAACCGGCTGCCGCAGGACCTTCAGGAGTTGATCGCCGTCGCGCCCGGCGGTGGGCTGCCTGGCGGGACAGTGCACCGGGCCGTGCTGGTCGGCAACGAGCTGGGTATCGGGCAGGCCGACGTCAAGCCCGATGGCACCGTCGTCAACACCATGTGGGGCCAACTCGCCTGGGGGCTCGGCAAGAGGCAGGCATACGACATCATCGCCGAGGCCGACCGCACCAGCACCAGCCCCGGCACCGCACTGCTCCAGGACCTAATCGCCGCCTACGCGCCCTGCGTAATCCTCATCGACGAGTGGGTTCAGTACGCCGGTCCGCTGCTCGGCAACGACAACCTGCCTGCCGGGTCCTTCGAGACACACTTCTCCTTCGCCCAGTCCCTCACCGAGGCCGTCGCCTCCGTCGACGGGGCTCAGTTGCTGGTCTCCATCCCGGCATCCGCGACCGGCAAGATCAGCGCCGCCGACCAGTACGACATCGGGGGCGAGAACAACCGCACCGCGCTGGAGCGACTCCAGAACGTCGTCCACCGCAAGGCCGACGCTTGGCGCCCCGCCAGCTCCGACGAGTCCTTCGAGATCGTGCGCCGTCGTCTCTTCCAGACCCCCACCAGTGAGGTCCAAGCCGAGATCAACAAGGTGGCGCGGCTGTACACGCAGTTCTACGGCACCGAGAAGCGCGAGTTCCCGGCCGGCTGCGACACCATGGACTACGAGCGGCGAATCAAGTCGACCTACCCGATCCACCCGGAGCTGTTCGCCCGGCTGTACGAAGACTGGTCCACGCTGCCCAGGTTCCAGCGCACCCGAGGTGTGCTGCGGCTGATGAGCACGGTCATTCACGCGCTGTGGCGGGACCAGAACCAGAGCCCCATGATCATGCCCGGTGACGTGCCGATACACGACACCCGCGTCAACCAGGAGCTGACGTACTACCTAGAGGACCGCTGGAAGCCGATCATCGACGCCGACGTCGACGGACCGGACTCCACGCCGGCCTCCGTCGATGCCGAGAAGCCCGTGCTCGGGCAACGTGGCATGAGCCGCCGCGTGGCCAGGACCGTCTTCA
The DNA here is from genome assembly GCF_001654495.1 of Streptomyces sp. SAT1. GTDB lineage: Bacteria > Actinomycetota > Actinomycetes > Streptomycetales > Streptomycetaceae > Streptomyces > Streptomyces andamanensis. The sequence goes on from NZ_CP015849.1 coordinate 3,434,308, forward strand.
TGGGCTCCGCGCCCCGCGTGCACGCCGCTCGTAAGGGCCTATCCGAGCCGCACATCCGCCTTGGCATGGCTATCCCCGGCGAGCCGCTGGGTAACTTCCGCACAGCGCTCAACGCCCTCGCCGACCGCTCCACGTACCTCTACGGCGACGGCGAACGCCACTGGTACGACACCCACGCCAACATCACGCGTACGGCCAAGGACGAGGCGAACAAACTCATCGAGGACCCCGACAGGGTATGGGCGGACGTGGTGCGCCGACTGAGTGTGGTCCAGGGAGTACGCGGCCAGTTCAGCGCCGTCCACGCGGCGCCGCTGCCCGCGAGCGACATTCCGGATAACGACAACGCGCGCCTGGTGCTGCTGCACCCCCGCTTCACGCACCGTAGCGCCCGTGACGTGCCCGACACTGAGGCCCTGAGCTTCGCCCAGGAGGCTCTTGACCAATACCGCTCCAGCACCCGGCAACACCGCAACGCCCTCGTCTTCCTCGCCCCCGACCGCAAGGAGATGGAGGAGGTCGCCGAGGCTGTCCGCGAGTACCTAGGCTGGAAGCAGGTCCTCACACAACACGTCCAGCTCGATCTGACGGAGAACCAGAGGACGCAGGCGAGGACTCGGATGGAGAAGGCTGACGAGACAGTCAGCCTTCGCCTCGGCAAGGCCTACCGGTGGGTCCTTGTCCCCGAGCAGATCCCCGGCGCCAAGATCGAGTGGGTCAACTTCAAGGTTGACCTGCAAGCCATTGATGACGCGGCCATCCAGGTCGGTGATCGTCTGAAGCGTCAGGGCATGCTTTACGTCCTGCAGGCTCCTGCCGTCCTGCACCAGCGGATCAACGACGCCCTGAGCCAGGAGTGGAACCGGGACGGCCACATCTCCGTCGGTCGCCTGTGGGAACTGCACACCAAGTACCCGTACATGAATCGTCTGCGTGACCGCTCAGTCCTCGACCAAGGTATCGAGGACGTCCTTTCCCATGTCACCTGGGAGACGGATGGCTTCGCCCTGGCCACCAGCCACGATCCCGAGGCCGGCCGCTATCTGGGGCTCGTCCTGCCCTGCCGCAATGTGTCCTTCGGTCAGATCACCGACAGCACGCTGCTGGTACGAGCCGACCTTGCCATCGCTCAGGAGACCGCGGATCTGGCGGCCGCCGCCCAGCACCAGAAGCAAGCCAATCAGGTCCATGATGCCGACGACGGCACAGGCAGCGCGGCCGAGCAGAGCCCGGGTGGTTCGTCGGCGTCACTACGCCCTACGCCCGGCGCCCCGGTCCCGGCGCCGACTCCGTTGCCGCGCGTCCCGACCCGGTTCTATGCCCACGCCCGGCTGGACACCGAGCAATACAGCAAGCACGCCACAAAGTACGCCTTCGAAATCCTTCAGCACCTCGAAGCCATCGGGGCGGACGTCGAGGTCACGGTCGAGATCCAAGCGACCGCGCCCGGCGGTTTCCCCGCGGACAAAGTTCGCACCCTCACGGAAAACGCCAACACCCTGAAACTGCAAGCCCAGTTCGAGGAGGAATAGGGTCGGGCCGAGGGCCTGGTGATCCTCACAGGAACCGGGCCTGATCGTTTCGGCTGTCGGCGCACTCGATAGGTTGTCAGATCCTGGTAGACCGACTTCGTCCAAGAACACTACGGGGGGACCGCAGGCATGGCCGCACGCAACCGGGACAGAATCGTCCATTTCTATGAGATCGCAGACGCCGACGCTCCCGACGGTGCCCGTCTACCCCACCGGGACTGGGCAGAGCACATCCGTCGTCTGTGCGCCCAGCCACTGGCCCGGCGCACCGTTCCTGCGGGGGAGGACATCTTGATCGGTGCCGTCGATCCCCATCAGACGGCTCCGCATTTGCTCCTCGCCAAGTCTCGCCAGGACGTACCGCAGCTCATTAATCACGTCGACGGCACCCTCAGTCGGCTCCAGCTTGCCGCCGACAAGGAATTGGTTGACGTTACAACCGTGTACTTCCTACCCTTCGGCAACGTTGTTGCGACCATGGCCGGCGGCATCTCGGCCCCCCGCGCGCAGGCGCTCAAGCGCTGGCTGGAGGGCATCCGCGTCGCAGCTCCGGACGTCCGCAACCTCGTGCTGCGGCCGGTGGTCAACGCCCGATCCCGGGAAAAGCTCCAGCATGCCGTCGCCATCGAGAAACTCACGGTGAAGATCGCTCCCGAGCCCGCTGACAGCCCCTCCACCCTGCGCGCCAGCTCCGACCTCGGCACAGCCATCAGCCGCATGCACACGGACAACCCGGACATGGTCATCACTCTGACCCTGGAGGTCCCAAAGAAGTCGGGCATCCTGTCGACGCGCCGCCGGGCCCGTGGTCACAACCAACTCCTCGGCTCAACAAGGGTTTTCGCGAGTGACATTGAGGACTGGCTGGACAACTCTGACGTCGTTGACACGGCTGCCGCGCAGGCCCGTATGGAGGCATGGCACAGCGAGGCTGATGACGAGAAGATCGACTTCGTGAGCGAGCGCATCACTGCAAAATGCGTCGTCCCCTTCTCCTCTGGCGATGGCCACGCCATCGACCTGCAGGTGGCCCTCAACAAGCTGGAGGGGGTCTCCCTGGAGAACGAAAGGGTGCTACGGGCCGCTGTCAGTGCCGACATCTAGCCTGGAGGGTAACTGGGGTGAAAGCCCTGGTCGGGGCGCGCGGGGGGAGATGCGGCAATGCCGAGCCTTGTGGAAGCGGTTCGCCGAGTTCTTAACGGTTGGCGATCCCGTCCGGCGACGGACTGGTTACTGACGGCAGCTGTCCTCGGCGGGCACGGTTTGCTGGTTGCCCTAACCGGACGCGGTGACATCCTCGGTGCGCCTGAGCGCGAACAGCGCTTGACGATCTATACGACTGGCGCCACCGTCGTCGCTTTGGTCGGAAGCTTCGTCACTGCCGCCATTGCTCAGTACGCTTCGGCGAGCGGCCGCCGGATGCGAGTTCTGCGTACCGCGCCTCACCTGGCCTCACAATTCCGGCGGAACTGGGTGAGTGTCCTATCAGCCACTCTGCTCATCTCCGGCACGTGTCTCCTTGCAACCGTCCTCGACACCAAAAGCGACCCGGGCGATGTGCACTGGGCCGTGGAAGGCGCTCTGATCCTCGGCGTCGCTCGGTCCTATCGCCTGCTATGGCTGTTCAACGCTGTCATCCAGGCATCAGATAAAGACCTTGCAGATCTCCCGCAGACAACGGCCCAAGGTCCTCGCTAGCTTGCGGCCGGGTTGCCTTTCGCAGCGGCTGCATCTGAAATCGCGCCGAAACGTTCGACACGGTCGCACCTGCAAACGTCCTGCCCCCGTGCTGACGTGTCAGCACGGGGGCAGGATCGAGGAGGACCAGGCTGGACTCAGGAGAACCCAAAAGGGCGTAGTTGCTGGGCTCCCGCGCATCGTCGCAGGTCAGCGAGGTAACGATTTCGGGTTCGAATCCCGTTGGGGGCACGCAGTACGGTGTGCGAGACTGATCCCGGTCAGTTCACACACTGCCATATGGTCCTGTGGAGCAGCTTGGAGTGCTCGCCACCCTGTCAAGGTGGAGGCCGCGGGTTCAAATCCCGTCAGGACCGCTGAGGTTTCACGTGAAACCTCGTGGCTGGGTAGCTCAGTTGGTACGAGCGTCCGCCTGAAAAGCGGAAGGTCGCCGGTTCGACCCCGGCCCCAGCCACCGCAGCCCTTCAGGGCATCGAGCCCCTCTCCGAAGTCCTCGGAGAGGGGCTCGTTCGTGTGTGAGGAGGGGACCGGCGTGAAAACTCTGCACCCCATCGACCCGGTGCGGCCGACCGACCCGAGCCCGCAGCAGGTCTGGTACACCTCCTACGGCTCGAACATGCAGCTGGACCGGCTCGCCTTCTATCTGCGCGGCGGCCGTCCGCCGGGGGCCGGGCGGGACTGCCCGGGGTGCCGTGATCCGCGACTGCCCGCGCGGTCCCTCGCCGTCGAACTCACCGGCGCCCTCTACTTCGCCACCGAGTCGCCGGTGTGGGGCGGCGGCCGGGCCTTCTACGACCCACGGGCCCAGGGGCGCGTCCTGGCCAGGGCGCACCTGCTGTCGGCCGAGCAGTTCTCCGACATCGCCGCCCAGGAGATGTACCGGGAGCCCGGCGGACGCCTCGACCTGGCCGATGTGCTCGCCCACGGCCGGTCCGTGCTGGGCCGGGGCCGCTACGAGACCCTGGTCTGCGCGGGGCGGCTGGAGGGGCTGCCCGTCCTCACGTTCACCGCGCCCTGGGCGATGGACGAGGTGCCCTGGAACACGCCGTCCGCCGCCTATCTCCGGCTCCTGGCCACCGGACTGCTGTCGGCCGGCACCTGGGACACCGACGCGGTCGCCTCGTACCTCGCCGCCTGTCCGGGTGCGGCGGGGCAGTGGTCCGAGCGGGCCGTCCGCCGACTGCTGCGCCCCGCGCCGTAGCGGGGGCCGCTGCCGCGGTTGCGCTATGCCCACAACGGACTAGCGTGAAACGTGAGAAAGGCCACACAGCCCACTCATCGATCCCCCGCCCCACCGACCCTAGGGGGCACTCATGTCCGCCACGCACCGACGAAGGGCCGTCGTCCTGGGCTCGGCCCTCATCGCCGCCTCGGTCGTTCTCGGTCCGGTGAGCTTCCAGCAGGCAGCCGCCGCGGCACCGGGCGAGACCCATGCCAGTACCAGCGCCAAGGTCCCCCGGTCCGACCGGGACTACCAGCGCGGCTTCAAGGACGGCTTCAAACAGGGCCACCGCGGCTGCGACCACAACGGACGCGGCGACCACGGCGGGCGCTCGTTCCCCGGCGACCACATGAAGCCCGCCGCCCTCCAGCAGGACCTGCACAAGGACCTCAAGCAGGACGCCAAGAAGGATCTCGAGAAGGACTCCGGGAAGGACTACAACCGCGGTTACAAGGACGGCTTCAAGTCCGGGTTCCAGCAGGGCCACCGCGCCTGCTGACCCCGGCCGCCCGCGTCCGGCACCGGCCGGTCCTCCCCGTCCGCCGCGGCCGGACAAATCATTCGCGCGAGATTTCCCCGAGGTGAGATCCTGGGATGCGTATGTCTACGCATCCCGCCCCCGCCCTCGGCGCCCTCGCCTCCCGTCTGACCGAGCTGTCGCTGCGTGACGCGCACCGGCTCGGGCGCAGGCTCGAAGGCGCGCGCAAGATCCGCAAGCCCGAGGCGCGCGCCGCCGTCCTGGCCGAGATCGACGCCGAGGCCGACAAGGCCGCGCGGCGCATGGCCGAGCGGCGCTCGCGCGTGCCCGTCGTCACCTATCCCGCGCAACTGCCGGTCAGCCAGAAGAAGGACGAGATCGCCACGGCGATCCGCGACCACCAGGTCGTCATCGTCGCCGGTGAGACCGGGTCCGGGAAGACCACGCAGATCCCGAAGATCTGCATGGAGCTGGGCCGGGGCGTGCGCGGCATGATCGGGCACACCCAGCCCCGCCGGATCGCCGCCCGCACGGTCGCCGAGCGGGTCGCCGAGGAGCTGGACACACCGCTCGGCGAGGCCGTCGGCTGGAAGGTGCGGTTCACCGACCAGGTCGACCCGGACGCCACCTTCGTCAAGCTGATGACGGACGGCATCCTGCTCGCCGAGATCCAGACCGACCGCGAGCTGCGCGCCTACGACACGATCATCATCGACGAGGCCCACGAGCGGTCCCTCAACATCGACTTCCTGCTGGGCTATCTCGCCCAGCTGCTGCCGAAGCGGCCCGATCTGAAGGTCGTCATCACCTCGGCGACCATCGACCCGGAGCGGTTCTCCCGGCACTTCGGCGACGCCCCGATCGTCGAGGTCAGCGGGCGGACGTACCCGGTGGAGGTGCGCTACCGGCCGCTCCTGGAGGAGGACTCCGAGGACGCCGACCGGGACCAGATCACCGCGATCACCGACGCCGTCGAGGAGCTGATGGCCGAGGGCTCCGGCGACATCCTGGTCTTCCTCTCCGGCGAGCGGGAGATCCGCGACACCGCCGACGCGCTCACCAAGAAGCAGTACCGCTCCACCGAGGTGCTGCCGCTGTACGCGCGCCTCTCGCACGCCGAGCAGCACCGCGTCTTCCAGCAGCACACCGGCCGCCGGATCGTGCTCGCCACCAACGTCGCCGAGACCTCCCTGACCGTCCCCGGCATCAAGTACGTCATCGACCCCGGCTTCGCCCGGATCTCCCGCTACAGCCACCGCACCAAGGTGCAGCGGCTGCCCATCGAGCCGGTCTCGCAGGCCAGCGCCAACCAGCGCAAGGGCCGCTGCGGGCGTACGTCCGACGGCATCTGCATCCGGCTCTACGGCGAGGACGACTTCCTGGCCCGCCCGGAGTTCACCGACGCGGAGATCCTGCGCACCAACCTCGCCTCCGTCATCCTCCAGATGACCGCGGCCGGCCTCGGCGACATCGAGAAGTTCCCGTTCATCGACCCGCCGGACCACCGCAACATCCGCGACGGCGTGCAGCTCCTCCAGGAGCTGGGCGCGCTCGACCCGGCGCAGAAGGACCCGCGCAAGCGGCTCACCCAGACCGGCCGCAAGCTGGCCCAGCTGCCCGTCGACCCGCGTCTTGCCCGGATGGTCCTGGAGGCCGACAAGAACGGCTGCGCGCGCGAGGTCATGGTGATCGCCGCCGCGCTGTCCATCCAGGACCCGCGCGAGCGCCCCGCCGACAAGCAGGCCCAGGCCGACCAGCAGCACGCCCGCTTCCGGGACGAGTCCAGCGACTTCCTCGCCTTCCTCAACCTGTGGCGCTATCTGCGCGAGCAGCAGAAGGAGCGCGGCTCGTCGTCCTTCCGCCGCATGTGCAAGCAGGAGTACCTCAACTTCCTGCGCATCCGCGAATGGCAGGACATCTACTCCCAGCTGCGCACGGTCGCCAAGCAGATGGGCATCCACCTCAACGAGGAGGACGCCCCCGGCGACCGCGTCCATGTCTCCCTGCTGGCCGGCCTGCTCTCGCACATCGGCATGAAGGACGTGAAGGAGTCCAAGGACTCCGCACCGCAGCAGGGCCGCAGGGACGGCGGCCGGGGCGAGTACCTGGGCGCCCGCAACGCCAAGTTCGCGATCTTCCCCGGCTCCGCGCTGTTCAAGAAGCCGCCGCGGTTCGTGATGTCCGCCGAGCTCGTCGAGACCTCCCGCCTGTGGGCGCGGGTCAACGCGAAGATCGAGCCCGAGTGGGTCGAGCCGCTGGCCGGCCACCTGCTGAAGCGGACGTACAGCGAACCGCACTGGGAGAAGGACCAGGCCGCGGTGATGGCGTACGAGAAGGTGACGCTGTACGGCGTGCCGATCGTGGCCCAGCGGAAGGTCAACTACGGCCGGATCGACGCGGAGGCCAGCCGCGAGCTGTTCATCCGCAACGCCCTGGTGGAGGGTGACTGGCGCACCCACCACAAGTTCTTCGCCGACAACCGCAGACTGCTCAGCGAGGTCGAGGAGCTGGAGCACCGCGCCCGGCGCCGGGACATCGTCGTCGACGACGAGACGCTGTACGACTTCTATGACCAGCGGGTGCCCGAGCACGTCGTCTCCGGCGCCCACTTCGACTCCTGGTGGAAGCACAAGCGGCACGAGCAGCCCGACTTCCTGGACTTCGAGCGGGAGATGCTCGTCCGGGAGTCGGCCCAGGCGGTCACCAAGGCCGACTATCCGGACTCCTGGCGCCAGGGCGCGCTGAAGTTCCGGGTGACCTACCAGTTCGAGCCGGGCGCGGACGCGGACGGGGTGACCGTCCACATCCCGCTCCAGGTGCTCAACCAGGTCACGGACGAGGGCTTCGACTGGCAGATTCCGGGCCTGCGCGAAGAGGTCGTCACCGAGCTGATCCGCTCGCTGCCCAAGCCGATCCGCCGCCACTACGTCCCCGCGCCCAACCACGCGAAGGCGTTCCTGGAGCAGGCGGTGCCCCTCCAGGAGCCGCTGACCGAGACCATGGCGCGCGAGCTGAAGCGCCGGGTCGGGGTGCCGTTCGAGGCCGAGGACTTCGACTGGGCCAAGGTCCCCGACCATCTGAAGATCACCTTCCGGATCGTCGACGAGCGGCGCCGCAAGCTGGCCGAGGACAAGGATCTCGAAGCGCTCAAGCTGAGGCTCCGGCCGAAGGCGCGCCAGGCCCTGTCCCAGGCCGCCGCGGCGACCGCGCAGCGCAGCGGCGGCGAGTCGCTGGAGCGCTCGGGGCTGACCGACTGGACGATCGGCTCGCTCACCCGGGTCTTCGAGACCCGCCGGGCCGGCCAGCCGGTGAAGGCGTACCCGGCGCTGGTGGACGACGGCTCTGCGGCGGGCACCGTCTCGGTCCGGCTCTTCGACACCGAGGCGGAGCAGGCCGAGGCCATGTGGCGGGGCACGCGCCGGCTGATCCTGCGCAACATCCCGGTGAACCCCGCGAAGTTCGCGTCCGAGAAGCTGACCAACCAGCAGAAGATCGGTCTTTCGGCCAATCCGCACGGATCGATCCAGGCCCTGTTCGACGACTGCGCCACGGCTGCGGCGGACCGGCTGATCGCCGACTTCGGCGGACCGGCCTGGGACGAGGAGTCGTACCGCAAGCTCTACGACAAAGTACGGTCCGAGATCGTGGACCTGACCGTACGGACCGTGGGCCAGGTGCAGCAGGTGCTGTCCGCCTGGCAGGCGTGCGAGCGTCGGCTCAAGGCGGTCCGCAGCCCCGCGCTGCTGGCCAATCTGACGGATGTACGGCAGCAGTTGGACGCCCTCGTGAAGCCCGGCTTCGTCACCGAGGCGGGGATACGGCGGCTGCCCGACCTGATGCGCTATCTGGTCGCGGCGGACCGGCGGCTCCAGCAGATGCCGGCCAACGTCCAGCGGGACACCACGCGCATGGAGAAGGTCCGGGAGATGCGCGACGAGTACGCGTGGCTGCTGGAACAGCTGCCGCAGGGCCGCCCGGTGCCGCAGCAGGTGCGCGACATCCGCTGGATGCTGGAGGAGCTGCGGGTCAGCTACTTCGCGCACGCGCTGGGCACGGCGTACCCCGTCTCCGACAAACGGATCGTGAAGGCGATCGACGCGGCGGCACCGTGACGCCACCGGCACCCTGAGTGAGTTCGACCAGGCGGCCGGCCTCCTGTAGAGTCTCTTCTCGCAGCGCAACGCGAGTTCGGCGCCGCGAACAAGGTCCTGTGGAGCAGCTTGGAGTGCTCGCCACCCTGTCAAGGTGGAGGCCGCGGGTTCAAATCCCGTCAGGACCGCAAGTAGGGCCCGTATCCCCGGTGGATGCGGGCCTTCTTCGTATCCGGGCGCACGCCCCCCCGGAGGCCGCCCCCCGGCAGGCCGCGCCCGCGGCGGCAGCCGCCGTCGGACACAGCAGATCCCGTCAGGACCGCAAGCAGGGCCCGCATCCCCCGTGGATGCGGGCCCTCTTCGTGCCCTGGCGTACGTGCGCAGGCCGCGCCCGCGCCGCCCTCCGCGCCTTACGTGCCCTACGCGGCCCGCTCCGCGGTCTCTTGACGGGGTCACATTCCCTCGGTACCCCAGAGGCAGGGTCCGTTGCGGCACGGCCCGCTGGAGGTGGCGTATGGCGGCGTCGGCCAGGCACGAGACCCGGGCGCTCCTCCGCGCGCACCTCGCGGCCGCGTCCTCGTACGGCCATCTCACCAGTCGCTGCCCCGCCTGCCACCGGCTGCTGCGGCTGGCGATGGAGAGCGCGCCACGGCCCCCGGCCGCCGCGGCGAGGGCCCCGCGGTTCCCCGACACCCGACAGAAGCCCCTGAGCGGCGCCCTGACGCCCCGGGAGGCGGTCGGGGTGCTGGAACCGCCGGAGACGCCCGGCGCGCCTGAGGCCGTGGAACCCGGCCACCCCTCGACCGCGTGAGCGAACGCCCCGGCTCCCGAACTCCCGCCCGCGCAGGGCGCGATGAGACCGGAGGCTTCTTTAACGCACGCCGGCGGCCGACAACAAGCGCCTTGGGATGTGACGGGTGTCACCGCACGAGTTTTTGAAAGCCCTGTCCTTACACCCCGCCTACAAGCAGTCAATTTAATATGTGCAATTGCACCGCACTCCAGGGCTCCCCACCAGGGATCCGACACGCCTCCCCAGCCTCGGACAAGGCCGCTCACCGGCCCGGCCCGCACCCCCGCCGACCGCACAAAAAAGATCGCGCTGGACCCGGCGGAGTCCAGCGCGATCGACGACGCACCCTGTTCACTTGCCCGACAAAGCTCTGAAGGCTTGGGCGTGGGACCTGTTGGGGCAGGACCCGCGTCGCTTGGAGCTGTTGGTCCCGGACGCGACGACTGGTTGGGGGACCAGCCGGTTTGCCCGGTTATGAAGTTGTTCAGGCCTCGCTGCGCTGCTGCGGGATGCCCGCGAGCAGAGCGCGGACCTCGGCCTCGCGGTAGCGGCGGTGCCCGCCGAGCGTGCGGATCGACGTGAGCTTGCCGGCCTTCGCCCAGCGCGTGACCGTCTTGGGGTCGACGCGGAACATGGTGGCGACCTCAGCCGGGGTCAGCAGCGGCTCGGCATCAGGGGTGCGAGCGGTCATGAGCGGCCTCCTCGGGAGAACCGAACCTTCTCGGTTCTTTCCTCTAAATTCTGCACCTTGACCCGCGTTGCCCGAAATGGCGGACGCGAGTCGAGTCGGTTATAGGACGAACGGCTTGTCCTCGGCACTACAACTACACCATCTGTCCAGCCGCGTCGGCCAAACCGATGGAATTGCCCTCCCAGGTGTTCATCAGCGACGGATGCCGATGGACCATGCCATAGCGGACAGTCACACCACTGTGACGATCAGTCACAGGGCGATCAGGAAGTCACCAGACCCCCCAAAGCGTGCAATGCTGAGATCCCACCCAAGACGGAGCATAAGCGGGCGGAAGGAGCCCTCCCCGGACTCCTTGTCCTATTTTGACATGAGGAGGGGCAACCTAGGCAAGGGTCAGGTAAGTGCGGTCCATCACCCTTGACACATACGCCCGGATCGTGCCGTACGTCCCGTCAGCTCCGCTAAAGACCCTTGACCGTACGCTGTTCGACGCCTTTCGAGCCGTGATGCAGGTCACTCGCTGACACGGCGTCAGTTGGCCGACCGCCGGTCGCGCACCGCGCGCCACCGCTCCACGAGCCGTCCGTACGCCTCCGCGGCCGCCGCCCCGTCCCCCCGGCGCAGCGCCTCGACGCCCTCGGCCACGTCCGCGGCCGAGTGGTCGCCCTCCAGCTCACCGGCCGGCAGCACATGCACCAGACCGCCGTAGTCCAGCTCCACCAGCGAGCGCGGGTGGAACTCCTCCAGCCAGCGGCCCACGTCCACCAGCCCGTCGATCAGCGGCCCCTCGTCGACGGCCTCGCGCAGCGCCCGCAGCGCCCGCGCCACCCGCCGCCGGGCCTGCACCATCGGCGTCCGGTAGCGCAGCGAGGGCTGCTCGTCCCCGAAGGCGGCCGCCGCGTCCCGCGCCCCGGCCGCCGCGCCGCCCACTCCCTTGACGTACTCCCGCTCCTCGTCGGAGACCAGCACGAACCAGTTGATCGGCACCTGCCAGGTGGAGGTGCGGATCCAGGGGCGGGCGTCCGGGTTCCGGGCCAGCCAGCGCTCGTAGTCCTGAGCGGCCTGGCGGCGCACGACCGGGGGCAGCACCGCGTCCAAAACCACCGGGGGAAGGTCCTCGGCCAGACCGTCCAGGGCCTGCCAGCCGCGCAGCCGGGTCCGCCAGGGGCAGACGCACACCACCCCGTCGACGTCGAGCACGAACGCGTCCCCGCTCTCGTGCACCGGCACCGCCACCGGCGGGATGGGCAGCAGATCGGCCAGCGAGCGGCGCAGTTCGTCCTGGTAGGAGGGCCGGCCGGGGCGGCGGGCGTAGCGCGCCCAGTGGCTGCGCTCCGGCTCCGGGAAGGCGGCCAGCGGCTCGTAGACGCGCAGATAGGTCGCGTACGGGACGACCACGGACGACACCTTGGGCACGCCTGCTCCCTCCCCAGCCCGCCGGGCGCGAAACCCGCCCGGACCGCGCCCGGACGGACGGAAAACCACGGCAAATCGTCCCACGCCCGGGTGGGACGGTACCCCTAGGGAGGGTGATCCCGACCACTGCGCCGGTGGCGGGGGCGGCCAGGGTCTAATCTCCTGCCACGGCCCCGCCACCCGCACGGGACCGCGACACCACCCGCCGCTACTTACCTGGGAGTCACCACCGTGACCGACGTAACCGGCGCGCACGCTGACGTACTGCACACCCTGTTCCACTCGGAGCAGGGGGGCCACGAACAGGTCGTGCTCTGTCAGGACCGTGCCAGCGGCCTCAAGGCCGTCATCGCCATCCACTCCACCGCCCTCGGACCCGCGCTCGGCGGTACCCGCTTCTACCCGTACGCGAGCGAGGGCGAGGCCGTCGCCGACGCGCTGAACCTCGCCCGCGGCATGTCGTACAAGAACGCCATGGCCGGTCTCGGCCACGGCGGCGGCAAGGCCGTGATCATCGGCGACCCGGAGCTGGTCAAGACCGAGGAGCTGCTGCTCGCCTACGGGCGCTGCGTGGCCTCGCTCGGCGGGCGCTACGTCACCGCGTGCGACGTCGGCACGTACGTCGCCGACATGGACGTGGTGGCACGCGAGTGCCGCTGGACCACCGGCCGCTCCCCGGAGAACGGCGGCGCGGGCGACTCCTCCGTGCTCACCGCCTTCGGTGTCTACCAGGGCATGCGGGCCAGCGCCCAGCACCTGTGGGGCGACCCGACGCTGCGCGGCCGCAAGGTGGGCGTGGCGGGCGTGGGCAAGGTCGGGCACCACTTGGTGCGGCACCTGCTGGACGAGGGCGCCGAGGTCGTGATCACGGACGTACGGGCCGAGGCCGTGGACCGGATCGTCGCCGCGCACCCCGAGGTGGCACGCGCCGCCGACACCGACGCCCTGATCCGCACCGAGGGGCTCGACATCTACGCCCCCTGCGCGCTCGGCGGCGCCCTGAACGACGACTCGGTGCCGGCGCTGACCGCCGCGGTGGTGTGCGGGGCGGCCAACAACCAGCTCGCGCACCCCGGCGTCGAGAAGGACCTCGCCGACCGCGGCATCCTCTACGCCCCGGACTACGTGGTGAACGCGGGCGGGGTCATCCAGGTGGCCGACGAGCTGCACGGCTTCGACTTCGACCGGTGCCGGGCGCAGGCCGCGAAGATCTTCGACACCACGCTCACGATCTTCGCACGTGCAAAGGAGGACGGCATTCCGCCGGCCGCGGCGGCCGACCGGATCGCCGAGCAGCGGATGGCGGACGCGCGCGCCGCGCGGTGACCGCGGGCCCTTCGACGGGCCGTTTCCGGGCGGTACCTGCCGGTGGCCGGGTGGAGAGAACTGTCACTTCCACCGGCGGGTCGCTCCCCGATAAGTGGTTAAAATCGCCACTGACCAGCGAGGACGGGGCTCCTCGAAGGTTCTGCGCACACGCGCGTCCTGCGGGCGACGTACCGTATGGCCGCGGGCTCAGGTACCGTGGAAGCCCTACGGACCGGTCTCTCTGCGGAGAGCCCGTTCCAGATCATGAACGCGTGTCAGACTCTGGGGCCGTTGAGCCCCGTCGTTGAGGGGGTCGAGCCATGGGGCGCGGCCGGGCCAAGGCCAAGCAGACGAAGGTCGCCCGCCAGCTGAAGTACAACAGCGGTGGGACTGACCTCTCACGCCTGGCCGAGGAGCTGGGCGCATCGACGTCGAATCCGGCGCCGCCGACTAACGGCGACCGTTTCGAGGACGATGAGCAAGACGACGACCTGTACGCACGGTACGCCGACCTCTATGAGGACGACGACGAGGACGAGCGCGGCGACTCCTCACAACACCGTCGCGGCGCCTGACATCCGCGGTCGGTTCTGCCGTCCCACGCGCGTCGCCAGGGTCCTTCACTCACCCGGTCCGGTGCTTCCAGCGCCGGACCGGGTTTTGTGCTGCCCGCACCGGCCGCTCAGGCGTGGTCGCCCACCAGGGCCGCACCCGTGGTGTGCTCGCCCCGGGCGGTGATCTCACCGGCGACCCAGGCGTCGACCCCGCGGTCGGCCAGCGTGGTCAGAGCGGCGTCGGCCGACTCCTGCGGCACGACCGCGATCATGCCCACGCCCATGTTCAGGGTCTTCTCCAGCTCCAGCCGCTCCACGTCACCGCTCCGGCCGACCAGGTCGAAGACCGGGGCCGGGGTCCAGGTGGAGCGGTCGACCACGGCGTGCAGTGTGTCCGGGATCACCCGGGCCAGGTTGGCGGCCAGCCCGCCGCCGGTGATGTGGCTGAAGGCGTGCACCTCGGTGGTCCGGGTCAGCGCCAGGCAGTCCAGCGAGTAGATCTTGGTCGGCTCCAGCAGCTCCTCGCCGAGGGTGCGGCCGAAGTCCTCGATGTGCGCGTCCAGGGACAGACCCGCCCGATCGAGCAGCACGTGCCGCACCAGCGAGTACCCGTTGGAGTGAAGTCCGGAGGCCGCCAGGGCGATCACCGCGTCGCCCTCGCGGATGCGGTCGGGGCCGAGCAGCCGGTCGGCCTCCACCACGCCCGTACCGGCGCCGGCGACGTCGAAGTCGTCCTCGCCGAGCAGGCCGGGGTGCTCGGCCGTCTCGCCGCCCACCAGGGCGCAGCCGGCCAGCACACAGCCCTCCGCGATGCCCTTGACGATGGCGGCGACCCGCTCGGGATGGACCTTGCCGACGCAGATGTAGTCGGTCATGAACAGCGGTTCGGCGCCGCAGACCACGATGTCGTCCATGACCATGGCGACCAGGTCGTGGCCGATGGTGTCGTACACGCCCAGGCGCCGGGCGAGGTCGACCTTGGTGCCGACGCCGTCGGTGGCGGAGGCGAGCAGGGGGCGCTCGTAGCGCTTGAGGGCGGAGGCGTCGAAGAGGCCGGCGAAGCCGCCGAGGCCGCCCAGGACCTCGGGGCGCCGCGTCTTCCTCACCCACTCCTTCATCAGCTCGACGGCGCGGTCGCCCGCTTCGATGTCGACGCCCGCCGCTGCGTAGCTGGCCCCGGTGGTCTCAGACATGACGATGAGAACTTTCGTGTCGTACTGCGGGTGTGACGGGCTGACTACGGGCGACGGATGGCGTCGGCCGCGGCCGTGGCGGCGGGCCCTGCGGCCAGCTCGGTCTCCAGCAGCTGCTTGCCGAGCAGCTCCGGGTCGGGGAGTTCCATCGGGTACTCGCCGTCGAAGCAGGCGCGGCACAGGTTCGGCTTGGCGATGGTGGTCGCCTCGATCATGCCGTCGATGGAGATGTACGCCAGGGAGTCGGCGCCCAGCGAGGTGCCGATCTCGTCGATGCTCATGCCGTTGGCGATCAGCTCGGCGCGGGTGGCGAAGTCGATGCCGAAGAAGCACGGCCACTTCACCGGCGGCGAGGAGATCCGGATGTGGACCTCGGCGGCGCCGGCCTCGCGGAGCATGCGCACCAGGGCGCGCTGGGTGTTGCCGCGGACGATCGAGTCGTCGACGACGACCAGGCGCTTGCCCCGGATGACCTCCTTCAGCGGGTTCAGCTTCAGCCGGATCCCGAGCTGGCGGATGGTCTGCGAGGGCTGGATGAACGTCCGTCCGACATAGGCGTTCTTGACCAGGCCGGCGCCGAAGGGGATGCCGGACGCCTCCGCGTAGCCGATGGCGGCGGGGGTGCCGGACTCCGGCGTCGCTATGACGAGGTCGGCCTCGGCGGGGGCCTCCTTCGCCAGCCGGCGGCCCATCTCGACCCGGGACAGATAGACGTTGCGACCGGCGATGTCGGTGTCGGGGCGGGCCAGGTAGACGTACTCGAAGACACAGCCCTTGGGCTTCGCTTCTGCGAATCGCGACGTACGGAGGCCGTTCTCGTCGATGGCGACGAACTCGCCCGGCTCGATCTCGCGCACATAGCTGGCGCCGCAGATGTCGAGGGCGGCGGACTCGGAGGCGACCACCCAGCCGCGCTCCAGCCGGCCGAGGACCAGCGGGCGAATGCCCTGCGGGTCGCGGGCGGCGTACAGCGTGTGCTCGTCCATGAAGACGAGGCTGAAGGCGCCCTTGACCTGCGGGAGGACGGTGTGGGCCGCCTCCTCGATGGTCAGCGGCTTGCCGTCGGCGTCGACCTGGGCGGCCAGCAGGGCCGTCAGCAGGTCGGTGTCGTTGGTGGCCGCGACACGGGTCGAGCGGCCGTTGGTGTCCTTGGGCAGTTCGGCGACCATCTCGGCGAGCTGGGCCGTGTTGACCAGGTTGCCGTTGTGGCCGAGCGCGATCGAGCCGTGCGCGGTGGCGCGGAACGTCGGCTGGGCGTTCTCCCACACGGAGGCGCCGGTGGTCGAGTAGCGGGCGTGTCCGACCGCGATGTGACCCTGGAGCGAACCGAGCGAGGTCTCGTCGAAGACCTGGGAGACGAGGCCCATGTCCTTGAAGACGAGGATCTGGGAGCCGTTGCTGACCGCGATTCCCGCGGATTCCTGGCCCCGATGCTGGAGGGCGTAGAGCCCGAAGTACGTGAGCTTTGCGACCTCTTCGCCCGGAGCCCAGACACCGAAGACGCCGCATGCGTCCTGGGGGCCTTTCTCGCCGGGGAGCAGATCGTGATTGAGTCGACCGTCACCACGTGGCACGGCTCCGAGTGTAGGCGAGGTCGACCACTGGTCCGAATTGGGGAATGTCAAAAAAACATCGCCCCGCCGCGTCCCATGGCTGCGACCACTGCCCAACTCTCGGTATTGCCCCAGGTCAGAGGGGTCACTCTGGGGGGCATGGGCGGAACGTCCGGTTGACGCGTCCCGGGCGGCGGGCCCCCTAGGGGCCAGGACGAGTGAGGTGTCGCACATCCCGCGGCGCGCGGACGCCCCTCAGGACGTCGGCTCGGGACATCGGCTCAGGACATCGGCTCGGGACGTCGGCTCAGCACATCAGCGGCAGCAGCGCGCCGAGGTCGGCCCGCTCGCCGCTCGCGGTGGTCCCGGGCCGGGCGAGCGCGTCCCGCCAGGCGAGACGGCCAGTGGCGAGGCGGAGCCAGGTCAGCGGGTCGGTCTCCACGACGTTGGGCGGGGTGCCGCGGGTGTGCCGGGGGCCCTCGACGCACTGGACGACGGCGTACGGCGGGATCCGCACCTCGGTGGAACCGCCGGGCGCCTTGTGGGCGAGGGCGTCGGCGAGCAGGCGGGTGGCCGCGGCGAGCGCCTGGCGGTCGTACGGGACGTCCAGGCCCGGAACCGCGGCGTTCAGGTCGTCGGTGTGGACGACGAGTTCGACGGCGCGGGTGACGAGGTAGTCGGCGAGCGGCAGGGCGCCCGCGTTGGTGGCCAGCAGGCGGTTGCCCGGGTGGGCGTTCAGCCGGGCGCGCAACTCCTGCCCCACACCGTCGAGATAGGCGCCGGGGTCGGGGTGCTCGGCGGCGAGCCGCCGGGTGAACGCGTCGATGGCCGGGGCGCTGTCCGAGGTCGCGAACGGCCAGTCGAGCAGGGCGGCGTCCTGCCGGGCGGGCTCGGGCAGGTCCAGGGCGCGGCCGATCGCGGTGGCCGCCATCCCGATGTGCGCGATCAGTTCCCGGACCGTCCAGTCCCCGAGCCGGGTGGGCGACGCGAGGTGTTCCGGGGTGAGACCGCGCACGGCGTCCCGTACGGCGTCGAACTGGGCGAGGACCGCCGTGCGGGTCCGGATCGGGTCGTAGGTCCTGGTGCGCTTCTTGGCCGGGGGCATGGCGGTGAGCCTATGCCGTGACGGCACGGGCGCTCAGTGCCTTTTCGGCGGGGGCGAGGGCTCGTTCGCGGTCGGCGGGGGCCGGTGCGTCGCGCCGCTCGGCGCCGCGCCGGACGCCACCGGGCCGGACGTCGCTGGGCCGGACGTCGCTGGGGCCGGCGGGCACCGCACCGGCCGCCCGTACGCCGCAGCGGGTTCGGCGGGCAGCAGGGCCCGCCCGTTCCCGATGCCGGCGCTCAGGTGCTTCCCGTCGGCCGGGCAGGTGCACCGGGTGCCGCGCCGCCCGCTGGGGGAAGGCCGTCGGCGGCACCCCGCTGGTGCCACCACGGCCGGGCGGGCGGGCGTACCGCGCAGGTGTCCCCGGGCCGGGTCCGGGCACGCCGCAGGGCCCGGCCGCCGGAGCGACCGGGCCTCGCGGCCTCCGCACGCGGCGGACCGGCTCAGGCGAGCAGCGCCGGGATGGTGCCCTCGTGGGCCTCGCGCAGCTCGTCCAGCGTCAGCGCGAACTCGCCCTGCACCTCGACCGTGTCGCCGTCGACGACACCGATCCGGGTGGCGGGCAGGCCGCGCGCGCCGCACATGTCGGTGAAGCGGACCTCCTCCGAGCGCGGCACGGAGACGATCGCGCGCCCGGCCGACTCGGAGAGCAGGAAGGTGAACGCGTCCAGGCCGTCCGGGACGACCAGCCGCGCGCCCTTGCCGCCGAGCAGCGCGGACTCCACGACGGCCTGGACCAGGCCGCCGTCGGACAGGTCGTGCGCGGAGTCGACCATGCCGTCGCGGGAGGCGGAGATCAGGATCTCGGCCAGCAGCCGCTCGCGCTCCAGGTCGACCACGGGCGGCAGACCGCCGAGGTGGTCGTGGACCACCTGCGACCAGGCCGAACCGCCGAACTCCTCGCGGGTGTCGCCGAGAAGGTAGATCAGCTGGCCCTCCTCCTGGAAGGCGGCCGGGGTGCGGCGGGCCACGTCGTCGATCACACCGAGGACGGCGACGACCGGCGTCGGGTGGATGGCCACCTCGCCGGTCTGGTTGTAGAGCGAGACGTTGCCGCCGGTCACCGGCGTGCCGAGCTGGAGGCAGCCGTCCGCGAGACCGCGCACGGCCTCGGTGAACTGCCACATGACCGCCGGGTCCTCGGGCGAGCCGAAGTTCAGGCAGTC
The DNA here is from genome assembly GCF_001654495.1 of Streptomyces sp. SAT1. Taxonomy (GTDB): domain Bacteria; phylum Actinomycetota; class Actinomycetes; order Streptomycetales; family Streptomycetaceae; genus Streptomyces; species Streptomyces andamanensis. The sequence goes on from NZ_CP015849.1 coordinate 3,453,108, forward strand.
GGAGACCGCCAGCGGCCTGGCGCCCGTGGTGGCGACGTTGCGGTACGCCTCCGCCAGCGCGAGCTGCGCACCGGTGTACGGGTCGAGCTTGGCGTAGCGGCCGTTGCCGTCCGTGGCGAGGGCGACGCCGAGGCCGGTCTCCTCGTCGATGCGGATCATGCCGGAGTCCTCGGGCATGGCCAGCACGGTGTTGCCCTGCACGAAGTGGTCGTACTGCTGGGTGATCCACTTCTTGGACGCCTGGTTGGGCGAGGCCACCAGCTTCAGGACCTGCGCCTTCAGCTCCTCGGCCGACTCCGGCCGGGGCAGCTTGTTCGCGTCGTCGGCCTGGAGGGCGTCCTGCCAGGACGGGCGGGCGTAGGGGCGCTCGTAGACGGGGCCCTCGTGCGCGACCGTGCGCGGGTCGACGTCGACGATCTTGCCGCCGTGCCAGTAGATCTCCAGGCGGTCGCCGTCGGTGACCTCACCGATGACGGTGGCGATGACGTCCCACTTGGCGCAGATCTCCAGGAACCGGTCGACCTTCTCCGGCTCCACGACCGCGCACATGCGCTCCTGCGACTCGCTCATGAGGATCTCCTCGGGCGAGAGCGTCGAGTCGCGCAGCGGGACGTCGTCCAGGGTGACGCGCATGCCGCCGGAGCCGTTGGAGGCCAGCTCGGAGGTGGCGCAGGACAGGCCGGCCGCGCCGAGGTCCTGGATGCCGACGACCAGCTTCTCGGCGAACGCCTCCAGGGTGCACTCGATGAGCAGCTTCTCCTGGAAGGGGTCGCCGACCTGGACGGCGGGGCGCTTGGACGGCTTGGCATCGTCGAAGGTCTCGGAGGCGAGGATGGAGGCGCCGCCGATGCCGTCGCCGCCGGTCCTGGCCCCGTACAGGATGACCTTGTTGCCCGCGCCGGACGCCTTGGCGAGGTGGATGTCCTCGTGCTTCATGACGCCGATGGCACCGGCGTTGACCAGCGGGTTGCCCTGGTAGCAGGCGTCGAAGACGACCTCGCCGCCGATGTTGGGCAGGCCCAGGCAGTTGCCGTAGCCGCCGATGCCCGCGACCACGCCGGGCAGCACCCGCTTGGTGTCGGGGTGGTCGGCGGCGCCGAAGCGCAGCGGGTCCACGACGGCGACCGGGCGGGCGCCCATCGCGATGATGTCGCGCACGATGCCGCCGACGCCGGTGGCCGCGCCCTGGTAGGGCTCCACGTACGAGGGGTGGTTGTGCGACTCCACCTTGAAGGTGACGGCGTAGCCCTGGCCGACGTCCACGACACCGGCGTTCTCGCCGATGCCGACGAGCATCGCGTCGGACTCGGGGGCCTTCTCGCCGAACTGGCGCAGATGCACCTTGGAGGACTTGTACGAGCAGTGCTCGGACCACATCACGGAGTACATGGCCAGCTCGGCGCCGGTCGGGCGGCGGCCGAGGATCTCCACGACCCGCTCGTACTCGTCCTTCTTCAGGCCCAGTTCGGCCCAGGGCAGCTCGACGTCGGGGGTCGCGGCCGCGTGCTCGACCGTGTCCAGAGGCGTCCTGCTCATGCGGTGACCAGCTTCTTGAGGATCGAGGTGAAGAACGGGAGGCCGTCGGTGCGGCCGGTGCCGATCAGCGGCTCGGTGGCGTGCTCGGGGTGCGGCATCAGGCCGACCACGTTGCCGGCCTCGTTGGTGACGCCGGCGATGTCGTTGAGCGAGCCGTTGGGGTTGACGTCGAGGTAGCGGAAGGCGACCCGCCCCTCGGCCTCCAGCTTGTCCAGCGTGTACCGGTCGGCCACGTAGCGGCCGTCCATGTTCTTCAGCGGGATGTGGATCTCCTGGCCGGCCGTGTAGTCGGCGGTCCAGGCGGTCTCCGCGTTCTCCACCCGCAGCTTCTGGTCGCGGCAGATGAAGTGCAGGTGGTCGTTGCCGAGCATGCCGCCGGGGAGCAGGTGGGCCTCGGTGAGGACCTGGAAGCCGTTGCAGATGCCGAGGACCGGCAGACCTGCCTTCGCCTGCTCGATGACGGTCTCCATCACCGGCGAGAAGCGGGAGATGGCACCGGCCCGCAGATAGTCGCCGTAGGAGAAGCCGCCGGGCAGGACGACCGCGTCGACCTGCCTGAGGTCCTTGTCCTTGTGCCAGAGGGCGACCGGTTCGGCGCCCGCCAGGCGGATCGCCCGCTGGGTGTCGCGGTCGTCGAGGCTGCCCGGGAAAGTGACGACGCCAATACGAGCGGTCACTTCGCGGCCCCCGCAACCACGTCGTCGGACTCGACCTTGACGGTGAAGTCCTCGATGACGGTGTTGGCGAGGAAGGATTCGGCAAGATCGTGAATGCGGGCGAGCGCGGCCTCGTCGACGGGCCCGTCCACTTCCAGTTCGAATCGCTTTCCCTGACGTACGTCGGAGATGCCGTCGAAACCCAGGCGCGGCAGTGCGCGCTGCACCGCCTGGCCCTGGGGGTCGAGGATCTCCGGCTTGAGCATGACGTCGACTACGACGCGTGCCACTGGCACTCCCGGTGTGTGGTGCTGAGCAGGTTCCTTCAGACTACCCGTACGAAATTTCTACGCGGGTAGACCTGTAGGAAAGTACGTGACGCCGGTCACGATCGGGCCTCGATCGGGGGGCTTCGTGAAAAGTTCTGGGAAAGTTCGGCGTTCCGCCCCGCATCGGGTATTGCGCTGTGCCACGCGGGGACACGCGGACAGATTTAGTCGGGGCTTCACTTCACAATGCTCGGCACTGTACAAATGAATTGGCAACAGCCGATACTTTTCCCGATAACCGGCGGACAGCCGGCATCTCCGAACGTCCCCGCATGTCATGGCGGAGCAGATGGGCGCGGAGGTGCCGAACGAAGGGACCGATATTCGTGGCGCAGCGTGTCGTGGTCACTCTCTTTGACGACATCGACGGCTCGGAAGCGGCGGAGACGATCGCCTTCGGACTCGACGGCAGGTTCTACGAGATCGACCTGAACCAAACCAATGCCAAGAAACTGCGTAAGGCGCTGGAGCCCTACGTCGAGGCGGGCCGCAAGCGGTCCAGGTCGGGCAAGGCCTACCGGCAGACGGAGGTGGCCCCCGACCCGGCCGCCGTCAGGGCCTGGGCACAGGCCAACAAGATGGACGTGCCGGCCCGCGGACGCATCCCCAAGAAGGTCTACGAGGCGTTCAGCGCGGCCCAGTGACGGGCGGCGGTCCGGGCCGGCCGCCCGGACGGACGCCGCGGGAGCGGCCCCAGGGACCGTCAGCGGCCCCTGGGAGCAGCCGACTTGCGCTACCCCCCTGCTGATCAGCTAATGTCTGGAGCACGCCGAGGGGCGAGGCCGAAAGGCCGAGACCCACGGAGTACATGCGGGTGTAGTTCAGTAGTAGAACATCCCCCTTCCAGGGGGAAGGCGCAGTGTGCGATCCCTGTCACCCGCTCTGCACCACCGGTCCGACCACGCGAGTGGATCAGGTAGGCTGGTGCCCGCGCCGATCGGTGAGAGCCGGTCGGAGGCAATGCGGACGTAGCTCAGTTGGTAGAGCGCAACCTTGCCAAGGTTGAGGTCGCGAGTTCGAGCCTCGTCGTCCGCTCGGGAATGAGACCCCGGTCCATCGGACCGGGGTCTTTTCGTGTCCCGTCCCCGGGTCCGCGCACTCTTCCCTGCCCGTTTCCCGCTCACGCCCTGCCCGCTTCCCTGCTCGCGACTGACATTTGTCATTCCGTCCGATGACATCGCGCACTGCGCGGAGCCCGCGTCCGCCCCGACGCTGGAGCCATGGACAGGAACGAACACGAGCACGTGATTGAGGTCACCGACCTACGACGTGTGTACGGGGGCGGGTTCGAGGCCGTACGCGGCATCACGTTTCACGTGAAACAAGGAGAGATCTTCGCCCTGCTCGGCACCAACGGCGCCGGAAAGACCTCGACGGTCGAGGTGCTGGAGGGGCTGGCCGCGCCGTCCGCGGGACGCGTCCGGGTGCTGGGCCACGACCCCTTCACCGAGCGGGCCGCCGTACGGCCGCGTACCGGCGTGATGCTCCAGGAGGGCGGCTTCCCCTCCGAACTGACCGTCAGCGAGACCACACGGATGTGGGCGGGCTGTGTGAGCGGAGCCCGCGACCCCCGGGAAGCCCTCGCCCTGGTCGGTCTGGAGCGGCGCGCGGACGTCCGGGTGAAGCAGTTGTCCGGCGGTGAGCGGCGCCGGCTGGACCTGGCGCTCGCCCTGCTCGGCGACCCCGAGGTGCTGTTCCTGGACGAGCCGACCACCGGGCTGGACGCCGAGGGCCGCCGGGACACCTGGGACCTGGTCCGGGCCCTGCGTGACGCGGGCACCACCGTGCTGCTCACCACGCACTACCTGGAGGAGGCCGAGGGCCTCGCCGATCGGCTCGCGATCCTGCACGAGGGGCGCATCGCCGTATCCGGCACCCCGGCCGAGGTCACGGCCGCACAGCCGTCCCGGATCTCCTTCGAGCTGCCCGCCGGCTACTTCCCCGGCGATCTCCCGCCGCTCGCCGCCCTGGGTGTGTGCGGGCACGACGTGCAGGGCCGCGTCCTACGGCTGCACACCAGGGAGTTGCAGCGCACCGCCACCGAACTGCTCCTGTGGGCCCGGCGGTCCGGGCTCGCGCTGCACGGCCTGGACGCCCGGTCGGCCTCACTGGAGGAGGCGTTCCTGACCATCGCCCGAGAGGTATCGGCACCCGGCGAGCCCGCGGAGCCGAGGAAGCCGGAGCACGCCGTATGACCAGCATCGCCACCCCCATCGGCACGGCCCGCGCCGACCGGGCGTCCAGCACACCGCGGAGCCGTATGACCGCCCTCGCCCGCGCCGAACTGACCCTGTTCGTACGGAGCCGGAGCACCCTCGTCGCCGCCGGACTCGTCCCGCTGGTGCTGCCGTTCAGCCTGCACTCGGCGGCCGAGGGGATGAACCTCAAGGACGCCGGGCTCACCGTCGGGCTCGTCATGCTGCCCGCCGCCCTCGGCTTCTCCCTGCTGTTCGCCGTGTACTCCACGCTCGTCGGCGTGTTCGTCGCCCGGCGCGAGCAGCTCGTCCTCAAGCGGCTGCGCACGGGTGAGGCGCGGGACACCGAGATCCTGGCCGGGACCGCGCTCCCGGCGCTCGTCACGGGGCTCGGGCAGTCGCTGATCCTCATTGCCGCCTGTACGGCCCTGCTGCATGTGCCCGCCCCGCACGCGCCCCACCTCGCCGTGCTCGGGCTGCTGCTGGGGCTGGCGCTGTGCCTGACCCTGGCTGCGGTCACCGCGGGCCTGACCCGCACCACGGAGAGCGCCCAGGTCACCTCGATCCCGCTGATCATGGTGTCGGCGGTGGGCTCAGGGATCGGCGTCCCGCTGGAGATCCTTCCCGACCGGGTGGCCCACCTGTGCGAACTGCTCCCCCTGACCCCGGCGATCACCCTGCTGCGCGGCGGCTGGACCGGCGGGCTCAGCGGGTTCGAGGTGCTGCGGGCCCTGGTGCTCGCCCTGGTCTGGCTGACGCTCGCGGTGTTCGCTGTGCGACGGTGGTTCCGCTGGGAGCCCCGGCGCTGAGACACGGGCCGGAACGAACGGCACGAAGTCAACGGGCGGAACGGGCGGAACGGATGGACGGAGAAGCGCGGTGTTCGACGGCATCCGGCGGTGGCAGCGGCGGCAGTGGCGGGAGCGCAGCAAGGCGGAACGGGTCGAGCTGCACAGCGTGATCATGCTGTGCGCGGCGGAGTGGGTGTTCTCGCTCACCTGGATGGCGCCCCCGGTCGTCGCCGGGGTGCGTCACCGGCCGCTGCCCCTCGTCCTCGCGGGGCTGCTGATCGTCGTCGGTGTGCTCCAGTGCGCGGCCGCCAACCGGCTCGCCCAGCCCGCCTTCGACCACTTCCTGGGCCGCAGTCGGCTGTCCGGACGCGCGCTGACCACCTCCTTCGGGCTGCTGGTCGCGGCGCTCGTCCTGCCGTTCGCGCTGATCGCCGCCGACGGGCTCGACCCCTGGGCGGCCCGGCTCGCGGTCGGTGCCGCCCTGCTGATGTTCGGCCTCGTCTACGCGCTGATCGTGTCCGTCCCCGTGTTCCTGCGCCGGTCCGCCGTGGTGGGGCTGCTCGTCATGGCGGCGGACGCCCTCACCGTCCAGGAACCCGCCGACGTCCTGATGATCGCGGTGCTGGTCGCCTTCACCATCGGCTTCGCGCTGCTGGCCGCGCGTTGCAGCGCCTGGACGCTGTCCGTGCTGTGGGAGGCCGAACGCGCCCGCGAGGTCGAGGCGCGGCTGGCCGTCGCCGAGGAGCGGCTGCGCTTCGGACGGGACCTGCACGACGTGCTGGGCCGCAATCTCGCGGTGATCGCGCTGAAGGCCGAGCTGGCCGTGCAGTGGGGGCGGCGCGGACGGCCCGACGCGGTGGAGCAGATGATCGAGGTGCAGCGGCTGGCGCAGGAGTCCCAGCGGGAGGTGCGTGCCGTGGTCCGCGGCTACCGGGAGGCCGACCTCGGGGCGGAACTCGCCGGTGCCCAAGGGGTGCTGGCCGCCGCGGGCATCGACTGCGCCGTCACCGGCTCGGCCACCCGGCTGCCCGCCGCGGCGCAGTCAGCGCTCGGCTGGGTGGTCCGCGAGGCCGCCACCAATGTGCTGCGGCACGGCGACGCGCGGCAGTGCGCCATCTCCCTGCGGGTACGCGACGGCTGGGCCGAGCTGACGGTCGAGAACGACGGCGTGCCCGAGACGCCGCCCGGCGGCCGGCCGGGCTCCGGCCTCGCGGGACTCCGCGAACGCCTCTCGGAACTCGACGGCCTGCTGCACGCGGGGCCCGCGGGCCCCGGCCGCTTCCGGCTGACCGCCGAGGTGCCGCTCCCGGCCGAGGCGGGCCGGACACGGTCCGGACCGGGGACGGGGACGGGGACGGGGACGGGGACGGGGACGGAGCAGGAGGCAGCACAGAAGCTGGTGTCAGGGTCGGAGTCGGAGTCGGAGTCGGAGTCGGAGTCGGAGTCGGTGGAGGGTGCCATGGCGGAGGAGACACGGTCGGTGCGTGAGGCCGGTGGGATCGGCAGATGACGACGCACCGCGAGGCCGGGCCCGTACGGCTGCTGCTGGCCGACGACGAACACCTCATCCGGGGCGCGCTCGCCGCGCTGCTCTCGCTGGAGGACGACCTGCTGGTGGTCGCGGAGGCGGCGAGCGGCCCCGAGGCACTGGCCATGGCACGGGCGCACGCACCCGATGTCGCCGTGCTGGATCTCCAGATGCCGGGCGCCGACGGTGTGAAGGTCGCCACATCGCTGCGCACGGAACTGCCCGGCTGCCGGGTGCTGATCGTGACCGGCCACGGCCGCCCGGGGCATCTGAAGCGGGCGCTGGCCGCGGGTGTGCGCGGCTTCGTGCCCAAGACGGTCAGCGCCCAGCGGCTCGCCGAGATCATCCGTACCGTCCATGGCGGAAACCGCTACATCGACCCGGAGTTGGCCGCCGACGCGATCTCCGCCGGTGACTCCCCGCTGACCGCGCGGGAGGCGGAGGTGCTGGAACTGGCGGCGGACGGCGCCCCCGTCACGGAGATCGCCGAGCGGGCCGCGCTCTCCCCCGGCACCGTCCGCAACTACCTGTCGTCGGCCGTGACCAAGCTGGGCGCGGAGAACCGGCATGCCGCGGTGCGGCTCGCCCGCGAGCGAGGTTGGGTATAGTTGCTCTCGCGCCACGGCGCACTGCGGACGTAGCTCAGTTGGTAGAGCGCAACCTTGCCAAGGTTGAGGTCGCGAGTTCGAGCCTCGTCGTCCGCTCCAGCAAGAAGCCCCCCGGTCTCGGCCGGGGGGCTTCTTCGTGCGCTAGGGCCTGTCGTCAAATTCCCGTCGTCCGCCCGGAGGGCGGGCCTCGCGGCGTCAGGTGCGTGCTATCGGCGTGCCGGGCCCTGACCCGCGTACTGGACGTACTCGGGTCTGGGCCCGGTGCGGCGAGAGTGCGTGCATGGCGTCGCGGGGCAGGCGGGAATTTGACGAGAGGTCCTAGGACCAGCTCGTACCGGTCAGCCGCTCGTACGCCTCCACGTACTTGCCCCGGGTCGCCTCCACCACCGCCGCGGGGAGCGGCGGCGGGGGCTGCTCGCCGGTGCGGTCCCAGCCGGACTCCGCGGAGGTCAGCCAGTCCCGCACGAACTGCTTGTCGTACGACGGCTGCGCGCGCCCCGGCTGCCACTGGTCGGCGGGCCAGAAGCGGGAGGAGTCCGGTGTCAGCACCTCGTCCGCGAGGACCAGCGTCTCCCCCTCGAAGCCGAACTCGAACTTGGTGTCGGCGAGGAGGATCCCCCGCTCCCGGGCGATGTCCCGGGCCCGGCCGTAGACGGCGAGGGTCGTCTGGCGCAGCTGGGCGGCCGTCTCGGCGCCGACCTGGCGGGCCACCTCCTCGTAGGAGACGTTCTCGTCGTGCTCGCCGACCTCGGCCTTGGTGGCCGGGGTGAAGATCGGGGCGGGCAGCTCGGAGCCGTCGACGAGGCCCTCGGGGAGGGCGAGGCCGCACACCGTGCGGGAGGCGTTGTACTCGGCCAGGCCCGAGCCGGTGAGGTAGCCGCGGGCCACGCACTCCACCGGGACCATCCGCAGCGACTTGCAGACGAGCGTGCGCCCGGCCCAGTCGGCGGGGGCGCCCTCGGGGACGTCGGAGCTGATGACGTGGTGGGGGACGAGGTCGGCGAGCCGGTCGAACCACCACAGGGAGAGCCTCGTGAGAATGCGCCCCTTGTCGGGGATCTCGGTGGGCAGCACCCAGTCGTAGGCGGACATGCGGTCGCTGGCGACCATCACGAGGTCGCCCGCCTCGTTCTGGTACAGGTCGCGCACCTTGCCGGTGTGCAGATGCACCAGACCCGGAACCTGGATCGGCTCGGGCTTTTCGACGAATCCGGACACGGTTCCTCCCCGTGGTTCTGTCCAATGGCTCGATTCTCCCGTATCGGACACGGGCCGCGGACAGCGGGTGGAGCGCGGGTCAGTCACGCTTGCAGATGCGGTCCAGGAGGTTGGCCGTGGCCCGCTGCACGCGCGCGTCGACATGGCCGGGGCGGTCCAGCGCGGGTGACCAGGCGAACGTCCCGGACGCGAAGACCAGGGCACCGGACGGCGCCCGGTACAGGGACGTCTCCTGGTGGCGCGGGACGCCCTCGCCGTCGGTGTACGGGGAGTGGGCGAGGAGGATGCGGCGCTGGTGGTGGGGGAGCGGGGTGCGCGGGAAGTAGCGGTCGGCCTCGCCCGCGACCAGGCCCTCGATCGCGTCGCCCTCCCGGGCGCCGGTCGCCTCCCACAGCCAGTGGCCGGCGTTGCGCACGATCAGCGGGTGCGGATCGGGGACACCGCCCGCGTACTGGATGCCGATCAGCTGCTGCTCGGGCCGGTCGATCTCCCGCCACAGCACCGGGCGGCCGGGGCCCTTGCGCTTGCGGCAGGTCAGCAGGCGGTCGGGGACCCCGGCCGGGGAGGGGCCCAGTTCGACCTGCCAGTACATGGTGTTGGCGGAGAGGAAGACCAGGGACGTGCCGTGCTCGCGGGCGCGTTCGGCGGTGCGGCGCATCGGGACGGACCAGTACTCGTCGTGGCCGGGGAAGACCAGGCCGCGGTAGCGGGTGGGGTCGACCCGGCCCGCGTGCAGGTCGCGGGCGTCGGCGTAGGCGAGGTCGTAGCCGTAGCGCTCGGCCCAGCGGATGAAGTCGTAGGCGTGGCCCACGTGCATCGGCAGGCCCGCGCCCGCGTACGGCCGGTCGAAGGAGACCGTGGTGGCGGCGTCGGCCTCGCCGAGCAGCCGGCCGTCCTCGTCCCAGGCGTGGTAGAGGCTGGCGCCGGTGCGGCCGTCCTCCGGGTAGAGGTTGTAGGCCTGCCAGGTGACGTCGGGCAGCAGCAGGAGCAGATCGGCGGGGTGGCTGTCGCGGACGGTGAAGGGGATGTGGGAGCGGTAGCCGTCGGCGGTGGTCAGTACCGCGACGTACGCGCCGATGCTCCAGTACGAGGGGATCTGCAACCGCCACGACAGCCACCAGTGGTGGCAGGACACGGTGCGGTCGGCGGTGAGCGGCGGCGGCTGGACGATGCCGGACAGCCGCGGGCTGGTGGTGATCTTGGCCGCCCCGTCGCCGCCGTAGTGGCCGATGCGGTAGACGTCGACGCCGAATTCCTGGGGCGGGTCCACGGTGACGTGGAAGTCGATCGCCTCGCCGGGCGTGACGGCGCCCGTGGAGGCGAAGCCCTTGATCTGACGGTGCACGTCGTCGGCCGAACGGGGGCCGACCTCGGCGGGCCGGGGCGCCGGGACGCGGGACGCGGTGCCGCCCGGCCCGTCGCCGGGGGCGGACGGCGCGGCCGGGTCGACGTACCAGGGCACGACATGGCCGCTGTCGTCGAAGTACGTCTCGCTGCCCCGCAGCCAGGGCACGGGACCCTGGCCGAACGGATCGGTGACGGCGTGCGCGAGTGCTCCCGACTCCCAGCGGCGGACACGGTCCGGTCCCATGGCTGTTCCCCTCCCTCGTCCCCCGTGCTCTGTCGTGACCGGCGGTGCGGTGCGGATGCGTTTCTGCGCTTCCGTCCGGCCGGTGTGTCCGTGCGCCCTGGTGGGTGTGCGGTGCGTCCTGATGTGGGTGTGCGGTGCGGGTGTGCAGTGCGGGTGCGTCCTGCTGCCGGGTGCCGTGATCCGGGTCCGGGTCCGTGTCCGGACGGCTGGGGTGGCCGGTGGCCGGGTGGTGTGCCGACCGGTCCGGCGCGCCGTGCGTCCTGGTGCGGGCGGGCAGCGCGGGACGGCGCCCGTCTGTCGTATGTCGTGTGCGATTGCCACGTGCGCGGTCGGTCCCAGCACATCACATGACGCACGCATGCTGTCACTACTCGTTGCGAATTGACCGAAAGTGGAAGTCGGGGGTCCGGTAGGCCGCCCTCCGGATCCGCGTCCGCCGGGTTCAGGCCAGCCGCACCGGCTTTTCCGGCCGTATGCCCGCGTCGATCAGCCAGGTCCGCAACGGGCCCGGATCGCCGTCCTCGACCAGGGCGAGGACCTTGGGGCCGAGGTCGGCGGCTCTCTCGCCGTCGATCAGCAGGGAGGGGCCGTCGAGCCAGTCGAGGCCGGGGGCGGCCCCGGCGGTGTCCATCGCGGCGCAGCACACCATCGCGGTGACGTGGTCGGCGAGGAGTTCCCGGCCGGTGCGCGGCGGCTGGAGCGGGAGGAGGGGAAGCGCGCCCTCGTCCCAGGGAGGTTCGGCGGGGGTCTGTCCACCGCTCTCCGCCGACGCCGGGGCGGCGGGCGCGGCGGCCTCCTCCCGGGCCAGCTCCGCGCTGAGCCCGGCGGCGAGCGCGGCACCGCGCTCGGTGCCCGGGTCGGACTCGTCGTCGTCCGGCCCGTACGACTCGTCCGGCCCGTATGACTCGTCCAGGCCGTATGCCTCGTCCGGGCCGTACGGCTCATGCGGCTCGTCCGCCCCGACCGGTCGTCCGGCCGCCGGGGCGGCCTGGGCCTTCTCGACGGATCCGGCGGGCCCGGGGGCTCCGGCGGGCCCGGCAAGTCCAGCGGGTCCGGGGGCTCCGGCAGGTCCGGCAGGTCCGGTGGGCTCAGCCGGTCGGGGCGCTTCGGCCGTTCGGGTGGGTTCAGCCGTGCCGGGGGGCTCGGCCGGTCCGTGCGGCGGGGACGCGAGGAGGTGGTCGGCGGAGAGATGCCGCAGGACCCGTTCCAGCGTCGCGCCGTGCGGGTCGCCGGCCGGGGAGCCGGGGGCGCGGCGGACGCCCAGCGCGTCCAGTACGCGGTGCAGGCGGGCGGCGTCGGTGCGCCACTTGCGGTCGACGACCTCCTCCGGGTAGTCCGCCCAGTCCACCGGGGCCCAGTCCGGACCGGTCCCGGCCGGGCCGCCGTGGAAGAGCCGCGCCGCCAGCAGCGAGGTCGCCTCGTCCACCGTGCCGGGCTCCTCCAGCAGGTCGCAGGCGGGCCGCTCGCCCAGCCGCGAGGCGAACCCCTCGGCCAGGCGGTCGCGCCGGGACAGCTCCGTGAGGGCCGCGACGACGCCCGCGTCCAGCCGGGACGGCCAGCGACCCATCCGCCAGGCGGGCAGCGCCACCCGGGTCAGCAGCCGGTCCCAGCCCGCGTACGCCAGGCCCACCTGCTCCTGGGCGACGATCCGCAGCCCGTAGTCCACAGCCTGTGCACGGTCGGCCGCCGCCGCGGCCACGCCCCGTTCCATCAGGGCCGCGTCCTCCCGGCAGCCGCGGAGCATCAGCCGGGCCACCCAGCCGACGGCCGCGCACACCGCGTGGGACAGCGGACACCGCCCGGAAGTCGAGGCGGCGGCCACCGCCGCGTCCAGCCCGCGGACGAACCGGCGGGCGGCGGCTATGTCGGGGTGCGCCGAGGGGCCCGTACCGGCCACGACCGGGGCGAGGACGGCCCGCAGCTCGCCGACGCGCATCCACCACAGGAACGGGGAGCCGATGACCAGCACCGGCGCGGCCGCCGCCCGGCGGGAGCGGCCCGCCGGCGGGGCGCCGGGGCCGTCCGGCTCGTCCCGGTCGGCGCCCGCGGGGTGTCCGTGGGCCGGATGCGTCCGGTCCTCCAGCCAGCTGTCGCAGTCCGGGGTCAGCGCTATGGCGGACGGGGCCGGGACGTCGAGCCGGTCGGCGAGGTCGCGCACCAGGCGGTACAGGTCCGGGGCGGACTCCTCCGGGACCGGGACCGTGGGGCTCATCGCGGGGCGGGCGCGGGCGACGACCGCCCCGATGCCGACGGCGGCCAGCAGGACGACGACCGCCACGGCGCCGACCACCCACCGGGCGAGGTCCCAGCCGTGGCCCACGAGATGGCCGGTGGAACCGCCGACGAGCAGGATCACGGCGACGGCGGCGGGCAGCAGGGCGACGGCCAGCGCGCGTCCGCGGACACGCAGCACGGCCAGGGCCCGGGAGCGCGCCGACTGCGCACTGCCTTCCACACCGGTTCCGGTCACGACCGGACGTCACCCCCTCCCGACTGTCCTGAACTGCCCTGTGGTGCTCACTCCCCCACTGTGGCACCCGCCACTGACATCGCAATGCCGGTGGGCCAAGTGCCGGAACGCTTGCGCCGCACCCTAGTTGGGGGTCCGGCCCACGTCAGCCGGATGGGCCATTGCTCACTCGATGGAATGGCTTTGGTCAGAGGTGGATGACACAGAGCAAAGATCAGGCCCCGGATTCTGTCCGGGGCCTGATCATCGGAAAAGGGTGCCTGAGGCCCTTGGCTAGGCGCCCGCCGCCGCCTTGGCGGCGATGTCGGTGCGATGCTGGGAGCCGTCGAGGCGGATGCGGCCGACCGCCGTGTACGCGCGTTCGCGCGCCTCGGCGAGGTCCTTGCCGACAGCCGTGACGGACAGGACGCGGCCGCCCGCGCTCAGGACGGCGCCGTCCTCCTGCCGGGTGCCTGCGTGCAGGACGTAGGCGTGCGGGGCGTCCTCGGCGGCCACCTCGTCGAGACCCGTGATCGGGTCGCCGGTGCGCGGGGTGCCGGGGTAGTTGTGCGAGGCGACGACCACGGTCACGGCCGCCTCGTCGCTCCAGCGCAGCGGCTCCAGGTCGCCGAGGGTCCCGGTGGCCGCGGCCAGCAGGACGCCCGCCAGCGGGGTCCGCAGGCGGGCCAGGACGACCTGGGTCTCCGGGTCGCCGAACCGGGCGTTGAACTCGATCACCCGGATCCCGCGGCCGGTGATCGCGAGCCCCGCGTAGAGCAGCCCGGAGAACGGGGTGCCCCGGCGGCGCAGCTCGTCGACGGTGGGCTGGAGGACGGTCCGCAGCACCTCGTCCACCAGGGTGGGTTCCACCCAGGGCAGCGGCGAGTACGCGCCCATGCCGCCCGTGTTCGGGCCCGCGTCGCCGTCCAGGGCGCGCTTGAAGTCCTGGGCGGGCTGGAGCGGGAGCACCGTCACACCGTCGGTGACGGCGAAGAGGGAGACCTCGGGGCCGTCGAGGAACTCCTCGACGACCACGCGGTCACAGGCGGCGGCGTGGGACCTGGCCGCCTCGATGTCGTCGGTGACGACGACACCCTTTCCGGCGGCGAGCCCGTCGTCCTTGACGACATAGGGAGCGCCGAAGGCGCCCAGCGCCGCGTCGGTCTCCTCGGGCGTGGTGCACACGTAGGACCGGGCCGTGGGGACGCCGGCCCCGGCCATCACGTCCTTGGCGAACGCCTTGGAGCCCTCCAGCCGCGCGGCCTGACCGGACGGCCCGAAGACCGGGACGCCCGCCTCGCGCACGGCGTCGGCGACCCCGGCGACCAGCGGCGCCTCGGGCCCGACGACCACCAGATCGGCACCGAGCCGGGTGGCCAGCGCTGCGACGGCCGCGCCGTCGAGGGCGTCGACCTGGTGCAGCTCGGCGACCTCGGCGATACCGGCGTTGCCGGGCGCGCAGTGCAGCGCGGTGACGTCGGGGTCGAGGGACAGGGAACGGCACAGGGCGTGCTCACGAGCACCGCCGCCGATGACGAGGACCTTCACGGGGTCAGCCTAACGGCAGAGCGCGGCACCCCCTTGTGCGGGTTGCCGAGGGGGCGGAGGCCAGGTGCTCGTACGTTCCTCCGAAGCCGGCGAAGCCCGTAGGACCCGGTGGGGCCCCGCCGCCCGCTACTCCTGCTCCGTTACTCCGTCGGGTACTCGTCGACGACGGTCGCGCCCAGCTCCCGCACGATCAGGTCGTGGCCGGACAGGGCCGACTCGTCGAGGTCCGGGTCGTCGTCCTCGGGAATGTCGTCCTCGGGGGCCACGGGCGCGGGCTCGGGGGCGGCGGGCCGGGCCGGGCGGGCCGACTGGGACGCAGCCGGGGAGCCGCCGGGGCCCGGGGCCGCCGTACGCGCCGGGGCCGGGCGGTCCGCGGCCGGGGCGGACCCGGGAGCCGCGGATCCGGCCGGGGAGCCCGCCGTACGCTGCGGGGCCGCGCCGCCACCGGGGAAGGCACCGCCGCCTCCGCCGTACCCGCCGCCTCCGTAGCCGCCGGCGGGCTGCGGGACGGGGGCGCCGCCGCCCGACGGGTCGACGACCGCCTCGACCTTCCACTGGACGTTGAACTGCTCGGCCAGCGCCTGCCGCAGTACGTCCTCGCTGCCGCTGCCGGCGAAGTTGTCGCGGGCGCCCGCGTTGACGAAGCCGAGTTGGAGGGTGGTGCCGTCGAACCCGGTGACCTGGGCGTTCTGGCTGAGCAGGATCCAGGTGAAGCGGCGGCGGTTCTTCACCGCCTCCAGGATGTTGGGCCACAGCTGGCGCGGGTCGAGCCCGCCGCCCGCCGGGGCGGGCGCGGCGGCGGCCGGAGCCTGGGGCGCGGGGGCGGCGGAGGCCGCCTGCGGGGTGTGCGCGGGGGCCGGTGCCGCGCCGGGCCGGGCCGCGGGCTGACCGCCACCGGGTGCCGCGGCCGTGGGCCAGCCGCCGGGCCGCCGGGCACCGGATCCGGCACCGGCACCGGCACCGGCGCCGGATCCCGCACCCGCTCCGGCGGGCGCCGCCGTGGGCCAGGCGCCGGGCGCGGCCGCGGGAGCCGACGCGGGCGCGGCCTCCGGGGACGGCGCGACGGCCGGGGCCGGGGACTGCTGCGGTGAGGCGGCGGGAGCCTGCGGCGCCTCGTGCGCGGGCGCTCCCTGGGGCTGAGGGCGGTCGGCGGCGGGCGCGGCGGACCCCTGGCCGTACTCCCCGGCGCCCGCGGGCACGGCCGCTCCGCCCGGCGCGGCAGGAGCGGCGAGGGGAGAACCGTCCGCCCCTCCGGCGCCACCGGGCGCTCCCTGGGACCCCGGCACACCGGGCGACGTCCCCTGGGGCCCCGGTGTCCGCACCGCCGCGCGGGCCGCCGCCGCACCGCCGCCGGGCGGCACCGGGGCACCGGCCGCGGCGGCTCCGCCGTGGGCCTCGGGTCCGGGCACGTACCCCATCGCGGGGGCTCCGGCGCCGGTGCTGAAGTGCACGCCGCGCTCGATGCGGTCGAGGCGGGCCATCACGGACCGCTCGTCGCCGTACGCGGCGGGCAGCAGCACGCGCGCGCAGATCAGTTCGAGCTGGAGGCGGGGCGAGGTGGCGCCGCGCATCTCCGTCAGTCCCTCGTTGACCAGGTCGGCGGCGCGGCTCAGCTCGGCGGCGCCGAAGGAGCGGGCCTGGGCCTGCATGCGCTCGATCACGTCGGCGGGCGCGTCGATGAGACCCTTCTCGGCCGCGTCGGGCACGGCGGCCAGGATCACCAGGTCCCGCAGCCGCTCCAGCAGGTCGGCGACGAAGCGCCGCGGGTCGTTGCCGCCCTCGATGATGCGGTCGACGACCTCGAAGGCACCGGAGCCGTCACCGGACGAGAACGCCTCGACCACCGAGTCGAGCAGTGAACCGTCCGTGTACCCGAGGAGCGAGGTGGCCATGGCGTACGTCACACCGGCCTCGCCCGCACCGGCGAGCAACTGGTCCATGACGGACATCGAGTCACGCACGGATCCGGCACCGGCCCGCACGACCAGCGGAAGCACCCCGTCCTCGACCGGGATGGCCTCCTTCCCGCACACCTCGCCCAGGTAGTCCCGCAGGGTGCCGGGCGGCACCAGCCGGAAGGGGTAGTGGTGGGTCCGCGAACGGATCGTCCCGATGACCTTCTCGGGCTCCGTGGTGGCGAAGATGAACTTCAGATGCTCCGGCGGCTCCTCCACCACCTTGAGCAGCGCGTTGAAACCGGCCGACGTGACCATGTGGGCCTCGTCGATGATGTAGATCTTGTACCGGCTGCGCGCGGGCCCGAAGAACGCCTTCTCGCGCAGGTCACGGGCGTCGTCCACACCGCCGTGCGACGCGGCGTCGATCTCGATGACGTCGATGGAGCCGGGCCCGTTGCGCGCCAGGTCACGGCAGGAGTCGCACTCGCCGCAGGGCGTGGGCGTCGGGCCGTTCTCGCAGTTCAGGCAGCGGGCGAGGATGCGTGCGCTGGTCGTCTTGCCGCAGCCGCGCGGACCACTGAACAGATACGCGTGATTGACCCGGTTGTTCCGCAGCGCCTGCTGCAGCGGGTCGGTGACATGCTCCTGCCCGATGACCTCGGCGAAGGACTCCGGTCGGTAGCGGCGGTACAGCGCGAGAGACGACACGCATACGAGGTTATAGGCGCCCACCGACAACCGGCGTGGCCCGCGGATCCACCCGCCCACGCAAGGGCCCCCCACGCACCCGCCAGAGCCGACCTACCCTTGCTGCCTTCCGGCCCTGGGGGAGTTCAGTCAGATAGCGCCGCGTGAGGGGCTGCCGAAAGACTACCCGATCCCGGGGGCCGAGAACGAGTTCGCGAGCACTCCTCCGCGTCATGTAATGTTCCCAGCGGAGGATTCGCCTAGAGGCCTAGGGCGCACGCTTGGAAAGCGTGTTGGGGGCAACCCCTCACGAGTTCGAATCTCGTATCCTCCGCCAGTGCCTCACCGGGCACGATGTCGAAGGGCCCCCTGGAAACAGGGGGCCCTTCGACGTTGGTGGTCTCGGTTGCGGCCATCCCTCTGCCGCTTTATCCGCTCTCCGCTCTCCGCTCTCCGCTCTCCGACAAGGATCACGAATGACGCAGAGCACACCCGGCCCGGTCGGTCGCTTTCACTCGGGGCGTGTGGTCGAGGGGCGCCCGCAGGCTCTGGACGCCTGGCGTGTCACGACCGGCGACGCGGAGGTGGCCGCCCGCGTCGCCGGTCTGCTGGGCGGTCGGCCTCAGCCGAACGAAGGGGGAGAAGGACTCGCCCACGAAGTGCTGACGAAGACGGAGACGGTACGCGTACTCCTGGAGGGACCCGACGCGGTGGCGTCCCACATGGTGCTCTGGGGCAGCAAGGGGATCGTCCACCGATGCGACGGCCTGGAGTTCCTGTCGCCGGAGGAGAAGAAGGGCCAGCCGTGCGGCTGCCCTCCGCTGCTTGCGGACAGGAGGCTGGCGGCCAGGGAAGGGCGCGGCCCGTCGCCGTCCATCAGCCTCACCTTCCGGATCGCCGCGGAACCCGCGCTCGGCGAGTTCCGCTTCATGAGCGGCTCGTGGCAGTTGGCCGTGCAGCTCGCCGACCTGGCGGACGCGCTGGAGCGGGTCGGCGGCCCGGCCGTCTGCGACCTCACCCTGGAGCTCGTCGTCTGCACGACCAAGGCGGGGAGGAGTGTCTGCTACCGGAAGCCGGTGGTCACCGTGCTCGGCAGCCCCGGTGCCGTTGCTCCCCAGTCCCCGCCACCGGCTGCCGAGCCCGCGCCTGCCCCCGCGCCCTCTCCGCTCCGCCGCAGGGCCAGGCCGGCCCCCGAGTCCACGGCCCCCGAACCCACCGTCCCGCCCTCGCCCGAGCCGAGCCGCACGGTCAGCGTGGACGCCGCTCTGCTCCGCCGGGCCGCCGAGGTGCTCGGCACCGACGGCCACGAGGAGACCGTCACCGCCGCCCTGTCCGAGATCGTGGCGGGACGGCGGCGGACCGCGGAACTCGTCCGGCTGCGCGAGCAGGTCGGGCGGATCGCCGCCATCGCGGGGCAGGCACTCCAGGGCCGGGATTCGTCACTCACCTGATCGGTTCCGGCCGTCCCTGACGGGGCGATGAGGCTCTCCGGCGCAGCCGGGTCACGGGCGGGGTCAGTTCGTGCCGATGTCGACCTGCGAGGTGGGGAAGCAGCTCGGGGCGGGCCGGGTCAGCATGTAGGCCATGCTGCCCACGGACTTGTGCAGGGCGCTCCCCGGGGCTTCGTCGACGATCAGCAGGGTGTCGCCGTGCGGGATCGCACCGGGGTCGAGGAGCGCGACGCGGCCGTTCTCCGGGTCCAGGGACATCGCCGCGCCGAGGTGGCCGGTGTCGACCGGGGTGACCTTGGAGTCACAGGTGGCCGAGGGGGTCAGGACGACGGCGGGCAGGCCCGCCCGCCGCAGCGCCGCCTGGAGCCCGGAGAGCTTCGTACCGACGATCTTGAGCGCGACGACCTTGTCGGGGCGGACCGTCACCGAGTAGTCGACGTTGGCGAAGGCGGGCGCGGAGCCGCCGCCCGTGGTCGGCGGAGCGACCGACGTCGCCTGCGGCGCGGCCGGACCGCTGCCCGCCTGGGTGCCCAGGACGACGGCGGTGACGGCGGCGGCCAGCCCGACCGAGGTGACCGCGATACGGCGGGTGTGGCGCGGCCGGACCGGGGCCGGGGAGGGGACGGGCAGGGCTGTGGCGCGGGCCGCCAGTTCGTCGCCGAGCCGCTGCTGGAAGTTGACGGGGACGTTCACGAGGCGGCCTCCAGGAGGGCGTTCAGGGACGGGTTGGACGGCGGGGTGGCGTTGCGCAGGGCCTTGCGGGCCCGGTGCAGGCGCATCCGGGCGGTGGCGGTGCCGATGCCCAGGGCCTGGGCGGCCTCCCGGGTGGTCAGGCCGTCGACGGCCACCAGGTCCAGCACGGCGCGCAGCGGTTCGGACAGCGCGGCGTGGTGCCCGGCCAGCTGCCGGGCGGCGCGGTCCGCGTCGATGCGCGACTCGATCGCGGCGGCGTCCTGCTCGTCCAGCAGCCGGTGGCCGGCGATCCTGGAGACGGCGCGCCGCTCCCGGGCGCTGCCGCGGAAGTGCGCGGCCAGGACGTTGCGGGCGATGCCGTACAGCCAGGCGAGGGGCGTGCCCCGCCGGGCGTCGTAACCGTCCGCCCGTTCCAGCGCGGTCAGGAAGATGTCGGCGGTCAGGTCGGCGGCCAGATGCACGCTGTCGGTACGCCGGGTGACGAAGCCGAGGACCGCGTCGAAGTTCTGCCGGTAGAACTCGGCGAACCCGGAGGGGTCTCGTACAGGCGGGGATACAGGTGGGGACATCGGGTGCTCCGTGGGCACGGACGCTCCTTGCGACGGGCGGGTCACTGCCTTACACCCCTACTTGGCTCCGGCGCCGCAAAGCGTCACATGGCCCCCGCCGGTGTGCGGCCGGGCCGAGCGCCCGCCGGGGTCAGTGGACGCGGTAGACGCGGCCCGTCTGGGCACCTTCGACGGAGCGTACGTAGGCCGTGGCCACGCGGGACACGGGGACGGCTTCCATGCCGGGGAAGAAGGGACCGTAGGCGGGGAGGGACTCCTCGACGACGGTGGGGCTCACGGCGTTGACGCGCTGGGGGGCGAGTTCGATCGCGGCGGCGCGGACGAAGGCGTCGACGGCGCCGTTCACCGCCGAGGCCGCCGCCCCGGAGGCGATCGGCTCCTCGGAGAGGATGCCGCTGACCAGCGTGAAGGAGCCGGTCGGCGCGATGTGGCGCGTGCCCTGGCGGACCAGTTCGATCTGGCTGAGCGCCTTGCCGCGGAAGGTCGCCGCGAAGTCCTCGGCGGTCAGGTCGGCCAGCGGCCCGAAGACCGCGTCGCCCGCCGCGACCGCCACCGCGTCCAGCCGGCCGGTGCTCGCGTAGAGCCGGGCCACCGCCTCGGGGTCGGTGACGTCCGCCTTCACGTCGCCGCCCGAGCGGCCCACACCGATCACCTCGTGCCCGCGCTCCGCGAGTGCCCGGCGCACCGCGCCGCCCAGCGTGCCACCCGCGCCGACCAGCAGAATCCTCACGACAAGCCACCGTCCTTCGTGCCAGAGAGATAGAAGAGAAGAGAGGTAGGGGGATAGGGAGATGGAGATGGGGAGATAGGGGGAGATAGGGGAGATAGAGATAGGGGGAGGTAGAGAGAGTGAGCGAGAGGAGCAGCCCGGGGTGTCCGGGCCTCTTCGACGCTAGAGACTCCGGGTCCGGTCGCGCAAATGCCGTCTGGGCAGGGACTATGCTCCGCAGGCATGAACGATGACGTGGAGCTGCGCCATCTGCGGGCCCTGGACGCGGTGGCCGCGGCCGGCACCGTCACGGCCGCCGCGGCCCGGCTGCACATGACGCAGCCCGCGCTGTCCCGGACGATCGCCCAGCTGGAGGCGCGGGTCGGCGTCCGGCTGGTGGACCGTTCCTCGCGGCGTCTGGCGCTGACCTCGGCCGGGACGACGCTGCTCGGGCACGGGCGGGCGATCCTCGCGCACCTGGACTCCGCGCTCGCCGACACCCGGGCCGTCTCGCGGCCGCTGCGCCTCGGGTACACCTGCGCGGTGCTCGGGCAGCAGACCGTGCCGCTGCTGCGCTCCTGGCGGCGGGCCCATCCGCATGTGCCGCTCGACGTGGTCCGGCAGGACAACAGCACCGCGGGCCTGGCCACCGGCGACACCGATGTGGCGGTGCTGCGCACCGTTCCCGCCGATCCGCGCATCCGCACCGAGGCCCTCTACCGGGAGGACCGGGTCGCCGCGCTCCCCGACGACCATCCCCTCGCGGGCCGGGAGCGGGTGCGGCTGGCCGAGCTGACCGCGGACCCGGGCCTCCCGCTGGCGCTGTGGCCCGACGCCGGCACCGCCTCGCCGGAACTGTGGCCGCCGGAGCGGCGTCCGGCGGCCACGGTCGAGGTGGGCAACGTGGACGAGTGGCTGAACCTGATCGCCACCGGCGCCGCGTTCGGGCTCGGCGCGGCGGGCACGGCCGAGAGCCACGGCCATCCGGGGGTGCGCTTCGTCCCGGTCTCCGACGCGCCCGCCGCCACGGTCTATCTGGCCCGCCCCGCCCATCCGACCCACCCGCGCACGGAGGAGTTCCTGGCGGCGGTCCGGGACGTGGTGAGCGCCTGAGCACGGCAGGCCCCGGGAAGGGGTGACTGCCGGGACGCCCGGGTCCTCAGGAGGGGGAAACCGCCGCCGCCGGGGTGGTGCGGGCGGCGGGTGCCGGCTCGGTCTCGGCGGTGTCCGGCCGGGGGACGCGGTGCACGCGGTGGCGCGGCGCCGTGCGGCGGGGCGGGCGGGTCAGCGTGATCTGGCGTACGAGCTGCTGGAAGCAGGCCAGGGACGCCAGGCCCGGCAGGGCCGCCGCCGACATGTCGATGACCGTCCTGGGCGCCTGGATCACGCACAGGAGCATCGCGATGGACGAGAAGAGCAGCACCACGCACCAGGAGTGCACGGCCCGGCGGCGGTGCAGCGCGGCGCGCAGGACGGACAGGGACGCCACGAACCAGGGCCCGTAGACCAGCAGCGGCCACCAGGAGGCGATGCCGCCGTGCATCCGGGTCACGGCGACGATCCGCAGCGGGTCGTAGGCGACCATGCCGCCGAAGAAGCTCACCGCCGAGGCGGTCACCGCAGCGAGGGCCGCGATGACATGGCTGGCGGCGCGGACGCCGCTCGGCCGCCTGCGCTGGCGCACCTTCCGGTGGCCGCGCGCGGCGTCCCGCAGGGGCGGCAGTTCCGCCGTGATCTCCTGGAGATTCTCCAACGGGGTGTTCCGGACGGTCCCGGAGGCTTTTTCCGTGCTTTCCGCACCGGACGCACTCGCCGCGCCCGCCGCACTCGCCATGTTTTCCGGATGGTCCGGGATCCCCGTACCGGCCGGAATTCCGTTGCCCGCCGGGGCCCTGGCCGTTTCCGGTACTCCCGCCGTTTCCGGTACTCCCGTGCTTTCCGGGGCTCCCGGGAATCCCGGGCTTTCCGTTCGTACGGCGTCTCCGGCGTCCTCCGTCGCCGCCGGAGCTCCGTTCGACCGGGTGCCGCCCCGCATCCACTCGCCCCACTCGCCCTCCACGGGAGTGTGCGGCGGCGTCTGGTGCTCCATCGCGTCCTGGAGCATGAAAGCCAGTTCCTCGGCCGGGTCCCATGCCGAGTCCGGGGGCACCAGAGGGCCGAGGGGGCCGGAGAAGAACGCGGAGGGGGCCCGATGGCGACCGGTGCCGGTACGAGGGCGGGGTTCCGCAAAACCGTCCGACTCCGCGTAGGGATAATCAGCGGAATAGCCCGAGCGCCCGCCCATACGTTCGTCATACATGCGGCGGCCCGGCTATTCGGATCGCGAGAAGACGGTCCGGCTCTCCGAGCCGACCCAGCGGCGGGCGAGATCGGCTTCGAGCGCGCTCATCGCGTCCAGGAACTCCCTCAGCAGCGACTCGGTCGCCTTGGGCGCGACCGGGGCGACCGGCGGACCGCTCCTGTTCCTCCTGGCCAGAGTGGTGTGAGCGTCGGCCGTCAACTGCACGGGAGGGGCGGGCAGACGGGGGTCGGGACCCGACGTCACCGCGTGTGTGGCACTCGCGTCCTGACGCTCGCGGCCCACGAGCAGACCCAAGTACCCTTCCCTGGATGCCTTCGTCATATCCCACCTAACGCCACCCGACTTCCCCGGATGCGCGGCAAACGGGTGAAGGAATTCCCTGATTAGACCTATATGTGCGATCGGATGGTTCATCCGCTCACCCGACGAGATGGGCGTCGGGTGACGGCCCCTCGACGGCCGGGTCGCCCTCGGGCGTCCGGGTATTCTTCTTCAGTACGGCGACCATGAGCCTGCGGCGGCGCAATTCGTCGCTGTCGACCCGCCACATTCTGCACTGGTAGGGCGGTACGAGAATGGACCCGGCGGTGCAGAGGGAAGCACACGCGATCAGCGTCCAGAGAGTGGCGTTCCACATGATTTTTCTCCGTGGGCCAGGTGGCGCGACACCGGCATAACGCACCTGGAATATGCGAAGTTACGGAACACGAATAAAAAGGACCGGCCACTCGAATTGATCACCGCCGGTGCGGGCGGCCGTGCGGCGGGCGATCATCGGGACATGAACGTCACCCTGCACCTCGCCCAGGACCCGGACGCCGACGCCCTCCTCGGGCGCAGTCCGCTCGCCGCGCTGATCGGGATGCTGCTGGACCAGCAGATTCCGATGGAGTGGGCGTTCAAGGGACCGGAGACCATCGCCCGGCGGATGGGCACCGACGATCTGGACGCGCACGAGATCGTGGCGTTCGATCCGGAGACCTTCGGCCGGCTGCTGTCGGACAAGCCGGCCGTGCACCGCTACCCCGGCTCGATGGCCAAGCGGATCCAGCAGCTGTGCCAGTACCTCGTCGAGCACTACGACGGTGACCCCGAGGCCCTCTGGCGGGACGTGGACAGCGGGCCCGAGCTGCTGCGCCGCCTGGAGGCGCTGCCCGGCTTCGGCAAGCAGAAGGCGCAGATCTTCCTGGCGCTGCTCGGCAAGCAGCTCGGCGTCCGCCCCGAGGGGTGGCGGGAGGCCGCGGGTCCGTACGGCGAGGCGGAGTCCTTCCGGTCCGTCGCCGACATCACCGGACCCGAGTCACTGGCCAAGGTGCGGGCGCACAAGCAGGAGATCAAGGCAGCCGCCAAGGCCGCGAAGACCACCGGGAAGGAGAAGGAGCGCCAGGAGGACGAGGGCGAGGACGAGAAGGAGAAGGAGACGAAGCCGACCGGGAAGTGACCGGCTCGACCGACCGGCGCGGACCACGGACGGCGGTGCGGGCCACGGTCGTGCGGACCGCGGCGGCGCGGACCGCGGCAGTGCGGGCCGCCGTCACCCGAACGGCTCACAGCGGTGGCGGCCCGCCCGTGGCCGGTCCAAGCATGGACCATGACCGAGCCACCGACCGTCGGCCCCGGCGGGCCGGGAGACGACGACCGCCGCGTCCACGCGATGCGCGACCCCCGTACGACCACGGGGGCGCCCCATGCGTCAGCGCGCCCGGAAGGGCCCTACGAGCCCCCGCTGGAAGGGCCGCTCCACTTCCTGTCCCGGGCTGCCTGGCAGGCGGTCCTGGTGACCGGCGTGGCCGCCCTCGTCCTGGGCATCCTCGTCCTGCTCTGGCCGGGCGCCTCGCTCCTGGCCGCCGGGGTCCTCTTCGGCGTCTACCTCGTGGTCAGCGGGGTGCTCCAGCTGGTCTCCGCCTTCGGCACCCACAAGTCGACGGCCCTGCGCGTCCTGGCCTTCGCCAGCGGCGCGCTGTCGATCCTGCTGGGCCTGTTCTGCTTCCGCGGCGCCATGCAGTCGATCCTGCTGCTGGCCCTGTGGATCGGCATCGGCTGGCTGATCCGCGGGATCACGCAGACGATCGCCGCGATCCACGACCGCACGGCACCGGCCCGCGGCTGGCAGATCTTCCTCGGCGTCCTCACCTTCATCGCCGGGATCGTCCTGATCGACTCCCCGCTGGAGTCGGTCGCGGTGCTCACCCTGATCGGCGGCTGGTGGCTGATCGTGGTCGGCGTGATGGAGATCGTCACCGCCTTCCGCATCCGCGGGCACGCGCAGCAGGTACCCCGCACCGTCTGAGCGGTGTCGGGCGGACGGACCGAGCGTCGAGGACATCGGCGCCCGGTCCGCCGTCGACTGTGCGGGTCGCGGTTCCGGCGCCGGCGTACGGGCCCCGATGCAGCGGTTCAGCGGTTCAGCGCCTTCTGCGGGCCGTGCCGAAGAGGGAGCGGGTGATCTCCCGGCCGAGCTGGGTGCCCACCGACCGGGCCAGGGACCGGAAGACGCCACTGCCCACGACCTGCTCGATGACCGAGGGCTCCTCCCCGGCGTCCCGGCCCCGGCCGCCGCGCGGGCGCTCCGGTTCCCGCCCCGGGGACGGAGCCGGCTGCGCTGCCCCCGTCTCCGCCGCCTGAGCGGCCCGAGCTGCCTGAGCCGCCGTCAGCTTCTCGTACGCCGATTCCCGGTCCACAGCCTGTGCATAACGTGCGTGGAGCGGGGATTCCCGTACCGCACGGTCCAGGTCCGGCCCGGCGACCGGGCCCATCAGGGACTCGGGCGCCCGCAGCCGGGTGGCCGCCACCGGGGTCGGCGCGCCGCTCTCGCCGAGCACCGTCACCACCGCCTCCCCGATGCCGAGCCCGGTCAGGACCTCCTCCAGGTCGTACGCCGAGTC